>JBAWAP010000093.1:0-8396 GCA_049589355.1 Anaerolineae bacterium
GAGATTGCTTCGCCTTCGGCTCGCAATGACCACGTTAGCGGAGTTTGCAATTGCCCTGAGCTCGACCTAGGGCAATCGCATTCTCGGCGAAATCACCTGCGAGGTGGGGATAAAAGGGGGCAAAAACGTCCACTTTGTGGGGACCTACGCAAGAAGTTGCCCTTAGATCCGCGGTTGTGGGACGTCAGGGAGAGAATGCATTTGCCCTAAAAGTAATTATTGGTTGTTTGCATCCTTCAGCGAAATGTGTTATAATGTAATAAGCAATAGAAGGCGGCCAAAAATGAAAGCCTTAGTGACTTACGCGCACCCTAACCCTGAGTCGTTTAACCACGCCGTTCTTGAAGCTTTCAACAAGGGGCTTAAGGATGGAGGGCATAGCAAGGATGGATAGACCGGGTTCTCTCACTCGGTTTTGCATATCAATATGCAGAGACAGGAGAATTAGAGGGGCTTCTGAAGCATAAGAAAGCTCTACTCCCCAACACGTCTTATTATTCAGAGGTAGACTACAAAACTTCAAGCATACAAGATGCGATGAAGAAGATAATTGCCAACTCTACTAGAGATTGTGGAATTCAGCACGTGGAACACGTTTTCTTGTATGGGGCCGATGCAGTCGATGAAGCAACCCGAAAAGAGTATTTAGAGTCAGTATATCATTGGGGCAAAGGATTTTAAAGGAGGTGAGCATGACCTTATCAAGGGATGAGAAGGAAGCCATCATCCAAGAAAATCACATGCACTCCACAGACACCGGCTCGCCCGAAGTCCAGATCGCGCTGCTGACGAGTAGGATCGATCAACTGATCGAGCACCTCAAGAACCATAAGCACGACGAGCACTCGCGGCGGGGCCTGTTGAAGCTGGTCGGGCAACGCAGGCGTCACTTAGCATATCTGAACCGAAAGGATTCAGACCGCTACAGAAAGATTATCGAGCGACTGGGTCTGCGTAAATAGCATCGCCTATTGCTTATCGCAGCAGATGTGAGACGCGATAGAGCGAAGCGAGTGATATAGACTAAACGAATACGAGGTTGGGCGATGGGGCTTAGGAATTGGAGAGTAAGCCAAATCAATGACCAATGAGCCAATGCTTCGCACTGAGTACTTCAGCACGAAGTGATCAAATCCCAAAATCATCTGGCACCTAGAGGTAGCTTTTCGGTCATTTGTCATTGGATCATTGAGATTTGACTTACTCCCCAGTCCCTGGCCTCTGAGCCTAGCCTCAGCTCGGAGGTGTAAAATAATATGGCACATCAATTTACTGCTGCTATTGGGGACTATCCCATTAGCATTGAGACTGGCAAGCTGGCCGGCCAAGCGGGTGGTGCTGTCACCTTGCGTTGCGGTGACACCTTACTTTTGGCTACGGCCACTATGTCAGAGGAACCCCGCGAAGGCATAGACTTCTCCCCCCTAACTGTAGACTACGAGGAAAGGCTCTACGCCGCAGGACGCATCCCCGGCAGCTTCTTCCGCCGCGAGGGGCGACCCCATGAGGCAGCCATCCTCATCTGTCGCCTCACCGACCGCCCCATCCGTCCCCTCTTCCCCAAAGACCTGCGTAATAATGTACAGGTTATCATCACTGCGTTGTCCCACGATCAGGAACATCAGATTGACATCCTGGCCGTCATCGGGGCCTCAGCAGCCCTTACTATCTCCAACATCCCCTTCATGGGACCGGTGGGAGCGGTGCGGGTGGGTTACATTGATGGGCAGTTAGTCTTCAATCCCGCCATCTCCCAGATGGAAGGGAGCAGCCTGGACCTGCGCTTGGCTGGCACAGCCGACGCCGTGATGATGGTGGAGGCTGGTGCTAACGAGATGCCGGAGGAGCTGATAGTGGAGGCCGTCAAGGCTGGCCACGAGGCCATGCAACCCATTATCACTCTCCAGGAAGAGATGCGCCAGCAAGTCGGGAAGCCCAAGTCAGAGTATCAATCCTTCGCCGTGAGCGAGGGATTGCGTCAGATCGTCGCGGAACGCCTATATGGAAGGATCAATAAGGTCCTGGACGAGACCAGCGAGAAGGCGCAGCGCAACAGGGCCCTGGACGCCCTCCGGGAGGAACTCTTGGCCGAACTGGGAGGTGAATACCAGGAGAGGGACGTCGAGGAGGTCTTCAACGAGCTATTGAGGACCGAGGTGCGTAAGCAAATTCTCCACGAAGGCGTTCGCCCCGATGGTCGTGGCCCTGAAGACATCCGGGCCATATCCTGCGAGGTGGGCATCTCGCCGCGGGCACACGGAACAGGGCTCTTCAACCGGGGCGAGACTCAGGTGCTAACCATCGCTACTCTGGGTACACCTAGGGAAGAGCAACCCTTGGACGGCCTCTATCCAGAGGAATCCAAGCGCTTCATGCACCACTACAACTTCCCGCCCTATTCCACTGGGGAGACCCGCTTTCTGCGTGGACCGGGCCGGAGGGAAATCGGCCACGGAGCCCTTGCCGAGCGAGCTCTCTTGCCTGTGGTTCCCCCCGAGGAGGAGTTCCCCTATACCATCCGCCTGGTTTCTGAGGTGCTCTCCTCCAACGGTTCCACCTCTATGGCCAGCGTCTGCGGCTCCACACTGGCCATGATGGACACCGGCGTGCCCATCAGAGCCCCGGTGTCTGGCATAGCCATGGGCCTGGTCAAGGATGGAGACGAGTACCGCATTCTGACTGATATCCAGGGAATCGAGGATCACCTGGGGGACATGGATTTCAAAGTGGCTGGTACCAGAAAAGGCATCACTGCTTTGCAGATGGATATCAAGGTCAAGGGCCTGAGCTACGAGATCATGGCCGAGGCCCTAGCACAGGCAAAGGAAGCACGTTTCTTCGTCCTGGATAAGATGCTGGAAGTCCTTCCAAAGGCAAGGCCGGAGCTGTCGCCCTACGCACCGCGCATCACCATCGTCAAGATTGATCCGGAGATGATCGGCACCATCATAGGTCCTGGCGGCAAGACCATCCGCCATATCCAAGAGGAGACAGGGGTCAAGATAGACATAGAAGACGACGGCAGCGTCTACATCGCCTCGACCGATGGTCCCAGTTCCCAGCGAGCTAAGGAAATGGTAGAAGCTCTGGTAGAGAAACCAGAGATAGGGAAGATCTACACCGGCAAAGTGGTGCGGATTGAAGATTACGGCGCCTTCGTGGAGATACTACCCGGCCAGGATGGCATGGTCCATATTTCGCAACTAGCGGATTACCGGGTGCCCAGTGTAAAGGATGTGGTTCGTGTGGGCGACGAGATCATGGTCATGGTCATTGACATTGACCGGGAGGGTAAGATCAAGCTCTCCCGCCAGGCTGTCCTCGAGGGTTGGACGGCCGAGGAAGCCCGCCAGCACGACCGCAAGCCTTCCGATCGAACGGGGCGGCGCGATTCGCGTGACTCTGGCCCAGGCAGCAGCGGTTCGCGTGATCGTCGCCCTTCCCAGCGCCGCTAGCTTGTTAGAAACTGAAAGTTGGAGATTGGAAGTTGGAAGAATTTCAGCAAGATACAGAAACCGGAAAGCGAGAAGCCGCTTTGAAGATAGCTTTGAGGTGGTTGAGCGAGATCGTCGAGACGATCGTGCCAGCCATTCTCATCGCCGTCCTGATAATCCTCTTCCTGGCCCAGGCCACCCGTGTTCATGGCCAGAGCATGGAGCCCAGCCTGCACTCAGACCAGCGTCTGGTGGTGGAGAAGATCTCCTATAGCTTCCGTGAGCCACGGCGGGGCGATATCGTTGTCCTAAAGGTTCCTCAGGCCGGGTCAGGGCTCCTCATCAAACGAGTCATTGGCCTAGCGGGCGAGAAGGTGGAGATCAAGGGCGGCAAGGTTCACATTAACGAGCAGCCTCTAGAAGAACCGTATCTCTCTCAGCAGCCCCAAAGGGACATGAGGGCTACCGTTGTGCCGCCTAAGCACGTCTTCGTAATGGGCGATAACCGCGGCTTCAGCAACGACTCTCGTTCCTTTGGCCCAGTGCCCCTGGACAATATCGTTGGCCGGGCTTGGTTCTCCTACTGGCCGCTCGATCGGATAGGGTTTATAGAGTGAACACGAAAATCGAGTGCCCATCATGTCCAAAAGCTGGAGCGAATCCACCAAGTGGCTGGTGATCATCAGTAGCCTATTGGCTCTGGTGTTTATCGTTTATCGCTTCGGCCAGATCATCTCCCCCCTGGCCATTGCCGTCATCCTGGCCTATATCCTTAATCCCCCGGTCAGATTCCTCACTACCAGGGCCAAGCTATCCCGCACCTTGGCCGTGGCGAGCGTCTACCTGGCCCTCATCGTCATCCTGGGCTTGGTGCTCCTATCCTTCGTTCCGAGCCTCATCCAGCAGGTGACGAGCATAGACGTGGAATTTCAGGATATTGTCAAGAGCATCAGCCGCTTCTTCGAGCAGCCCCTCCTCATCTTCGGCTTCTCCATTGACCTCCTGGAAGTATACAAAGAAGTGAGCGGCACCCTGCAGAACATCGTCTCTCCTCTCGCCTCCCGGACGGTCTCTTTCCTCATAGACTTAGCCTCTGGTTTTGCTTGGCTCATCTTCGTCCTCATCGTTTCCTTCTACCTGCTCAAAGACATGGGTAAGCTCGGTCGCTCCCTCGATAAGCTGGTGCCAGTGGACTATCGGGAGGAAGTCCACCGGCTGGTAGGGGAGATTAACGTCGTCTGGAACGCCTTCTTCCGGAGCCAGCTTATCCTCTGCGCCGTCGTGGGGACGCTGGTGGGGGTGACCATACGGGCTGTGGGGGTGAGGAACGCCCTCATCCTGGGGATAATGGCTGGTGTCCTAGAGATCATCCCCAACATCGGGCCTACCATCGCTGCCATCCCCGCCGTCCTCATCGCCTACTTCCAAGGATCCACCTACCTGCCTCTCTCCAACGGTTGGTTTGCCCTCTTGGTCATCGGCCTTTACGTGGTCATCCAGCAGGTGGAGAACAACATCCTGGTGCCGCGCATCATTGGCCACGGCCTCAACCTGCATCCCCTGGTGGTCATCATCGGGGCTATCGCCGGGGCAAGGTTAGCCGGCATCCTGGGCATGTTCCTGGCTGCCCCTATCCTCGCTAGCCTGCGCATTTTGGGGAACTACGTCTACTGCAAGCTGTTGGACCTGGAACCCTTCGACGAGCTCAGGGCAGGCTCCTTCCCAGTACAGGAGGTAGTCGAGGAACCGGAGCCTGTGCAGGAGGGGGAAGGTGAAACAGATTGAGAAGTGATGCGTGAAACCTGAATTGCTTTTCACGCATCACATTTTCACGTTTCACGACGTCTTATGCTCTGACAACCCTTAGACAGGCTCAGGACATCGCCTGCGCCCCCAGAGCTATTTTTTCATCGGCAGTTCTGGTTTCATAAAGTAACGAATGAAGCCGAGGCACAAGGCCTCGCTTTTTGTTGTGCGGCTGGCAAGAGCACATCGCTTTCGCCCGCCGTGAAATGGCCCATATCTCTAAGCCCAACCGTCATCTGCCGGCCCAAGCCAAGCTGTTGTTCAGGTTTTATCGGGGGTTGCGACCCCGATGAAATGGTGGGCTCGGCTCTTTCTTTCACGCAAAATTCATGAAGATTTCACGCCGCTTTCACCCATAGATTAAGAAAACCGTGCTATAATTTGATCGCAATTCAAACGTTTTTCCATTACTTGAATGGGCTTTGCGTGATAATCACCGCTGGCGTTACCAAGGTGGAATGACATGGCTGAGGAGAAAATGTCATTACTAAAGGCACGGGAGGCTGCGAAGTACCTGAATGTCAGCTTGGCTACCTTAGACAGGATGGAAAAGGAAAGGAAGTTGACGCCTTTCCGCACCCCCGGAGGACATCGCCGCTACAGCCTGGCAATGTTGAACGAGTACCTGGAGAGGAGCCGACAACGATCTCTGCCCGTAAGGCCATCAATAAGGCATGCCAGAAACGCCCAAAGGGACAAGCTGCAGGATGGCAAGGTTAGGATCCTCGTGGTGGACCATGAACCAGAAACCGTTGAGCTGATCATCAGGGCATTGCGCGAAGATAGGGATGTCTACGAATTCGCTTCCGCAAGCAATGGCTATGAGGTTGGCGTCCAAGTTGTGGCCTTCAAGCCGGACGTCATCCTTCTGAGCATCGCGAGGCCTGAGAGCGACGGGTTTGAGGTCTGCAAGAAGATAAAGGGCGATCCTGAGACAGAGCACATCAAGATCGTGGGCATAGTTGAGTTTGCGGGGAACAGGAGAGTCGAGGAGATGCTTCGCTGCGGGGCTGATGACTGTTTAATCAAACCGCTGCAAATCGAGGATCTCCAGCGGTCAGTGCGATACCTCACCTCGAGAAGGGCGAGCGTTGACCGTGCCTCAAGGTACGATCTCAGTAGTTGAAGACAATCTTGGTATCCTTGATCTCGCAGCAGGACACTAGTCTCTGCAGGTTACTTGGTAAAGGGCGTGAAGTGCGGATATGCAGCCCTCGAGATGGCTAGGAGGGAGACCTTTGCCCTGCTCCTGATTGACATTGGAATCCCAGGCCTGGGTGGTTTGGATGGCTTTGTTGAAAAACGTCGTGCTGTGGGACGGATCCCCAGGCGATCATTGAAGATCAAGGATCGGGTCATCGGAGTGCTCAATCTTAGCGAGTTGAGGGGACTCCCTTCGCCGAGAGCGATATGGAGTTAGCCTCTGTCCTCAGTGGCCAAGCAGCCAGCGCTATTGAGAACGCAAAGCTATTCGAAAATCTAGAACAAGCAAAAGCCAAGCTTGAGGAATGGAGTGGAGAGTGGAAGATGAGAGTTATGGAGAGAACTAAGGAACTCGATGAGGCGCAGGAAAGATTGATCCGCATGGAGAAGATGGCCATCCTCGGCCAACTGGCCAGCAGGGTGGGCCACGAGCTGCGCAACCCCCTGGCGGCCATCAAAAATGCCGCCTACTTCCTCAACATAGTCCTGGAAGAGCCTGATCCGAAGGTGAGGGAGATGCTGGAAATACTGGAGAAGAAAGTGGACACATGCGAGAGGATCATCAGCAGCCTCCTCGACTTCGGTCGTACCAAACCCCCCGCCTGGCGGAAGGCAGATATCAACGAGATCGTTCAAGGGGTGCTGTCCCGTATCTCCGTGCCGGAGAACGTTAAGGTGGTGAGCCAACTGGACGAGGCGTTGCCGATCATCCGGGCCGACCCCGATCAACTCGGCCAAGCCTTCGGAAACATCATCCTCAACGCCATCCAGGCTATGCCTGAGGGCGGGCGGTTAGTCGTCAAGACTTCGGCGAACTCGGACTTTGGCGAGCCCCCTGGCCTGAGCGCCTCGACTGAGCTCGGCGAAGTCTCGGGACGAAGGCTCAGGCGACCCGTCGAGCCGTCCGAAACCCCCAGTCCAGAGTGGGTGACCGTCTCCTTCGCCGATACAGGGATGGGCATCCCCGAGGAGAACCTGGGCAAGCTCTTCGAGCCGCTCTTCACCACCAAGGCCAAGGGAATTGGCCTTGGCCTGGCGGTCACCAAGACCCTGGTGGAGGGGCATGGGGGCACCATCGAGGTGGAGAGCCCCTCGACAGAGTGTATCCCAAGCCCTGCCCTGAGCGAAGCTTACCTTGAGCCCTGCCCTGAGCGTAGCCGAAGGGGAAGTCGAAGGGCCGAAGGAGAAGCCGAGGGGCTCGGAACAGGCCAGGTGGGAAAGGGAACGACCTTTAGGGTCAGGTTGCCTATATCGGGTGGTTAGGTGAAATCGCTGCCTATTTTGGGAGGCACGCAAGATGAAAGAGGAGCATAAGACAAAAGAGCAACTCGCAAACGAATTGGCGGAAATACGCCAACGGCTCGCGGAATTGGGAGCATCGGAAACTGCGCACCTGTTTGCCGAACAGGCAGGCAGGCAGGCGAAGGAGGGATTGCACATCTTCAAGTACATGGTGGAGAACTCCATAGATGCCATCCTCATGGCCGACCCTGACCTCCAGATCGTTTACTCCAACCGGGCCTGCAACCAACTCATGGCCCATAATGTGACTAGACAGCCCCTGATGTCCCTCTGGTTCGAAGAAGACCTTCCCTTGCTGAATAGCATTATTGAGCGGGCAAGGGGCGGCGGTTTCCGCTCTGTGGCCCGACTGAACGGCTTCCACAGCGTGATCGATCAGTACCCGAGCATTGAGATCGTGGATACACTGCCAGCCGACTGGAACCGGGAAAAGAGACGCCAAGCGGCGGAGGAATTCTTGAGGAACAACCCGCCGGGGGCATTGGACGTCATCTGGGCGGCATCAGGCGAGATGGGATTGGGGGCCATGCTGGCCGTGGAGGCGGCGGGGCGTCAAGATGAGGTGAAGATCTTCACCAACGATGTGACGCCGGAGTCGGCCGACCGGATGCGTGAGGGTCGTTTGATGGCCGAGACGCATCATGGCTTCCC
>JBAWAP010000094.1:0-2316 GCA_049589355.1 Anaerolineae bacterium
ATCATCTCGGATGTTCTCACTTCCTTCTGCAGGATTTCCAGCGTTTCCTTCACCTCGGGATCGGGTTCTTCCAGGGCCATGTTGAGGAAGTAGACGGCGTTGCTGATGGCCCCCAGAGGGTTGCGCAATTCGTGGCCCACGCCACTGGCCAGTTGTCCCAGCACGGCTAGTTTCTCTCTGCGGACCAGTGCTTCTTGGGCATCTCGGAGTTCCTTGGTGCGCTCCTCTACCATCTCCTCCAACCGCTCGGAGTACTCCTTCAGTGCCTTCTCTGCCCGCTTGCGCTCGGTTATATCGCTGGTAGAGCCGATCATGCGAAGGGGATTTCCGGTCTCGTCCCAAAGTGCCTGCCCCCGGGCATGGAACCAACGATACTCGCCCGATTTGGTGCGTAGTCGCTGCTCCACGTCGTACGGCCCCCGATCCTTCAAGTGAGCTTCTATCGCTGCGTTCGTATGCTCTTTGTCGTCTGGATGCAGAAATGAATCAAACGTGTCAAAGTCAACGTCGAGTTCGTCATCAGCATACCCAAGCAACTCCTTCATACGCGGGGACCAATAGAGTGAGTTGTTTTGAATATCCCAGTCCCATATCCCGTCATTTGCGCCCTGCACGGCCAGGGCAAACCGCTCTTCACTGACTCGCAATGCCTCCAGAGCCGCTTCTGTCTGCTCAAACAGGTGGGCGTTCTTGATGGCAATGGCCGCCTGGTTGGCGATGGCGCTCAGCAGGTCACGGTCGCGCTCATCGTAGAGCCACGGCGTAGTGTAGCTCTGAACGGCGATGACGCCAAGCACCTGGTCACCGACCGTCATTGGCACACCCAGCCACGACTGGGCATTCGTGCCAATCATTTCGATGCCCAGCTCTTCCAGCCGGGCGGCGATGTTCTCTTGGATAAGCAATGGCTCGCGGGTTCGGATCACGTACTCCGTCATTCCTTGCCCGGCTCGGCGTCGCCCCGCTACTCGTATTTGCTCCCCTTCGGCGTAGAGCGGAAAACTCACCTCGTCCTGCTCCGGATGGTACAGAGCGACGTAGAAGTTGGTCGTGTCAATCAGATGGGAGGCATGGTGATAGATATTCTTCACCACCGCATCCACGTCCAACATCGCGGTCAAGGCGCGGCCCATCTCGTTGAGGACGGCCAGTTCCTCGGCTCGGGTCTGGGTCTCCTCGAACAGCCGGGCGTTCTCAATCGCCCCGGCAATCTGATCGGCCAAGGTCTCTATTAGCATCACGTCGGTCTCATCGAAGGCCTCGAATTGGTCACTCTGAATATCGAGCACGCCGATGACCTTATCCCCACTCTTGATGGGTACCGCTAGTTCCGACTTTGTTTCCTCGTCCGCCTCGCGCACGTAATGAGGGTCCTTGCTGACATCCCCGCTGACCTGGGTTTTGCCGCTGGCTGCTGCGTATCCGATCATCCCTTCCCCGATGGCATGAGAGAGGTCCCGGGGGAAGATGTCTGCGTAGCCGCCGGCGATGGACTGCATAGTCAGGCGGTTGGCCTCTTCGTCAACTAGCAGTATCATCACGCCATAGAAGTCGAAGGCATCACGCACGGTGGTCACGATTTCGGGCAGCAGCTCATCCAGTTCTAACTTGCTGCTCACGCGCTGACCTATTTCATAGACCAGCGCGGCCTGAGCCGTTCGCCGCTGCGCCTCCTTCTCCAATTCCATGTTGTGAAGGGCGAAGGCGATGTCTCCGGCGACCTCCTCGAACAAGGCTCGTTCTTCCTCGTCTGCGGCGAGGTCTCTGGGGATGGAGACAGACAACAGGCCATAGACCTTTCCGCCATACTCCAGCCGGATGGTCACCGCCCCCCTGCCATCATACATGCTCGACAGGGGACAGTCGGCGCAGGTGGTGGACGGGTCTTCGGTTACCACACCGCCCGATTGCTTCAGGGCTCTCTGCCCGCAAGCGGTCAGCTCGCCGCACTTCAATCGCTCGACCAGAGGTAAGAAATCCTCGCCCAAACCGGCTTCGGCGGTCGTCACAAGCCCTTCTGACTCATCCAACAGGGCGGTCCAGGCGCTGTGATAGCCACGAGTCGCGATGAGGGTCTTGCAGGCGCCTTGAAGCAGACGGCCGCGGTCCCTTTCCCTGGTGATGAGTTGGTTGACGTTGCGGATGGCACGCAACACCAGGTTGAGATGTTCTATCTTCTCCTCCGCCCGCTTGCGCTCGGTGATGTCTCTGGTGATGCCAAAGGTGCCGATGATTTGCCCTTCCTCGTCACGCATGGGCATCTTGGTTGTTGAGACCCAGGTCACGCGGCCATCGGGCCACGTTTCCTTTTCTTCT
>JBAWAP010000095.1:0-3145 GCA_049589355.1 Anaerolineae bacterium
GGGTTGTAGCCGGGGTCACTGGGGGGAATGTTGAAGACAATAGTATCTGGGCCTGGGTTGGTGTTTGCCTGCTCGACGGCCCAGCGCAGGGAGCCAGGGCCGCTGTCATTGGTGTTAATCACGGCGTAGCTCATGAGCGGCACCTTGCAGGAGAACTCCGAAGTATTACTGGAGGCATCGGTGGCGGTAGTGGTAACGTAGGGGCCTGTCACACTCCCTGTCCAAGTAAAGTTGCCATCGCCATCAGCAGTGGTTGCACCCTCGTAGGTCTTACCTTCGTCCTCCGGGTCGGAGAAGATCTCCACTGTGCAGTTGGAGCAGGCGGTGCCGGAGATAGAATCATCAGTTGCGCTGGTGATGGTGGGCGGTGCCAGCTCAGTGTTGCCGCCGTTGTAGTTGTCAATTCCCAGGTTGACGTTGTCCATGATGGAGTTTTGAGTGATTTTGTTGCCTGTGGTGTCAGGCCCGACTACCCAAATGCCGTTCTCGCTATTGTGAGCGATGACGTTGCCAGGGCCGATGATGTTGCCCTGAGCACCCCCGGTGGGCTCGCCAATGTAGATGCCATCACGCTGATTCCCCAGGGCTGCATTGCCTGTGGCATTGGTGCCAATGTAGTTGCCGGAGATGGTGTTGCTTACGGTGCCGCTGGCATAGATATAGATCCCCCTGGAGCCATTGCCTGAGATGACGTTCCCCTCTCCACTCGCTGTCCCGCCGATGACGTTGCCCTGAGCGCCCAAGCCAATTAAAATGCCAGACCGGCTGTTTTCTAGAGCCACCACGCCGCTGGCATCGGTGCCAATGTAGTTGCCGATGATGAGGTTGTTGTACGCTCGACTGATCTCAACGCCGTTAAGGTCATTTCCTGAGATTACGTTCCTCTCCTCGGGCGACGTACCGCCAATGGTATTGTCATGGGCACCACCCGCTATCTGGATACCTGTCCCCTGGGTTCCCGGGCCTGAGGCACCCGTAGCATCAGTACCGAGGTAGTTGCCAGAAATGATGTTCCCAACGGCTCCGCTTCCATATATAAGTATCCCTTGCATGATGAAACGGTTTATCACCAGCCCTTTGATTGTGTTATTAGCTGATTCGATGCGCAAGCCGGCCATGATCCCAGCCTCTGTTCTCTCGATTTCAATGATGGGCGAACCGCTGAACCCCGGCTGGGTCGTGCCATCAATGCTGGTGCCGCCGTCGGTCAAGTAGGGCAGGGGGCTCAAGGGCTGGATGGTCCAAACGCCGGCCACAGGCTTGTAGCCGGGATCCGAGGTCGGGATGTTGAAGGCGATGACGTCAGCGCCGGAATTGGAGTTGGCCTGTTCTATGGCCCAGCGTAGGGAACCCGGGCCGGAGTTTGTTGTCGTCGTCACCGTGTAGATGTCCGCCCGGACTGGTTGGACTGACGGCCAACCAGCCAAAAGCAGGGCCAGCACCGTAACTGCTGTCCACAATCTCCTCTTCCGCATTTTCCTATTCCCTTTTAGCAATTCTGCCTCGCCTGCTGCCCCTCTTGAGCGGCACTTTGTTGGCCTGACGACAGCGAGGGCACTCCACAACGTAATGACGGGCGGGAGAGGTTTTAGCCTCCGCGAGGCTCTCGGCGATCGCTTCCTCGTCGAGAGTGAATCTCCAACCACATTTGAAGCACGTGACGTTAATCATGATCACCTCCACTGTTCAATAGGGTAACGAGTCAATGAGTCAACGAGGTACGAGTCAACTTATTGCCTCATCACCTCGTTACTCGTTACCCAAATTGTAACGCCGGTTGGGGATTTTTGCAAGTGCTCAATCGAAGCTTGCCATACTCCCTCCCCCAAAGCTTGCCCTGAGTAAGGTCGAAGGGTTGGGGGAGGGCCGGGGAGGGGGCTGCAAAACTTTGACAGGGGATGGAAACTGTGGTAGTATCAGTACTTACTGCGTGAGACCCTAGTACTTTGTCAAGCATAATTTGATGGGTGACGCCAATAGTGGTATATTGTCTCCTCAAAAAGGAGACAGACATGGCCAAGAAATATATAGTCACCCTGAGCGCCGAGGAACGTGAGGCGCTGCTGAAGCTGATTGGGTCTGGGACAGCACGAGCCCGCAAGCTCACCCATGCACGTATCCTTCTGAAAGCCGATGAGGGCTGGCAGGATCAAGTCATCAGCCAAGCCCTGGATGTGAGCATTCCTACCATTGAACGGGTGCGCCAGTCCTTTGTCGAAGAAGGACTGGCGGCCGCCTTGAATCGGCGTCCGCCGACCCGTGAATACAGCTACAAGCTGGATGGGGAGCAAGAGGCACATCTCACGGTCTTGGCGTGCAGCGCACCTCTTGATGGGCGTAAACGTTGGACGCTGCGTTTGCTGGCGGACAGGATGGTGGTTTTGGAGTATGTCGAGAGTGTGTCGCATGAGACCGTCCGGCAGGCGTTGAAGCGGAATGAAGTGAAGCCGTGGCAGAAGAAAGAATGGTGCATTCCGCCGGAAGCCAACGCCGAGTTTGTCTACCACATGGAGGACGTGCTCGACGTTTACAAGCGGCCGGCTGATCCGGCCAAGCCCATCGTTGGTTTTGATGAAACTCCTGTGCAACTGGTAAGTGAAACGTGCCAGCCACTCCCCATGCAGCCGGGGCAACCGGAGCGTTATGACTACGAATACCGTCGGGAAGGGGTCGCCAATTTGTTCATGTTCTTCGCTCCCTTGCAAAACTGGCGACATGTCAAAGTCACGGACCGACGGACGAAGGCGGATTGGGCCGAGTGTATGCGTGACCTGGTGGATGTTCACTTTCCCGCAGCCAGGGTCATCACTGTGGTGCAGGACCAGTTGAACACCCACAACCCGGCCGCCCTCTACGAGGTTTTTCCGCCGGCCGAAGCCAAGCGCATCTTGGATCGGCTGGAGTTTCACTTCACACCCAAGCATGGGAGTTGGCTCAACGTAGCAGAGATCGAACTGAGCGTGCTCAGTCGGCAATGTCTCGATCAGCGCATTCCTGACCAAACCATTCTGGCACAGGAAACAGCGGCCTGGGAAGCGGAACGCAACGCCAGCGGTGCGACCGTCAACTGGCGTTTCACGACCGAGGACGCGCGCATCAAGCTGAAGCGCCTCTACCCATCAATTCAGACTTGACAAAGTACTAG
>JBAWAP010000096.1:0-13379 GCA_049589355.1 Anaerolineae bacterium
GGGGGGGATGAAGGGGGGGCGAAGGGATTGTTGATGACTTCGATGAAGATGAGGAAGTAGATAGCTATGAGGGAGGCGATGAACTGAGCGGTGAGCTGTGGTGCTGGCGAGAGTTCCTTCCTGTCATCGTAGACCCCGATCAGGAAGATGAACGTGGATCCCAGGAGCAGTCCCACCAGCCTGGTCAGTTCTTTGGGATCCTGTCTCGCTACCGGCAGGAACTGGGCCAGCACGGCCGCGACCACGAAGGCTACGTACAGCGCCACGCCGCCAAGCCTCGACTTCGTGCCAGCGTGCCTTCGTCTGCCCCCCGGCGCGGCCACGAAGCCATGACGCCGTCCCAGCCACTCGCCTAGTGGCGTCAGCGCCAGCGCCAGAACAAAAGCTATCACAAAAACCAAAAGAAAAGGCATCGTTTCACCCCCATTGGAAGTACCTCTAAGGCAAAGGCCATTCCTCCAGGACGACAGCGTCGTCATAACGGGTTCCATCTGGGGCGATGGCCGGAAGCCTGGCCATCGTTTGGGGATCGTAGAGGCCGACGGCGATGGTGTAGCGTCCAGGAGACAGGCCCGCAGGCAGTTCGATCACCCGCTGGTCGCGCACTACGTCTCCCTTGTGCCAGAAGACCGTCGGCAGGTGATCCGCTCGCCGGCTGGGAATCCTTCTGGGCAACCAGCTTGCCATCGGCATTGTAGAGGTGTAGGAACACTGTGTAGCGGCGCTCCGGTGGCTCCAGGCACCTCCACCAGAGGGTCACCTTCAGGAAGCCATCGTCCTTCTCCACCAAATGCTCCGCCAGGGCGATCCTTTCCCCGAAGGTAGCTGTCTCCTCCCAGGCTCCCTGGGGGGAGACGAGCCAGTTGGCCGTGAGGTCGAAGAACTCCCAGGCGGAGAAATCGAAAAGATAGACCTGTCCTTTGGCCAAAAGCGCCCGCAAGCCCTCCAGCTCGATCTCGTCGCCATAGGTGGCCCAGCCAGGCTGAAACTACCGCACGACCACACCCCTGGCCTGACGCCTGGGGCCACCGTTTGAAGGCGATGAAGTCGGCCAGGTCGGCGTAAAGGGGGATAGCTACTGCCCCGGCCGATTAGCTCCCAGGCGATGAGCAAAAGGGGGGCGACGACAGCACTTTCCTGAGTGAAAAGTGCCAGGACGAGGGTTAGGTGCGAGGCATAAAACAACCAGCTCGCACCCTGCTTGGCTGCCCGATAGAGGACCAGGGTAGCCAGAACGAAGAACGTGGTCAGGGGATGGACGAAAGCGCCCACGTAAGCTACCTCCTCGTAGCTAAAGGGATAGAGGGTGAAGAGCACGGCCGCCATGAAGGCATAACCCCTGTGCTTCGTAAGGCGATAGGCCAGCAGCCAGACCAGGCTACAGTTCGCGGCGTGGAAGACGATGTTCAGGGAGTGAAGCAAAAAGGGGTCATGGTGGTCAAGTACAGCGTGGAGGGCTTCCCATAGCACAAAGCTGAGTGGCCTGTAGTAGGCGTGTCCCCACGCTGAGACGAAGAACGAGACAATGGAGCGGCCCTCCATCCAGCGGAAGTGGCCGGTTGGGTCGTCGTTGAAGAATAGGAAGCCAAGCGCGTCTCGATAGACGAAAAAAGCAAAAGCGGCGACCACTACCATTCCGATGACGGGATGGCGGGTGAAGTTACAGAATGCCCTCAAGGATCGTTTAATCATCGGGCAATCCGTGTCAGCTTGTCCCAAATAGCCTATCTCCTGCATCGCCCAGGCCAGGCACGATGTAGCCCATTTCGTTTAGGCCCTGGTCAATGGCGGCGATGTGGATGGGAACATCGGGGTGGACGCTGGAGAGGCGCTCGATCCCCTCGGGGGCGGCGATGAGGCCCACGAACTTGATGTTTCGAACACCACTCTTCTTGAGGATGTCCACTGCCGCTACTGCTGATCCGCCAGTGGCCAGCATGGGGTCGAGGATGAAGGCTACCTCGGCCGTCGCCTTCTGGGGCACATTGGTGTAGTATTCGATGGGCCGCAGGGTCTCCTCCTCTCGATAGAGGCCAATGTGCCAAATCTGAGCCGTAGGAATCATTTCCAGCGCTGGCCCTACCATAGTTAGGCCAGCCCGCAGGATGGGCGCGAAGGCAATCTCCTCCACCAGGACTTTTCCCACCGCGCTGCCCATGGGCGAGGTAACGAGGCGTTCCACTGGGGTCAACTCCTGGGTTGCTTCGTAAAGCAGCAACCAGGTCATCTCCCTTACCAACTCCCGAAACCTCTTAGGCTCAGTATTCACATCCCGCAGGAGGGCAAGCTTGTGCTGGACCAGAGGGTGGAGGGATTGAAAGACATTGGCCATTGGATCCTCTCAGTAGGTTGGTAGACTGGTAAATTGGTAGACTGGTCACCAATTTACCAGTTTCCCAATCTACAGGTTACGCCTCACCACAGCGTTCGAGGAGCCTCTCCCACTCTTCGTCAACCTTGGCCTGTATCTCGTCAATGACGTGCTTGAACTGCGGCTGGAAGAGGTGACGAAAGCGTCCCTGTCGCTCAAGCCAGGCGGTGATGGGCTTCTTCTCTCGCGGCTTGAAATTCAGCTTCCACTGGCCGTTCTCCACTTCGTAGAGGGGCCAATAACAGGTCTCTACGGCCAGCTTGGCCATCTCGATGGTCTCTTCGGGTTCATGCCGCCAGCCACGAGGGCAGGGAGCGATTACGTTTAGAAAAGCTGGCCCATCGGCGGCGATGCCCTTCTGGGCTTTCGTCATCAGGTCGCGCCAGTGGCTGGGCGAGGCCTGAGCCACGTAGGGAATGTGGTGGGCGGCGAAGATCTCGGTGAGGGGCTTTCGCCATTGCTGTTTCCCGGGGATGACCGTGCCTGCTGGCGAGGTGGTGGTGTGAGCGCCAAGCGGGGTGGCGCTGGAGCGCTGGATACCGGTGTTCATATAGGCCTCGTTATCGTAGCAGACGTACATCATCTTGTGGCCCCGCTCGAAGCAGCCGGAGATCCACTGCAGGCCGATGTCGTAGGTGGCACCATCGCCGCCGAAGGCGATGAACTTGAGTCCTCTGTCTTCGATCTTACCCTGACGCACCAGGGAGCGGTACATCGCCTCAACTCCAGCGATGGTGGAGGAGGCATTCTCGAAGGCGCTGTGGATCCAGGGCACCCGCCAGGACGAATAGGGGTAGATCGAAGTGGCGATCTCCATGCAACTGGTGGCACAGGATAGCACCACTGGGTCGTCTATAGCATTGAGGATTTGTCGGGTTAAGATCGGCTCGGCACAGCCGGCACAGAAGCGATGTCCGGCTACGAGCCGTTCCTCTTTGTTTGCTATCTCTTTCAAGTTTATGGCCATTTAGTCACTCCTTTGTTTGGAGATTAGAAATTGGAGATTAGAGATTAGAAATCCAACTTCCAATTTCCAACTTCCAGATTATTCTCTCAGCCCAAGATAGTTGACCGGGGTCTTTACCTTGCCTGTCTCGGCTATCTCGGCCAGGTCCTGGGCCACTTGCTCGATGTAGGCGGGGACGATATCGCGGCCGCCCAGGCCGAAGATGTAGTCCGCCACCCTCGTCTTGGCGTTTCCGGCGGCGAAGAGGGCGGCGCAGAGCTCCAGGTAAAGTGGGCCGGGGCCAAGGCCGTCCAGCGCTCCGAAGACAATGGAGCGGTCCAGCACCCCCACCGCTTTCACGTTGGCGAGGGCCTCGGCGAACTCCTTGGCGGGGAAGGGGCGGAAGACCCTGGGCTTGATGAGGCCGATCTTGACGCCCTTCTCACGCAGTCCTCGCACCACCATTCTAGCCGTGCCAGCCGTGGAGGAGAGGACGACGATGGCCATCTCAGCGTCATCCATCTCGTAGGCGTCGAGGATACCATACTTGCGCCCCGTCAGCCTGCCGTATTCCTCGCCCATCTCCACGATGACAGGCATTGCCTTAGAGAGAACGTCTGTCTGCTGGCGCTTGTGCTCGAAGTAGAAATCATACATGTCCCAGCTCCCATAAGTGGCGGGGTTATCCACGTCGAGCAGAGAGTGCTTAGGCTTGTACTCGCCGATGAAACCCTTGACTGCCCCATCGTCGAGCACCTCCACCCGCTCCACCCCGTGCCCGGTGATGAAGCCGTCCTGCATGACCATCACCGGCAAAGAGAGGCGCTCGGCGATGCGCATCGCCTGGATGACGTTGTCGTATGCTTCCTGGGGGTTCTCGGAGTAGAGTTGGAGCCAGCCCGCGTCACGGGCGCCCATGGAGTCCGAGTGGTCGCAGTGGATGTTGAGGGGGGCCGAGAGGGCCCGGTTGACCACACTCATCACAATAGGTAACCGCAGCGAGGCGGCGACATAGAGCATCTCCCACATGAGAGCCAGGCCCGCCGAGGCGGTGGCGGTCATCACCCTCCCGCCGGCGGCGGAGGCACCGATGCAGCAGCTCATGGCTGCATGCTCGCTCTCCACAGCGATGAACTCGGTGTCCACCAACCCGTCGGCTACAAAGTTGGAGAAGGTCTGTACGATCTCCGTCTGAGGGGTGATGGGGTAGGCAGCCACCACGTCCGGATTTATCTGGCGCATGGCCTCAGCTACGGCGCGGGCTCCGTCCAGAGCCCGTATCTTTGATTTTGCCATTTTCATTTCCTCCTAGCGAGAGTAACGAGGAATGAGTAGCAAGGAACGAGTAAGTGGGAACCCGTTACTCGTTACCCATTATCTCCTCTACCATTTGAATGACCTTGCCTGGTTGGCCGGTGTAGGCATGGGCCTTCACCTTGACCGGGCACTCAGCGGCGCAGATGCCGCAGCCTTTGCAGTGATCGTAGTCGAACCCGATCACTTTGCTGTTTTCGACGAGAATGATCGAGTCAGGACAGTAGACCCAGCAGATCATGCAGTGGGTGCACGCCTCTTCGTCGCGCACAGGGCGCAAGGTACGCCAAGCGCCCGTGATATACTCGACCGAGCTTCCCGCCTCGAAGATCGTCCCGGCGATGGAGGCTTCCCTCCAACCGGCTTCTAAATTCACTGTCATTTTTATCCCTCCACTACTTCTTCGTATGCTCTCTTGAGAGCGGTCAAGTTAGCCTCCACCACCTCTGCACGCAGCTTTTCACCCAATCGCTCTTTGATGCAGTGGGCGACGCTATCCAATGACACCAGGCCGGTGACCTTCGCCACAGCGCCCAGCATGAGGGTGCTGGGGATGTCCCGCCCCAGGGTGTCCATGGCGATGCGCGTGGCGTCGAGGGTAGCCACCTTGCCGCTCTTCAGCCTCAGCTTCTTGCGAATCTCTGCCGGGGAATCCGGGGTATTGATGATCGCAGCGCCGTCCTCTTTGAGCCCTTCAGTAAGGTCCACCACCCCTATGAGGTTGGGGTTGACCACGACGATCACGTCGGGGTACAGGATCTGGTGGTGGACCTCGATAGGCCCGTCGCTGATGCGGGTGTAGGACTTGATGGGCGCTCCCATGCGCTCCGGCCCGTAATCGGGGAAGGACTGGAAGTACTTGCCCTCCTCCATTGCCGCCTCAGCCAATAGCTCGCCGGCAGTGACCACGCCCTGTCCGGCGCGGCCATGCCAGCGAATCTCGGTAAGTTTACCCATGCTAACCTCCTCGTTTCAGCAATAGGCAATTAGCGCCAGGCTAATTGCCAACCCTATTTTATCACTAATGGACACCTTTGTCAAAGAAGCATGTTCACATTGGCACAATGGGCGCAGGCTTTCCTTTTTCTGTCCTTTCTGGTATAATCGCTTTTGTCGAGACGAGTCTCATCCCCAAGCGAGGAAGCTATGACCGAGGAGCGCATGATTTCGCCGAAGTTAAAGGAGGAAGAGGTTGCTTTGGACGTGTCCCTACGCCCCAGGCGGCTGGCCGAATTCATCGGCCAGGACAGGATCAAGGAAAACCTCAGGATTGTCATTGAGGCGGCCAGAGGACGGGGCGAGGCCCTGGACCACGTTCTCCTCTATGGTCCCCAGGGTCTAGGCAAAACTACGCTGGCCCATTGCATAGCCACCGAGATGAGCGTCAACATCAAGGTCACCGCTGGGCCAGCCATCGAGCGCGCCGGGGACTTGGCAGCCATCCTCACCAATTTGCGCAAGGGCGATGTCCTCTTCATTGACGAGGTGCATCGCCTGGGCCGGGCTATTGAAGAGACGCTCTATCCCGCTATGGAGGATTTTGCGCTAGACATTATCATTGGCAAGGGGCCCAGTGCCCGCAGCCTCCGTCTTAGGCTGCCTCGTTTCACCGTCATCGGGGCCACTACCAGGCTCGCCCTTATGACCTCGCCCCTCAGAGCGCGCTTCGGGGTGGTGTATCGAGTGGGCTTTTACGACCAGGCGGCCATGGAGGCCGTCGTGCGCCGTTCGGCTGGCATCCTGGCGGTGGGGATAGACGAGGACGGGGTGAGGGAGATTGCCCGCCGCGCCAGGGGCACGCCTCGCGTGGCCAATCGGATCCTCAAGCGGGTGCGCGATTATGCTCAGGTGCGGGCTGAGGGGCGCATCACAAAGTCTGTAGCCAGGGAGGCCCTGGTCATGCTGGAGGTAGACGAGCTGGGCCTGGATGACATAGACCGCAGGGTGCTTTCGACCATCATCGAGAAATTCGAGGGCGGCCCCGTGGGCCTGGAGACCATCGCCGCCGCCCTCTCGGAGGAATCCGACACCATCATGGACGTCGTCGAGCCCTATCTCTTGCAATTGGGCTTCTTGAACCGCACCCCTCGCGGCCGAGTGGCCACCCGCCGGGCCTACGAGCACCTGGGCATCCCCTACGAGGAAAAACCTGGGCAGCCGGCATTGTTCTGAGGATTCACTAATGCAGGATACAGTGGTTCAGTACAGCCCAGATGACATCATTGAGGAAGAAGTGACCTTGGAGTGGGAAACGCGGCCACCCGGTGAGCCGCCTATCTGCCCTCACGGTCATGGTCCGATGGTTGAACAACAGGCAACATACACTATAGCTGATGGCAGATTCACTGTCACTTACTCCGTGTACGTCTGCCCCGAATGCAACGAATCCTTCCTCGACCGAGAACAAGCCAAGCGCTACGGTGCCATCCAGCTATTGGATAGGCCCCTTGTGGCAAGGTGGGCGCTGGAGCGGCCGAGAACTTGACGTTTGACTACATTTCGTATATAACCGCCTACAAATTGTAGTCAATAGGAGCGCGAGCGATGTTAGAGCTTTTGTTTTCTTCCACAGCACGGGTCAAAGTGTTGGCCTTGTTGTTACTCAACCCAGAAACTAGCTTCTACCAGCGGGAGATCAGTGCCCTGACCGGCCTGCCCATCCGCGCTATCCAGCGCGAGGTGGAAAGGCTGCAGGCCCTGGGGTTGCTCACCAGCTTCACCAGGGGGAACCAGGTGCATTATCAGGTCAACCGCGACTTCTTCCTGTTCCCTGAACTTAAAAGCATCTTTCTGAAAACCGTCGGCCTGACTGCACTGCTGGGAAATGCACTCAAAGAAGCGGAGAACATCACCCTGGCTTTCATGTACGGCTCCTACGCCGCCGATCAGGAAAGCACTGCCAGCGACATTGACCTCCTCGTCGTGGGAACTATATCCAGCCGGACACTGCATACCACCTTGCAAGAGGCGGAAAAGCTGACGCATCGTGAGATCAACTACACCCTGTTCAGCCCAGAGGAGTTTCGGACGAGAGCACAGACAGGAAATGGATTTCTGCGCAACGTGCTGACGGCTCCCAAACTCTTCTTGATTGGAGACGAAGATGCCTTACGAGCGCTTGTTGCGTGAGGGACGCGTCCGCCGCCACCACACCAACCCACAGGAAATTGCCAGCCTCTTCCAGGTCGTGGAGCGGGACCTGGCTGACGCGGCCCTTACGGCCTTATCAGCCGACCGTCGTTTTGCCACTGCCTACAACGCCGCTCTGCAGGCCGCTACGGCAGTGATGTACAGCGAGGGGTACAGGGCTCACGGCATCGGTCACCACTCCACCACGCTCGAGTTCCTCAAAGAAGCGATGGGCCCAGGTATCACCTCGTTAGCCGATTACTTCGACGATTGCCGCCGCAAGCGGAACAGAGCTGACTACATAGGAGCAGGCTACATCTCCATGACCGAGGCAGAAGGCCTGCTGAGAGAGGCCAGAGAGTTTGCCTCTCAGGCACAAGCCTGGATACAGACCCATCACCCTGAATTGCAGGAGGCCAAGAGCTAACGCGGGATGGACAGTGGGTCTCGTTTCATTGACGAGGAGATAGAGGTACGTTTTGCCCAAAAGCCAGGGCCGCCCACGTCTTTTGTCTGGCAGGGCCGGGAGTACGAGATCGTGGAGATAGAGCGGCAGTACCGGCGGCTGGATTTCAAGCGGGCCTGGTGGAGCCGAAGGCATCGCGACTACTACCGAGTGAAGACGGACACGGGGCAGGTGTTCGAGATCTATCACCATCGCGGGCCGGGGAAGCGCTATTGGGTGTTGTATAGGGAGTTTAGAACATGAGCAAGATTGACCCTCACTACTTCGACTTGCAGATCTATGCCATCTACCGGGCCATCTGGGAACGGTGGGGCGACGAGGCGTGGCACGTGGTGTGGCGCTCAGGAGAGGTGCTGTTCGACGAGATAGAGCCGACGCTGGGGCTCACTCCTGACGACACGCCGCTCAGTGCCATGCGACGCCTGGCCGACTATCTGCGCCAGGCGGGGTACGTGGAAGACATCGCCGTTCGCCAAATTGGTGAGGACGAGCTGGAGTACGAAATGCTCAACCCGGTCATCCTCCCCGGGGCCAGGCGCCTCATCGCCGAAGGCGCTGTGCCCGCTCACATCTCCACCACCCTGATGTTCGCCCTGCTCAGGAAGCGGTTCGGCCTGAAAGCAGAGATGATTGGCGAACCCAGGCTGCTACCCGATGGGCGCGGGATCGAGCGCTGGAAGCTCTCAGAGATTGAGGAGTAGCCTCGCATGGCACCAGTCATTGTCCTCGATTCCAACGGCCAGCAACTCTCACCCACCACCGCTGAGAAAGCACGGGAGCTCATCGCCCAGGGCAAGGCGGCACTGATCAGCGAAGAGCCCTTCACCATCCAACTCTCCTACAGCGTGGAGTTGCCGCCGAAGCCAAAGGAGGTCGAAAAGGAAAGGGCAGGCGAGGGAAAGCGCATCCTCCTCCACGTCTGCTGCGGGCCGTGCGGTACATACACCATCCAGCGGCTGCGGGAGGAGGGCTTCCAGGTCACGGGCTTCTGGTACAACCCGAACATCCATCCCTGGCAGGAGCACCAGCAGAGGCGGGAGAGCGTGCAGAAGTACGCTGAGGCAGTTGACTTGCTCGTGATCTGGCATAAGCAGTACGAGATGCCCCTCTACTTGCGAGCAGTGGCGGGGCATGAGAGGTTCAGGGAACGTTGCCGCATCTGCTACCGGATGCGCCTGGAGAAGACGGCGCAGGTCGCCGCTGAGAGTGGCTTCGACGCCTTCACCACCACCCTCCTCATCAGCCCCCACCAGGACCAGGCTATGATCCGCCAGATCGGCGAAGAGGTGGCTGAGGAATGGGAGGTGGAGTTCTATTTTGAGAACTTCCGCCGTGGTTGGTCGGAGCGGGGGCGTCTCACCCACGAGCACGGCCTCTACCGCCAACAGTACTGTGGCTGTATCTACAGCGAGTGGGAGCGGTACAACGAGGCGCACATTGACGAGTTGCTAACTGAACTGCGCTGAAGCTTTGCCCAAATTCGAACTTGGCATATTGGGAGGAGGTATATGGTTGCCGTTAAGCAGATAGCTAAGGAATTTGCGTTGAGCGAGAAGGAACTCCTTCAACAAAGCCTACGGGCTTTTCTTCTAGACAGGATGCAGTTGTTAGAGTCCGAGCGGCGAGTCAGGTGCGCCAAGTTCGGCGTGTCCTCCCTTGAGGAGATGGATGAACTGATCAGAAAGGGCTCGGTGGAGGAAGAAGACATTCTGGAAGATTTTCAGAACGTTGACTACTTGACCACGCAGATAGAACGCATCCAAGAGTTACTGGAGGAGCTATAAAAGCTATCTACTCACTGAGCCTGAAGAAGCGGTGCGCCAGTTTCTCGAATTTGCGCGGACTCTAGTTCACAAGTAGAGTTGATTTCATAACCCCCCACTGGGCATTTTAGGAACAGCGAGGTGATGAAATGCAAGGCTTTGGGACGATGGGCAAGATGCTCATCCTGGTGGGGCTTTTTGTATTGCTGGTCGGACTCATTATGACGTTTGCCCCCAAGCTGAGGATCCCCTTCTTAGGTCGCCTCCCAGGCGACATCCGCATTGAGCGGGAGGGGTTCAGTTTCTACTTCCCTATCGTCACCTGCATCTTGCTCAGCATTCTATTGACCCTGTTGCTCAACGTGATCGCCCGGCTCTTGGGCAAGTAGGTCATCACAAGGAGAGAAGATGAGAACCTTGGGAATTGCGGGACTTATCCTAACCAACATCTTTTTCATTGTGGTCAGCAGCGTCGCGTTCAAGTGGTCGGCCGCCAGCCATGGGCCACGCGGCTTCCTTTGGTGGCAAGTGGTGGGGAACATAGCAGGCTTCCTGAGCGTAGTGACCTTCACTTTCCTCCTGCGACTCATTCCTCTTTACCTCGCCTATGCCTTCACTGCTGGGCTGGGC
The DNA here is from genome assembly GCA_049589355.1 of Anaerolineae bacterium. Lineage (GTDB taxonomy): Bacteria > Chloroflexota > Anaerolineae > VGOG01 > VGOG01 > JBAWAP01. The sequence continues at coordinate 10,620 of JBAWAP010000096.1, forward strand.
TTCGTGTCTGTTCAGGTTATCGGGGCGCGCCTTATCTTCGGAGAGGCCATCACCACCAGCCAATGGCTGGGCATCGCCCTCATCACGGGCGGGGTGGTCATGGTATCGTGGCGCCGGTAAAGGTTTTGCCAAAGGAGGGGAGGAATTGATAGGCGCTATCGGGAGGGCGGCAGTCCGTGGTCTCGACACTCTCGTGCGACGAGCATATCATGTCCGCGAATTCACCCCGGATGAAAACTGCATCCTGAGGATTGCAGTGGGGAGAAGCGCAGGAGAGTTAACCCTCTCCGATGGGACGAGGATCGAGAAGGGTGAGGTGGTGGGCGAGTTGCATTTATGGAACGAACACCTCCCGCGGATGGATGAAGAGGGACCGAGCCTTGAGTGGGCGCTGAGAGCCTATTGCCTCTGGAGGGGCTCGCTCAAGAAACTGGTCACATATCTCGAAGACGCGCCCCAGTTTGAAAAGATACGAGCCTTCCGTGGAGAGACAGCTTTCTTACAAGGGGACTTGGAGGGAAGCGCTTTGTTCAAACGGCTGGGTTTCGATCTGGTGAGAAGGAATCCAACTGGCAAGCTAAGGCGCTTTGGAGATTTCTGGGAGAATCTCTACACCTGGTGGCTGATCTGGACATTTAATCCCGGCAGCATGAAGACAAAGGGCCTCATGCGCCTGGAACGAGCTCAACTTTGGATCTCTCGCCAGGCTTTGCTTGAGAGATATGAACGATGAAGACCAGGGAATTCGATTATCACCTGCCCAAAGAGCTCATCGCCCAATCTCCCATCGAACCCCGCGATGCCTCACGGCTGATGGTGCTGGATCGCAAGACCGGGACCATCGAGCACAAGACCTTTCACGACCTCGCCGACTACCTGGCAGCCGGCGAGGTCCTGATCTGCAATGAGAGCCGGGTCATCCCAGCCCGCCTGTTTGGGCGCAAGGTACCCACAGGTGGCAAGGTTGAGATACTATTGGTGGCCAAGAGAGGGGAAGAGGTTTGGGAGGTGCTGACCAAAGGGCGGAAAGTGAGGGTGGGAACGCGAATAGAGTTGAACCCGAATGAAGGTGAGACGAAAGATGCCGAAGGGATAGTCGGTGAGGTGATCGGGCAGGCAGGAGAAGGCGCGAGGCTGATAGAGTTCGAAGTGCCCATCGAGCCTCTTTTAGACGAACTGGGCGTCGTGCCCCTACCTCCCTACATCCACGAACCCCTAGAAGAGCCGGAACGCTACCAGACCATCTACGCCAGGGTCAAGGGCTCGGTGGCTGCTCCCACCGCCGGCCTGCACTTTACGCCGCAATTGATGAAAGACCTGGAAGCCAAGGGGGTGAAGTTCGCCTTCGTCACCCTCCACATTGGTCTGGATACCTTCCGCCCGGTGAGGACGGAGAACGTCGAGGACCACCCCATGCACAGCGAGTATTGCAGGCTTGGTCCAGAGGTGGCAGAGCAAATAAACCGAGCTAGCGCCGAGGTCAGGCGCATCATAGCCGTGGGAACGACCTCGGTCAGGGTGCTGGAGACGGCCGCAGGGGTTGGTAAATTGGTAAATTGGGAAACTGGGAAACTGGAAACCAGTCTACCAACTACCAGTCTACCAGTCTACCAGTCTACCAATCTACTGACCCCCTTCACCGGTTGGACCGATCTCTTCATCTACCCCGGTTACCAGTTCCGTGCCGTAGACGTCCTGATCACCAACTTCCACCTGCCACGCTCGACCCTTTTGATGCTGGTAGCGGCTTTCACTGGCAAGGAGTTGATTGATAGAGCGTATCAAGAAGCTATCCAGAGAGGATATCGCTTTTACAGCTTTGGCGACGTGATGCTGATACTGTGACCCGATTCTTAAGATCAGGTCCAGAAGTATGCTGGGGCACAGATTCCCCAGATTTTCGGAGGTTGGCAAATCCAGCCTTCTGCGATATAATCAGTACTTGAGAACTTGGGATCTGGCATGTGCAAATCAGCGAGGTGTGGAATGCAAGAAGTGAAACCTTGGCACGAACAGGATGTCTTTTGGGAAACGGTGGCTCCTATATTGTTTGCTCAGCGGCGCTGGTCAGATGCTCCGGCAGAGGTGGAGCAAGTCGTTTCCCTCCTTGGGATTGGACCGGGAACGCACATTCTCGATCTTTGTTGTGGTGTGGGGAGACACTCCTTGGAATTAGCCCGTCGTGGATTTCATGTGACGGGGGTAGATAGGACACGACTGTACCTGGACAGAGCATCCAAGCAAGCGGAGGCAGAGGGGTTGAAGATCGAGTTTGTTCAAGATGACATGAGGAGCTTTTGCAGGCCGGATGCTTTCGATGTAGTTATAAACCTCTTCACGTCATTTAGCTATTTTGAAGATCCGGAAGAAGACCGTCAAGTTTTGTTGAACGTGTACCGCTCACTTAAACCGGGCGGAGTCTTCCTTCTGGAGATGATGGGCAAGGAAATCCTTGCCCGGATCTTTCGCGAGAGAGACTGGCATGAGGAAAACGGGGTGCTTATCCTGGAGGAGCGAAAGCTCAGCAAGAATTGGGGTTGGATTGAGAGCCGTTGGATCATGTTTAAGGGCAATAACCGCACCGAGCTCAGGCTGTCGCAGCGGCTTTATTCAGCCGTGGAGCTGACCTCATTAGAGCCTATCCTAAAAATGCACGACGGTAGACGATGAGGCAGGCAGCGAATTGGATGAGGCCCAACCAGTGTTCAGCCTTCTTTTCCCACCGGATCAACAGCTTGCGAAAGCGGTTGAACCAACTGT
>JBAWAP010000097.1:0-7717 GCA_049589355.1 Anaerolineae bacterium
AGCTAGGCCCCCGCTTTTCCCACAGAGCTACCAGCAGCGGGACAATGGCCAGAGAGGGCAGGAAGTTTGCTACCTTATGGAGCCCCGTCTCAATGGTGGCCAGCAATTCCCGCTCACTATGCTTGCATTTTGAGCTAGCATATGATACAATATAATCACTACAGCAGAGCAGTATAGCTATCCTCAATAATCTGAAAGGAGAACACCCATGACTCATGCTCCTCTCCGGCCAGTGCGACGACGCACCACCGTGGATTTGCCTGTCGCTTTGGCCGACGAAATCCAGCGGGCAGTGAACCAGGGCCTGGCCAAGAGCCAGAATAGCCTTATCGTTCGGGCCGTAGAAACCTATCTACAGCATCTGCAGGAAGCCTGGATAGACGCTCAATTTGCTCAAATGGCCCATGATCAGGAGGCTCAAGTCCTCCACCGCCAGATAGCTCAGGAGTTTGAAAAGGCGGATTGGGAAGCCTTCCAGCTCGGAGAGGCGAACCTATGAAACGCGGTGACATCTATTGGGTTCGCCTTGACCCCGTGGAAGACAGCGAACAGGCTGGAATTCGGCCAGCCGTCATCGTGAGCCGGGACGCCATCAACCAGTATAGTCCGGTAATCGTGATATGTCCCATGACCAAGGCCGCTAACGTGACCCGCCAGTACCCCAACAATGTGCTCGTCTGCGCACCGGAAGGCGGTTTAGAGGTGGATAGCGTAATCCTGGGTGGGCAGGTACGAGCGATATCCAAGAACCGGTTGCTAAAACGTCTGGGCGAACTGGGGCCGGAGACTATGAGCCACGTAGACCAGGCGCTAAAGATCACCCTGAACCTACGCTGAAACCCACCCTTCCCTCAACTAGGCCCCCACTTCTCCCACAGAGCTACCAGCAGCGGGACAATGGCCAGAGAGGGCAGGAAGTTTGCTACCTTGACCTGCTTTATCTCCAGGAGCAAAAGGCCAAGCCCCAGGATCATAACTCCACCAGTGGCCGTCATCTCCGTGATCATGGCGTCGGTGAGAATGGTTTGGAAGAGAGAAGCCCCTAGAGTCACAATCCCCTGGTAAACAAGCACCGCGATGGCAGCAAAGGTCACCCCCATCCCCATTGAGGCGGCGAAGGCCAGAGAAGCAAAGCCATCCAGCACGCTCTTTATGGCCAGCAGGGTGTAATCACCCGAGAGACCGTCCTGAATGGAGCCCAGGATGGCTATGGGCCCCACGCAGTAGACGAGGCTGGCGGTGACAAAGCCCTTGGTGAATTCACCCCGGGCCAGGAAGGGGAACCGGCCAGCTTTAGCCTCCAGCCACTTTCCAGCCCCGTCCAGCCGCTCTTCCAACCGCCACCACTCCCCCAGTATGCCGCCTACGAGGATGCTTCCCAACACCAGCAAGAAATTCTTCGTGGTGAGGGCCATACTCATCCCCACCACCAGGGTCACCAGACCCACTCCCTGCATAACGATATGACGGATACGGGAAGGCAGCCTTTCACCCAAAAGGGTGCCCAAAGTGCCGCCTGCTACCACGGTGGCCACGTTAATAATGGTGCCTGTCATCTTCCCAAATCACCAGAACCTTTCGAAGCATTTGAGCATTCAGGTGCCAGGCACTTTCAGCGATGATTTCACAGCAAAAGTGCTTTTCAAATTGCCCTCGGCGTTGAGACAGACGGCTTTTCCGGAAGTGCCTGGCACCTTGCGTCTTTCACCAGAACCTTTCGAAGCGCTCCCGCTTGGCCTTGCAAATAGGACAGACGGCAGGAGGGCGATCGCGGGCGCAGAGATAGCCGCAGACCCGGCAGCGCCAGACAGGGAGAGCAGGCTCCTTGCTGGGCCAAGCTGGTGCCCTGGTGGGGTGATCCTGGGGGCGCTCTCCCTCAGGTGGGCGGCGTTCCGGGATGGGTTGGACTTCTTGCTCACCCCGCAAGACTTCGTCGGAGACATAGAGCGCGCAATAACAACTCCCCCAGTCGAGCAGGTCGGCGTCCCGGTAGTCGCAGGGGCAGATGATGTCCAGGTCCTTCTGCTTGTCTCCCGTCGCCAGCCGACATGGACAGGACCAGTAGCCATATCGCTGTTCGTTGACGAGCAGCCCTTTCACCAGCTCCCAGGCGAACTCCCGGTCGGGGTTGAAGTGATAGCCGGAAGCCTCTGCCTCTCGATCCAGTCGCTCGTAGAGAGCGTCCACCTTCTCAGTAGAAACGGCCATCTCTTCGTTCATAGCCCCAGCGCCTCCTTGATCTCCTCCGGTCTGTACCCGATCACGCATCTGGAGTTGTCCACCACCAAGGTGGGAAAGGACGCTCCAGGATTCCAGCGACGAACCCGGGCCATCACCCCCTCCCGCTCCTGGCCGGAAAGTAAATCCACGTAGACGTAATCAAACGCAATCCCCTGGTCTTCCAAGAACTTGCGGGTCCGCTTGCACCAGACGCAAGTGGAGAGACCGTAGAAAACGACCTGGTGTTCATCATGGCGACCAGGGACGCTACCTTTTTCCGCTGGCATGTGTACCTCCTCGCTAAACAAAGTAACGAGTCAACGAGTCAACAAGGTAACGGGTAACTCGTTACTCGTTGCCTCACTGCTCCTTATGATTTCCGCAAAGCTGGCCCCGAATTCCTCCCCCTTCTTGAGTTCCTCCTCGGTGGGCTGTCCAGTGAACTCGAACGAGTCAACCAGTTCCCACTTCACAGGCTCTATGATCTTCTCGAGGTGTTTTAGAGCCCCACCGCTCCACCCGTAACTGCCAAACATGGCGACCTTCTTGTTCAGCACCCGCTTGAGCGCCGCCATCTCCAGCACCTGGGCCACCGGCGGAAACAGCGTGCCCTCGTAGGTGGGAGCGCCAATCATCACCCCCGCCTTAGTCCACAGAGAGGGGAGGATGTAGCTAACATGGGTTCTAGCTGCGTCGAAGATCTCCAGAGGAATCCCCATGCGAGAGATACCCTGGGCTACGGCGTTCATCATCGTCTCTGTGTTGCCATACATCGAGCCGTAGATGAGGGTTATCCCCGCCTCGGTTTCGCCGGTGGCGTATTCGGCCCACTTCTTGTAAAGGTCAACGATGAGCTGGGGATGCTTTCGCCAGATAAGCCCATGAGAAGGGGCTATGATCTCCACCGGCACATCGGCCAGCTTCTCAATGGCCCTGAGCACGGGCTTGCTGAACTTGGCCACGATGTTGACGTAGTAGCGGAGCGATTCCTTCTGGTAGAAGTCCAGATCCGTGCATTCGTCGTCGAAGATGGCACCGCGGAGGGCCCCGTAGCCGCCGAAGGCATCGCAGGAGAAGAGGATGCGATGCGACGTCTCGTAGGTCACCATCGTCTCCGGCCAATGCACCAAGGGCGTGGAGAAGAATTGCAGCGCCCTTCTGCCCAGTGAGAGGGTCTCCCCGTCCTCGACGCCCCTGACGTTTTCGGTGACGCCGTAGAAAGACTCCAACATCGCCTTGGTCTTCGGGGAACCCAGGATGGTTGCACGCGGGGCTACCCTCCTGAGAGTGCGCAGCACACCGGTATGATCTGGCTCCATGTGGTTGATGACCACGTAGTCAATTTCAGAAAGGTCCACGATTTCGGCGATGTGGTCGAAGAACTCGTCCGTCTTCAGTGCCTTGGCCAGGTCAACGATGGCCTTCTTCTCGTCGTTGATCAGATAGGTGTTGTAGGAAACCCCCTCTTGACTGATCGGCCACAAGCCCTCGAAGAGGTCGGTTGTCCTGTCGTTTACCCCTATCCAATAGACATCGGGTTTGATTTCAACTGCTGGCATTATCAAGACCTCCTTCACTTCCCTCTTCCTCGACGAGCCTTCTCCCGAGGAGGTAGGCATCCTTCAACGCCGCGGGGTGTTCTCTTATCTCGCCCTTACTGTCCACGCCGGGGACAAGGAGCTCTGCCCAGTATACTACGTCAATCGTACGAAAGAAGATCTTCACCGTAGCCTTAGCGTGTTCAAAGAGGTCAGGGAGCCTGGTCCCGCCTACGGAGACAAAAACACCTTTCCTTTTCTTGCTGGCAATTCGTCTTTTGAGGACGTACTTACGGGCCCAGAAGGCCTGGCAGCGGTCAATCATCGCCTTGGCCTGGGCGGTGACCCCGTAGAAGTGGATGGGAGAGGCCAGGACGAGGGCATCCAGGCTCTCGATCTCCGGGTAGATCAACCCCATGTCATCCTTCACCACACACACTCCCTCGGCCAGGCATCCATCGCAGTGACGGCAAGGCGAGATATTCATCCTGGAGAGGATGAAGAGACGAGTTTCGGCCCCGGCTTCCTCCGCCCCTCGCAACACCTCCCTCAGGAGAGTTTCGGTGTTACCTCCCCTGCGAGGGCTCCCGGAAATCCCAATTACCTTCATAGTCTCTCAGGAGCCACCGTGATAGCTGCCTGCGTGGGCATCCTCGCCTTCGGCCTTTAGATACTTCCCCGGGTCCTTCTCAAAGGCCACTTTGCAGCCCGGAGCGCAGAAGTAGTAGGTCTTGCCTTTGTACTCCGTCTTGGCCGGAGCGGTTTCGGGATCCACCATCATCTTGCAGACCACATCTTTCACCAGTGCCATCTTACACCTCCTCTCATAGGTTTACAATTCGGAAAATACGTGCCCACGAAGAAAGTGTCCTGTCCACCTGCTTGAGTTCATCCCCCCCAAGATACAACATCCTAGAGATATCGTAATACCCAAAGCCATAAATTCAAATATGCTCCTGCTCCAATTGACGAAATCAAAATCAGAGAGGCAATTGTCTCTTTGTAGAAATCATAACGCTCGCCAAGAATGATCATAGAAATAGCAAGAGGCATACCGTGCATAAGCACCAACGTTGCCCTTTCCACATCCGGCAGGTTAAGCAACTTGGTGGTGAAAAGAGCTATGATGGGTAAGAACACCATCCTCAGCAGGCTTAGTTTCAAAGCTTCAACAGTATTCGTATAAGTCCTCCCGTAGAGAAAGACGCCAAGCATGAAGATAGCCACGGTAGAGGTGGTGCCTCCCAACATGTGTAAAGGAGTTGACAGAGGGAGGGGAACTACTATTCCGGTAACAGATAGCAGGATTCCACACAAAATTGAGATAATCAGTGGGTTTCTTGAAAGCCTTTTTACAACGAGTTTTAATCCTTCCCCGATGGTAACTTCTCCAAGTTTATACAGTTCAAGGGCCGTAATAGATATCGCAACGCTTGCAGGGGCAATGGAAGCTGCTGCTAAGGTTGCCATGTGTTCTGCCTGCATCGTGGGAAAGGCAAAGGTAATGAAGGGAATGCCAAAGAAAGCGAGGCTACCAAAAACAGTGCTTATAATCAGCAGATAAAGAGTGTTCTTTGAGAACCCAAATACAAGGCAAAGGGCAATGTGAATAATCAGCGCCACAAAGACAGGGATAATCCCTGCAATCATAAATCTAATGGTTTCTTCGTCGTAACTCGTTTCAGACATGTCAACCAAGAAGAGAGTTGGTAGTGCAAAGTAATAGACATAGGCGCTAAGCACTCGCTCATCGCCAGATTTCAGGAATTCCATCTTTCTTGAGAGGAAACCTGCTCCAATCAGAAGAAAAATAGGAGTGATTGTTCGCATAAAAACGATCATGATTCTCGCATTGATGAAGAAGAATAGACGTTAGAGAATGGCGAATCGGGACTGATGCCAAGGTCAGTCCACGTGCTCGTGTATGTGTTCTCCCACTGGCCTGAGGTTTCCAAAAGCTCCCACCACGACCTCGCTCAGGGCCGGGTGAATCGTCTGTGCCAGGGCGAGAGGCATGTAGTCCTGCTGCTCGGTATTCATCAAGTAGACGAGTTGCTGGACCAGGATGGCCGCATGGGGACCAATAATGTGAGCTCCGAGAATCCGGCCGGTCTCACTCTCCACGATCACTTTGACAAATCCGTCCTCCTCACCCATGGCATATCCCTTGGCGACGTCGCTGTACCTCTTCACGCCAACCAGTATCTCATGGCTTTGCTTAGCCTGCTCCTCTGTCATACCGACCGAGGCGATCTGTGGGTGCGTGAACACCGCGTGCGGGACGGCGTGCTCGTCTACCGGATGCTTGTGCTCCGTGAAGGCGTTCGTCCACACCACCTCAGATTCATAGTTTGCGGTATGCCTGAACATGTGCTTCCCCGTGGCATCGCCAAGCGCCCATATACCTTCTTTTGTAGTGCGAAGGAATGGATCTACCTTTATCCAGCCTCTACTATCAGTCTCGACTCCTGTCTTTTCCGGCTCCAATATGTCCGAGTTTGATCTGCGGCCTACGGCTACCAGAATCTCCTGACCGGCGAATTCGTATGATTGTCCATCTGATCTGTCCGTGGCCGTGACCACCTTGAGCCCATTTCTGATTTCTGCACGAGCCGCTTCGTGGTTGGTGTATACTTGGCAATAGCTCGACATCCTCTTCTTCAAAAGCTCTGACACCTCGAGCTCCTCTTGAGGAACGAATCGGATGTTTCTTCCAACAATGGTTACCTTAGTGCCGATGGCCGAGAAAAAGTGGGCGAACTCTGCGGCTATGTATCCTCCCCCAACAATGAGCAGACTTTCCGGAGGCTCCTTGATGTCAAAGATGGTGGCACTTGTCAGGTAGCCGACTTCTTCAATACCCTCTATGGGGGGGATGAATGGCCGTGCGCCCGAGGCAATGATAATTGTGTCTGCGGTGATCAGATCCTCGCCGACTTGCATGGTGTAGTCTGAGACGAAGGAGCCGTCCACGTTGAAGAACTCGATTTGCTCTGAGTGCTCCACACCGCGCTCCATCTCGTGGCGACCTTCCAAGACGATCTTCCAGACCCGTTTCATTATCAGGTCAAAGTCCACCTTCTCAATCTTGGCATGGACGCCTATGGCCTTCGCTTCCTCAGCCATCCTAATCACGTCTGCCGGGTAGAGCATCACCTTGGAAGGAATGCAGCCCCTGTTCAGGCAGGTCCCACCGAGAGGCCCTCTGTCTATGACGGCCACGTTCATTCCATGCGCAACAGCGTTCGCAGCGACGTTCATCCCTGCCCCGGAACCGACGACGATCAGGTCAAACTCCTTCACCGAGATCTTCCCTCCACCTGATTGTGATCAACTTGCTCAAGCGCCCAGGTACGAATCGGCGTAGATTACCTGGTTGGTCAAGACCTGCACTGTCTTGTAGATGGCGACCTGGCGGGGATCATCCTCATCAACTGCTGCCGCGTACAGCTCTGCCCCCGCCGCTGTGACGTCGTAGAGCCGCAACAGGAGGCGGCTGAGAGGAGTGCGTCCATCCCGCTCCTTGACGATGCGCACGAAAGCCTGAGCCTCGGCGTCCAAAGGATCCATAACCACGGCGTCCAGGCCAGCACCCATCAGCATGACCAGATAGGTGCGGTTGATCAGACCTCGCACCTCAGCCAAGACACCATCAGATACGCCCCCTATGTGGGCCAAAGTGTTGGGTACGAGCTCGGCTGCCACCTTGAGAAGCCGCAGCGTGTTCACCGTATTGGGAACCTGAGGCTGGTCGCAGGTCAAGGCGGCGACAAAGGCATCAATGTAGAGGTTATTCAGGGGGACGCCAGCCTTCAAAGCCTGAGGTACAAGGGTCTCAGTGATGAGCGCTATCCGCGCCTCGGTGCTGGTGGGGATGCCGCCCGCACACGCAGCCAGGGAGAGCTTGGCCCCATACCGAGCCGCTAAGTCAACGAAGGGCCTGACATCCGTGATAGCCG
>JBAWAP010000098.1:0-1873 GCA_049589355.1 Anaerolineae bacterium
TTCTTGTCTCCAGTCCTCTAGTGGTTGATGGAATCAGTGGGTTGGGAGTAGTCCCCAATGCTACAACAGCCACATCAACCTCGATAGTGAACTCGCTGCCTTCCTTGACGATGGGGCGGCGTCTACCGCTGGCATCCGGCTCGCCAAGCTCCATCTCGTAGCACTCCACGGCGGTTACCCAGCCCTGGTCATTGCCTATGAGCCGTTTAGGATTGGTCAGGAACTTGAAGATAATCCCTTCCTCTTCGGCATTCTCAACCTCCTCATGTCGTGCTGGCATTTCAACTCGAGACCGACGGTAGATGATGTAAACTTTATCGGCACCAAGCCTCAAAGCACAGCGGGCAGCGTCCATAGCTACATTGCCACCGCCGATAACGGCTACTTTTTTCCCTATCTTTATTGGGGTATCGTACTCGGGGAAAAGATAGGCTTTCATCAGGTTTACGCGGGTGAGGAATTCGTTGGCTGAATAGACGCCGTTGAGGTTCTCACCGGGTATATTGAGGAACATGGGCAGCCCGGCACCCGTGCCCAGGAATACGGCTTTATAGCCGTCCTCCAACAGCTCATCCACGGTGGCCAGTTTACCCATCACTGAGTCGAGCCTGATTTCTACCCCTAACGACTTGACATAATCCACCTCGCCCTGGACAATGGTTTTGGGTAGTCTGAACTCTGGAATGCCGTACATCAACACTCCACCGGCAACATGTATTGCTTCGAATATGGTTACCTGGTGACCCAGCTTGGCTAAATCGGCGGCACAGGTCAATCCGGCAGGCCCTGAGCCGATTATAGCCACTTTCTTGCTGGTTGGTGGTGGCAGGTTGGGAGACGAAGCCAGCTCGGAGCTATGTTCCCGTTCCCAGTCAGCTACGTATCGTTCCAGTCGGCCGATGGCTATTGGCGCTCCCTTCTTGTCCAGTGTACAGACCTCCTCGCACTGTGTCTCCTGAGGGCAGACCCGTCCGCAGATGCCCGGCAGGGCGTTTTTGCTCTTGAGTATACGCACTGCCTCAGGCATATTGTTATCCCGTACTGCCTTAATGAAGTCGGGGATGTCTATATTCACCGGGCAGCCGCCGATACAGGATTGCTTGGGGCATTGAATACAGCGGTTAGCTTCTTTAAGTGCCATCTCATGGGTGTAGCCCAGAGCTACCTCGTTGAAGTTTCTTGCCCTGACCTTCGGGTCTTGGCGGGGCATGGCTAATCTATTTAAATCAAGCTTTGGCTTGGCTTTTTCTTCCACCTTCTTTACTCTCCACTTTTAAGCGAATATTTACTTGTCATTGCGAGCGAAGCGTGGCAATCTCTGTCTGGCAACCACGTCTGCCTCGGTTGAGATCGCCAAGTCGTCCTTCTGTGGAAGGGCTCCTCGCGATGACAGAAATAGGCAATGCTTCTCCTAATGACAGGTATGATGTCAAGCGCCCTTTTTACATTGATGGGCTTTCCACAGTTCCAGCGAGCGACTTTCTTCATCGCAGTAAATCCGCTGGCGGGCAAATAGAAGTTCCCAGTCAACCTGGTGCCCATCGAATTCGGGGCCGTTAACGCAGACGAACTTGGTTGTATCCCCTACAGAAACACGACAACAGCCGCACATGCCGGTGCCATCAACCATAATTGAATTGAGACTGACGATAGTAGTGACTCCAAAAGGCTTTGTAGTTAAAGAGCAGAACTTCATCATTATAGCTGGGCCGATGGCAATAACGCGTCTGATTTCCTTATCTCTCTCCAGCAGCTCTTTCAAAGGCTCGGTTACCACACCTTTGCGGGCGTATGAACCGTCATCGGTGGTGACTATCAGTTCATGGCTGACGCTTCGCAGGCGGTCTTCCCAGAAAAGCAGGTCTTTGCTCCG
>JBAWAP010000099.1:0-9940 GCA_049589355.1 Anaerolineae bacterium
GTATACGCAGGCGAATCCGGCCAAGCCCTTCAGGTATCCCGGCGTCGAGGAGGAAGAGAAACCCCGTGGGTATCCTCGTGTCCAGTACGAGCGTACCTACGTGCTGCTCCCCCCCACTGCAGACGCCGCCTGGGTGCAGGCGGTGGTGGAGAGCACGTGGGATCAACGTCGGTACACCATCGGAGGCAGCGCCGATGACGCGGGCGTCGGCGACCTGGATGTACGGCGTGTGATCGCCATCAATCCGCAAGACTGGCAAGGCGACCAGTCGTTGGAGGAGTTCTACGCGCAATATTACCCCGGCGTCGAGTATGGGGCCATCACCGCCGCAACACCTGAGGAACTGGCACAGAAGTTAGCCAGCGAGTAGAGCTACATCCCGCTGTCAGCGGCACCCTCGTGAGGCTTGCGAGGGTGCTGCTGGCTCAGGGGCCTCTGGCTCGGAGAGGCGTAAGTCGTTTGTGATACAATTGAGATGGCTCAACGAGGCTTGGCTGATGCCGCGCATCTGAGGCACAGAATGACAGTGGAGGTGCTTGATGGTCATACGATTCATTCTGAGCGGCTACGTAGAACAGGCGATGGCTCACGCCGTCTACGACAAATTGGAAGATGGTACATTTGCCGGGCGCATTCCGCCGTGTAAGGGGATGGTGGCATTTGGATCTACCCTGTGCGAGTATGAGGAGGAATTGCGTTCCACGCTAGAAGACTGGATACTGGTTGGCCTCAAGCTGAAGCATCCGCTGCCGGTGATTGCTGGTATTGATCTAAACAAGGAACCAAGCTATGAGCCGGTGGACGCTGTGTAAGCGTCGGGATTTCATCCGGCGGTTGCGAAAAATCGGCTTTGTTCGGATGATGACACGAGAAGTGGAAGAGATCATAGGCCGCAAGATCGCAGTTGACGAGTGGAACAAGCTGTGACGACTAATGTCGTTAACACCCCGTTATACGCCATCGGGCGGGAAGAAGAATGCCACGACGACTCCTCGAACGAATACGGTACGTCATACTCAGCGGCGAGTACGACTTGATCCGTCATGCCATTGACGAGATGGCAGAGGATGGGCTGGGCATCTTTGATGTTGAGAGTGCTGTTCTCGACGGCGAAATCACAAAGACGGAAACAGATGACCCACGCGGGCCAAGATACACCATTATCGGGCTGGCGGAAGACCGAAAGACGGAAGTGGGGGTAGTTGGTCGTTTCACCGAAACGGGCATCTATCTCATCATCACCGTCTACGAGGTCACGGAACGAGAGGAATGGTAAAAATGTACGGATACAAATGTGAATACTGCGATGGCATCGTGCAGGAGCGGGTGGTAGAACGAGAAGCATTCAAGCACCGACACGGCTTCGTCATTCTGGAGAAAGTGCCCGTTGGTGTGTGCGACAAGTGTGGTTACCGCTACTACCACTCAACTCTGTTGCATCGAGTTGAGGAGATTGCTGCAGAGAAGAAAGCGCCAGAGCGAATGGAGATGGTTCCTGTCGCTGCTTTTGCGTGAATATGGGGGGAACCCGCCCAACGTCGTATAACACGGGCTTCCCGACTGACGCCCAAATTCGCCGCTTGCTTTTCACCCAGTGTCGTTGGTTTGCCAAGGCCAGAGACAACCGGAGGGTGACTTGACAGCGACAGCGTGGCGAACTTCGGGAAGCCCGATCACGATATGTGATATACGAGATGAGTCAACGAAAGTTGGCCGATGGGTGCGAGGATGCCCCTGATGGTTGCTCAGGCCAACGAAGCAAACAACGCAACCGATGAGACGCCAGCCAAGGTTGCGCCCTTGCGTGCCCTGAGGCTGGCGTTTTGTATGCGCTGGAATCACTGACTGCGCGCCCGTCATGTTCATCGAAAATGCGCGCCAGTTCGCCAATGGTGCGCGCTTCCGGGGGACGTGCTGCTCAGCTTGACAGGATACATGGGGGTGTGCTACAATGAGAACAAGCGTAAGAGAGGAGATGAATATGGAATGGAATGATGAGAAGCAAGCCCGGCTAAACGCACTGCGCGCTGCCGAGTTGACGGGCACGCTGGACGAAGCGAGCCAAGCAGAGTTAACCGCACTGATCGAGTCCCTTGAAGCGGAAGAGCGGGAGCGGTTGGCGCCGGCGTTAGCTCAGATGCAGGCAGAGCAGGCTGCGCTACGCCAACAAGTGCAAGAGAGCGAAGCCGCGAATGAGCAACTGGTGATCCTGGCCGCACAACAGGAGCAATTGCTGGCCGAGTTGCAGATCAACGCAGAGTTGACACGCGAGTAGGCTGTTGAGGCTGGCAGAGATGCGGGCCACCGTCGAAAGTTGGCCAATAGGTGCGAAGATGCCCTTGATGATTGCTCAGGCCAACGAAGCAAACACCGCAACCGATGAGACGCCAGCCAAGGATGCGCCCTTGCGTGCCCTGAGGCTGGCGTTTTTGGTATGAGGAAGTGCAGCTAATGCCCGTTATCGAGAAAGAGGTCAAGCTTGTGGGTTCCAAGGGGAGCACGAACTGGTCGGCCTGTTCGACAGCGGGGCCACCTACTCCTGCATTGATCGGGACTTAGCCGAGAAGTTGGGACCGCTGTGTCCCAAGAGATAACGCAGGGGGTACGCACCTATGTCTCTTGCGATAGACCCCATTATCTCCAATGTGTTCTTCACTCTGAGCCTGTTTCCTCACTTCAGGCAGCCCAGTGCTGGTCAGGTCTGTGAGAACATTGGGCATGACCTACCCTCCATTTCAGTACTTCTTCCCCTGTTCAGGGAGAAGAAAGAGGATATTGAGATCACCCTGACATCCCTCAAAGGGCAAACCTTCCCCAGAGGCAAACTCGAGGTGATTCTGATTGTCGAGCCGGGAGATGGTGAAACTGGCATGTATGCCTCTGAAGCTGTGCAAGGGCTGGAGATGCTGGGGATCAAAAGCAAAGTAGTAACTAGTGACGGGAATCCCAGGATGAAACCGCGCGCGCTTAACGTTGCATTGAGAGAGGTCGAGAACGAGTTCATCTGTGTTTACGACGCAAGCGATTTCATTGAGAGAGACCAGATAGAGCAAGCAGTTTCACTCATGCTTGAAGGAAACTATGATGTGGTCCAGGCAAAGGTCTGCCGGCAAGGCTCCACAATTCTGAGCAGACTGCTATGGCTCGATACCCTGCTCTGGTTCAAGAAATACGTTCCAATGATTGTGGGACTGACCGGTGGATTCCCGCTCAGTGGTGAGGGTCTCTTTGTCAGAAAGAGCGTGTTGGAAGAAGTGGGCTACTTTCCCGAAGTGCTGACAGAAGATGCTTGCCTGGGATTGCTGTTGACTGAACGAGGCAAACGATTCGCCCTGTTGGAGTCAACCGTGATTGAGAAGGCTCCCAGAAACGCCCAGGCGCACTTCCGACAGAAATTGAGATGGTATAGAGGCTATTTGACCTGTCTTAGGCTCTTGATTCGGTCCCGGATGAATATCAGGAAAAAGCTGGCTTTCTCGTTGGTCTTTGGGGCGCCGATTGTTGGGGCTTTGGCCTTTGTCTCCTGGGTGCTTTTCATCAGTTATTGGGGTACACGACTCCTGGTGCCTGAGTTGGATCTCGTTGCTCCTTGGATGTTTCATCCAGCATACACCTATGCCCTCTATTTCTGGTCCCTCGGCCTGACCTTCCTTGGCCCATTGACGGGCATCTTCTCTTACCTGAGCGTCGTCCCAGCCCAGGAGCAGCGAAGATTCGTCCCCTTGGTGCTGTTAACACCCCTGTATTGGATATTCGCCAGTGTCTGTGCCATGAGCGCCTTTTTCCAAAGCGCAACCCATTGGTACAAGACCGAAAGATAGCCTGGACGATCTTGAGCCAGGAAGAGAGGAACTATCATGTTCGGAAGAAGATTCGCCAGGAGTTTTCAGACCGGTGTAACCATTCTCTGCATCCTAAGTATGCTAGTGTCAAGCGTGCCACATCCTCTTACAATTGTTAGTGCCCAGGCAAGCCAGGAACCTGAAAGGGCGCGGTCAAACCATAACACACAGATCAAAGTGCTTGGCCCTTCTAACGTTCGCATCAACACCTGGAGCGGCAACCTCTTCTATCCTGTTCCCATCCTGACTATCCCTGGCCGGGGACTGCCCATAGAGCTTTTCCTGAGTTACAACAGCAGTTGGCACGATTTTGTCACGCATTACGGCTACGGCTGGCAACTCAGCTATAACATGTTCTACGTGCGGGACGAGAATGGGGACATCATCGTGGTGTGGGAGGATGGTCGCGCTGATAGATTTGTCAAGAGTAACGGTTCTTTCCTCTCTCCTGTAGACACCTACGATACTCTGCAGGAATATCAGCCAGGCAAGTATGTCTCGCGAACCAAGTATGGGATTGAGTTTTACTTCGATTCCCCGATTCACAAGCGGCTGACCAAGCTGCAAGAGCCCAATGGAAACGCTTTGACATTTGCCTATGACTCAGATATGCTCTTGACCAGCATCACCGATACGGTCGGACGACAGGTGGAATTCTCCTACACCGATGGCAATCTGACGGCAATTACCGATGCCAACGTAACGCCAAGCAGGTCAATCCAATTCCAATACAATGCCAACGACAACCTGATCAGCATCACCGATGCGTTGGAGAACGAAACCCGTTATGGCTATGACGCCGACCACTTTCTAACGAGCATCACCCCTACCCGGGGAATACCGACCATCATCACCTATTCCGATGGCGCTGTGACCAACGTGACGGGCGAACTGACTGCAAAGTCGTTCTCCTATGACACGACGAATCGAATTACAACGATGACAGATGTTGCCCCTGAGGGTGATCAAGTCACCCATTTCTTCTACGACGCCGATGATTGCATTAGCGCCATAGAAGACCCCTTGGAAAATTCAGTTTCAATGTCCTGGGATGAGGACAACAACCTGACCAGCTTCACCGATGAGAAGGGCAACACGACGACGTACACCTACGACGTCATGGGGAACCTCTTGGGTGTGACCGATGCACTGAGCAACACGACGACGTATGCGTACGAGGATGCGTACAACAAGTTAGAAAGCGTGACAGATGCAAACGGGCATACCACAACCTATGAGTACGACTCGCAGGGAAACCCTGTCAGCGAAACTGATCCTCTTGGTAAGGCCACATCCTATGTTTACAACAGTATGGGGGAACTCGTCAGCAGAACGGATGCCAATAATTCTACGACGACCTACGAGTACGACGACAAAGGAAATCTCACAACGGGGTCCTATCCTGACGGCAGCACCGTCAACCACAGTTACGATACTGTCGGGAATACGATCGGCATGACCAATACCCATGCCAGTGTGCTCTACGCCTACGACGCTCTGAATCGAGTGACAAACGTGGATTATGCCTCTCACAGCAAGTCAATCAGCTATACCTATGACGAAGCGGACAACCGCATCAGCATGACCGACCCTGATGGTGGTGTCACCACTTATGCTTATGACGAAGCCAACCGCCCTATTAGCTTGACCAATCCCTTGGGGCAGACAACTACCTATGCTTATGACTCATTGGGCAGGTTGATCAGAGAGGACTATCACAACGGGACGTATGCGCTTTACACCTACGACCAGGCAAACAGGCTCGTTTCTTTGACCAACAAGAAATCGTCAGGGGAGATCATCTCTAGCTACACTTATGAGTACGACGACGCCGGCAATCGCACAAAGATGATCGAGGCCAATGGAGACGAGACAACTTACGAATACGATGACCTTTACCAATTAACAAGTGTGACTTACCCTGATGGTTCCACCGTTGAATATGCCTACGATGTCGTGGGCAACCGCCTGGTCTTGACGGATACAACCGGAACAACGAACTACAGCTATGATGACGCAGACCGGCTTCAGAACGCCGGAGCAGCGACCTATGATTGGGATAACAACGGCAACATGGTCACCAAAACCGAAGAGATTAGCACGACCCTCTATGGCTACGATTACGAGAACAGGCTGACCTCGATAACTTTCCCCGATAGCAACACCAATACCTTCACCTACTATCCTGATGGCAGACGCTTGAGCAAAACCGATACCTCTGGGGAAACGACATACTACTTCTACGATGGCCCGAATACAATTGTAGAGGCCAACAGCGCTGGAGCCACTATTGCCCGCTACACTAGCGGGTTATGGATTGATGATTGGATAAGCATGGATAGGGGAGGTTCATCTTACTATTATCATCACGATGGACTGGGAAGCGTGACAGGACTTACAAACTCTAGTGGAGTCACAGTAGCTACCTACAAATATGATGCCTTTGGAGCTATCAGGAGCCAAGCAGGGAGTGTGATTAATCCTTACAGGTTTACCGGGCGGGAGTATGGTGAGGAAAGCGGGTTATACTGCTACAGGGCAAGGTGGTACTCACCTTCAATGGGTAGATTTCTTTCTCCAGATCCTCTAGGTTTTGATGCAGATATAAGTTCCTATATTTATGTCAGTAACAACCCGACAAGCTATATTGACCCATTGGGCTTGATAGGAATGAGAAGCATAACGGAAAATATACGGGAGAGAATGAGAAGCATAACGGAAAATATACGGGAGAGAATAAGAACCATAGTCGAAATCTTCAAATTGCCCACCCCAATTTTCTTAGAGATATGGAGAGAGGCATCGTGGAAAACGGTCATACCTTTAATGGAGGCTATTGCAACTGCCGCGGGATATCCCACTTTTTCTTTTGAACTAAGAGATGGAAAAATATATTTTATGGGTGTGAAAATGCCTCGTGATGGAGACAACACTGGTAACCAAGGAGAGGGAGGCGGAGGCCCAGATGGTGGAGGTGGAACGGGCAGCGCGAGTGGTGCTGGGGTTGAATCCAAACCTTTGGACTTCACTTTCAGTGCCTCTTTAATCGAGCCTCAATCTGAGCCCTTGGTCACCCTAGATGACATCATTCCCACTGAGGGACCCGAAGGAACCACTGCAGTGCCTTTCACTCGTGAAGACATTCTAAAACTGACCAATGTTGATCTTCTGAAGGTGACCAATGCTGTGGATGCTAAAGGTGTGGACTTCGTTGACAATGAGACGTCGCAGGTCAAAGCGGTTGTGCTTGCTATCAAGACCATAGATGAGACTTATGAGCATGATTTCTCAGCCTGCAATAAGTTCCATGATCATACGCTGGGATCTGCTGCACCGATTGCACTTCCTGGCGTGCTCCCGGGGATCACTGATGTTCCCTGGTTCTGGTATGTTTCAACCACCAATGGTGAGTTCGTGGAGGAAGCGTTGATATTTACAGTTTTCGTGGACGAAGATAACGCAAGCTTCACCGTGGACTCCCGATGGCTTGCTGACTACTATCCCAATCCCATCGACCCAATCTACGAGTATGTGTTCAACTTCCAAATCTGGGCATCCTCTTCAGAAGAAGCATACAAGTTGCTAGGGCGAACGTTGGAGAATCTATCAAGCTATGGCACAGTCTCCTTTGCTAATACGGTAGAGCCGGTTTCTCCCACTGTGCTCATTAAATCGGCGGAGTATTCTGAGGACAGCATCAAGATGGTAGTACAAAGTTGGCTGCCAGAAGCTCGGACAGTTAACTTCTTCGGGCCTATACGGTATACCGATGACGTAGCTGATCACACTCTCGACCATGACGTGACATTGGAGCCAGGTGTGAACTTTGTTGAGCTGCCAGAGGCAAATATGCTAGATGCCATTGTCTTTGTCGAAGTGAATGGCTTTCTGGACAAGGTTTACGTAGGATCCAGATACTGGTTCGCTTTCGATGACTCTGCCGATGGAGGCACTTCTCAGGTAAGCCTAACCTTTCAGAATTCAACTCACCCTTTACGCGGAGAAGGCTTAAGCTTGGATGGCAGCGCCGAGATGAGCGGTGTCGTGAACAGGATCGGTGCTGAGAGTGGTTACGTGGGGATCGGAGTAGGGCTAGATACCACCGAAAGCCCAACTGATCTTAGCCAGTACGAAGCCTTGACCTTCTTTGCTAAGGGTGATGGGCAAAGATATCGCGTCAGGCTTAGAACTGACTCGGTAACGGACAACGACTACCACCAGTTTGTATTCACCGCACCATCCGAATGGAGGCAGTTCGTCATTCCATTTTCCTTATTCGCTCAGCAGGGGTGGGGGGAACCAGTTGCTTTTACTGGAACTGACGTTAAGTCAGTCCTCTGGCCTACTGTTGGTGCTCCACATGAATCCGTGGACCTGTGGATCGATGGGGCTGCTTTCACCAATTCGGCGATTATTAGTAATACTGCTATCTTGTCTGATACAGACGACACGGTGGGTCCCTACGTGGTGACCACTGAAGTCAGTGATGATGTCAGCGTAGAAAGTGTCTCCCTGTTTTACAGTGTAGACGGCGGGGACACCTTCTCGCAGCTTCCCATGACGAGTGCCAGCCCTACCTTCAGCGCCTCAATCCCCGGTCAGCCTCTCGGTAGAGAGGTAAGGTATTATATCGAAGCTGCGGACGGTGACGGCAATATGGCCACTGATCCCGTTGATGCTCCCTATACAACTTATCACTTCCAAGTTAGCGAACACCCTTACTTGTTGATTGATGATTTCTCTGATGCTGACCCCACAAATGCTCTTGGAGGCAATTCATGGGTTTTCTATGAGAATGGTGCGCTAGCGGCATCTTACAACTCAGAATGGCTCCAACTGGATTACTATGTATCGTCAGCCGATGGCTATGCTGAGTATGCCACTTCTCTTGAGCAGGCAGACCTGACATCATACAAGTTGGTGAGCTTCTTAGTGAAGGGTGGTGCTGGTGGGGAGATAGCCAAGATCGGGCTGAGGGATGGTTCAGGCAACGAGTCCAAGATAGTGGTCAGCAAGTATCTGTCCCAGGGCATCACCACCTCATGGCAGGAGGTAAAGATTCCTCTGGCTGTTTTCACCAAGATCGCCGATTGGTCGGCTATGGAGAAGCTTTTCATAGCCTTTGAGAATGCGATAGGCAGTGGTGCGGGCACGATCTACCTGGACGACATCAAGTTTGAGGAAGCCTCGATCGTTCCCATCGTGGTGGACAACTTCAATGATATGACAGGGGAGAATGGGCTGGGTGGTAGTTCATGGTTGTATCCTGACGATGAGGCCGTGGTAGCAGCTCATCGTGACGGAGAGTCGCTTCAGTTGGACTACAGCGTCTCAGGGGGTAATCCCTATGCTGAGTACGCCACCTCACTTGAGCAGGTGGACCTGACATCGTACAAGCTGGTGAGCTTCCTGGTGAAGGGTGCTGTCGGTGGCGAGATAGCCAAGGTTGGGCTGAGGGACGGCTCAGGCAACGAATCCAAGATCGTCATCGGCAAGTATCTGTCTCAGGGCATCACCACCTCATGGCAGGAGGTCAAGATCCCTCTGGCTGTCTTCACCAAGATTGCCGATTGGTCGGGCATGGAGAAACTCTACATAGCCTTTGAGGAAGGGATAGGCAGTGGCGCGGGCACGATCTACGTGGACGACATCAAGTTTGAGGAAGCCCCGATTGTTCCCATCGTGGTGGACAACTTCAATGACCTGACAGGGGAGAATGGGCTGGGTGGTAGTTCGTGGCTGTATCCTGAGGATGAGGCCGTAGTAGCAGCGCATTACGATGGGGAGTCGCTTCAGTTGGATTACAGCGTATCAGGGGGTAATCCCTATGCTGAGTATGCCACCTCACTTGAGCAGGTGGACCTGACATCGTATAAGCTGGTGAGCTTCCTGGTGAAGGGTGCTGCTGGTGGGGAGATAGCCAAGGTTGGGCTGAGGGATGGTTCAGGCAATGAGTCCAAGATCATCATCGGCGAGTATCTGTCCCAGGGCATCACCACCTCATGGCAGGAGGTCAAGATTCCTCTGGCTGCCTTCACCAAGATCGCCGATTGGTTGGCCATGGAGAAGCTTTTCATAGCCTTTGAGGAAGGGATAGG
>JBAWAP010000100.1:0-3385 GCA_049589355.1 Anaerolineae bacterium
CTCCTCACCAGGGGTAGCCGAATCCCATGTCGCCAGCGGAAAATGGGTAGTATTCGCTACCCAATCCGTTACGTCAGCACATGTTGAGTTGTATGCAAGCTTTATCTGACCTGATTTGAAGCCAGTAACATTGACCCAGATCTCAACCTCTGTGGTGTTACAGCATGATGCGCTACTGTGTTGAGGGTCAAAGCGGCCTTGTTCATCCCCTTTCTCTACATTGCCAATTCGAGTTTCAGAAGCAATAAAACCAAATTGGGCACTCCCATCATCGCCATTCAATTCTCGCCCGTGTCCGATTACTGGAGCTGCCACCGAAGTCAGACTAAGTAACAGCAAGCAGCCTGTTACGAGGAATGTTAGCCTATTTGACAAGAACTTGGTGCTCATCTTTCCTCCCCCGCTTCATGCGTTAAACAAAAACGCCAACGATAGAGATGATGACATACGTGCGTTGGCATATAAAAATCACTGGCCCCTCGATGCTTGTATCAGTTGCACTAAGTTTCCCTGCAATCCCCCAAGAAGTCCCATGGAGTGATCCTTTAAGAACTGGACCTGCCATTCCTCCCAGAAATCTTACTCCAAGTACAATTATACCCCGAAAGTAAAGGTTTTGTCAATAGTGGCAACTTCTTCTAACGTAAGTTTTGTGCAATTGTAGGCTGAACCATCAAAAACGACCAAAAAACTGGACTTTTACAACTCAACCC
Source organism: Anaerolineae bacterium (assembly GCA_049589355.1). Lineage (GTDB taxonomy): Bacteria > Chloroflexota > Anaerolineae > VGOG01 > VGOG01 > JBAWAP01. The sequence goes on from JBAWAP010000100.1 coordinate 714, forward strand.
CGGTCTGGTATGCTGTGGCGACCATCTACAAGCTACAAGGAGGAAATGATGCAGGTGGCTGCTCATACTTCAGCCTGGGTGATCTGGCAACAAGGTGGTTTTTTGGTATAGTTCAATCCTCACCTTCTCCAGCAAAATGCGATCCCCCGCGGCTTGCCCCTCCTCGTTGAGCACACTCAAGCGCTGGCCTGTGCCCTCTTCGTATATCCCGATCTCCAAGATGTAATCACCGCCAGGAGCGTCGGGCTCTACCACCAGCTCGTATTCATCCACGATGACCTCGCCTTTCACCCAATCCGTCGTTGGCCGTGTCCCCTCCACTGGCACACTATCTTTCTGAGCCCAGATCCGTGCTTCATCGTCCAGAAGATGGGTGAAAACCTTGTACCATCCACCTATTTCCCTCCTGGCCTGCCAGTACAGAGTCAGGCGCAGAGTGTCACCGGGCTTGACCACAGTGGTCCCCAGGTCATAGCCGAGGAAGGTTACCTTATTGCCCAGGTTGATTTCCATGGGGTTTTCGATAACGGGGAGCGTCATTCTGCGTTCCGGCACCTCGATCTCCAGCTCAATCAAGTCAATCGCTGCCGCAAGCGACATTCCCTCCTGATCTATAACTGTCAACTGGAGCCGACGCCTGCCCGCTGAAGCCCCCGCCGGAACGAGAAGGTAATGTTGACTGCGAACCACCTCCCCAGCCTGCCACTGGGTTGTGGGGTAAGCCTCGCTTGCAATCGGGAAGGTCTCCCTTGCTGCAACCCCTCCCCCCTCGTCCACCAGTAGCAGAAGGACAGTGTAAGGCTGATCCATCTTCTTCAGGCTTCGCCAGAAAAGGGTCAGGTGCACACCCTCTCCTGCCTGGACGGCAGAGCGATCCATATTATAGCCCAGTAGCCCCAGCTCTTCCCTGAACCCGATGGCTACGGGGTGTTGGATCTCCAGTTCTTCGATGGAAGGCGGCTTCCTCGGCCGCACCACCGTTAACTTACCTACGGCCAAGGAGGTGCCCACAGACACCCCCTGTTCGTCCAGGACATCCAGTTCTTCCAGGGTGGCTTTGGAGAACGCTCCAATCACCAGATCGTATTCCCCGGGTGGCGTGCCCGGCAGCACCAGTATCTGATAAGAGTCCTGGGCGTATTCGTCCAAGGGCCAGGTGGTCGTCGGAGGATAGTCTCGATACCCCCCAGGGCGCCCGCTATCCTTCGGGCTCCACAGGTTTGATTGGGCATCTTTGAGGCGGGCATAGGCGCTGTACTCGACGGCCAGCTTACGTTGTGCCTTCCAGTAGAGGTCCAAAGGCCCAGAGTATTAGGGGCAAGAGAGGTAACGCCAGGGACTCACCCAGATTGCCCCGGTTCAGAGCATTGTATAATTGATAAGGAGCATATATGTAGGCCACAGCCGCCGTCCAAGCCGCCTTCTTGCCGAAGACATCTTTGGCGAAGAGGTACATGGTCATCCCGGATAGTAGGATGTAAAGCGCCAGCGCAGCGTTCCAGGCTCGGGCGAAGCTGAAGCCCAGCAGGTGGAACAACTCGGCCGGATAGAAGGACAGGGGAGGGAAGAAGTTGAAGAGCGGGTAACCATAGCCATAGACCAGATCGGGAGTCCAACGGGGCCAGAGAGCGCCCTGGCGCAGGCAATGATCCAACTCTACGAAGCGACAGAGGTAGTGGCCTCCGTCATCGCTGCAGGTCATAGCGGGTTTGAGCAGGGGTTGAACAGCAACAAGCCCCAGCAGACAAATCAGGAGGAGCTTCCATCCCGAACTCAAGATCATACCGCCCGATTTCTCGGTCAAGCTCATTTCCTCGCTGGCATTGTACTAGCCGATTCTAGCATATCTTTGATGCAATGGCAAGCCTGGGGCTGAATCCCCAGGCTGAAAGGACGAAGCCCTCCGGGCTAAGGTTTTATCCCTGCGCCTACTGGCGGAAAGAAAAAACGGCGGACATCTATACGGACACCGCCGTTTTGTGGAGGGCAAAGAAGCCCGTATGATCCGTTGGAATGCGAGGTATCGCTGGCTATTTGAGGATCAGAGGTAGGTAAACTTGGTGGCCAAGGTGATGGGTAACAGCAAGGTCCACATTCCTGAGGTCCCCAAAGCTGGTCCAGATTGGCTCGTCAGGCCCCATGACCATCGCTTTGTAGCCGTTGATGTAGAAGCTGATGGTATCGCCAGGCTCAGCCCCTTCGTCCTCTGGAGTCAGGACATCATCGCCGTAAGCGGAGAGGCCACCAAAGCTGCCCGGCTGCTCAACCACACGCTCACCGATCTTCACCCCATCCGGATCGTAGGCTGTTACAATGGAGCCCTCTGGAATGGGTTGGCCGTTTACCGTCGTGTTGAAGGAATAGAAATCAACCCACTTGTGAGTGGGAGTGACACCGGCGCTTGCTTGGGGAGCATTGATGCGCACTCCAACCGCACCTCTTTCCAAAGCACCTGCGCCACCGCTAGGATAGATCAATGTACCCGCTTGCTTCATCTTGATCCAGTAGCCGTGTTGGGGTTCCAGGGTATGAAGGGTGTTAATCCAGTCTCAGTAGATGGAAATTTTGTCTGTTCTGATAGTTGACAACTTGGGACAGATGAGTATCCTTGGGACCTCTAACCCTATCATACCTATCAAACCATGGAGGTCTCATGAAATCTGCCACCCTCA
>JBAWAP010000101.1:0-3099 GCA_049589355.1 Anaerolineae bacterium
CTCCCAGGGTTGGGAGAGGGGGCTGGGGGGAGAGGGCTTTCCTGCCTCCAGCAATTGGAGGCCCTGGTGAGGATGTTAGTGGCCGGTAGATTAGCAATTGCAATAGTAGTGTTGTTCCTTATCTGGCCCCTGATGGCCGCGGCTCAGGAACCTACCCCTGCTGCTAGCGTGGTAGTCGTGGAGTGGACGACGGAGAGCGAAGTTGACATGGCGGGCTTCAACCTCTACCGCAGCGAGAGCCCCGATGGCCCCTATGTGAAAGTGAACGCTGCCCTCATCCCCGGCTCATCTGATCCCCTCCTGGGCGGCAAGTACGTCTATACCGACACCAACGTGGTTGCCGGCCACACCTACTATTACAAGCTGGAGGACGTGGAGCTGGACGGCACCACCACCTTGCACGGGCCAATAGAGGTAGTGGCGGAGGCGAGTAGTCCCTCTGCCTTCGCCAACCTTGCCGCCTTGTGGCCCCTGGCCGTGCTGATCGCCGTCCTGGCCCTGGGTGGTGTGATCCTATCGCGGCGGCGCGGTCGTAGAGGGTGATGATTCTCGGCGGTTTGGCCTTTGACAAGACAGCGCTTGTGTTATATACTCTTTGCAGAAATGGCGGTGCGATGTTGCTGGCCTTGACAGGTGTCTTTGCTTCGGCGACAGCGGCTTTCTGACTCGAAAGGCAGGGCATAGATGCGGGCCAAACCTTGCAGGATTCTACAAGCTCCGTGTAGGCGATTACCGCATTGTCTACGAGATTGTGTATGATGAGAAGGTTTGTGTTCGCACACCATCGTGGCTTGATGGGAGGTAGGGTATGACTGTGGCAACAGTCGCTCAGATGAGCAAAGATGAGCTGAAAGAGTTAATTGAGACATCCGTTGAACAGAAGTTGCTCGAACTACTCGGCGATCCTGATGAAGGACTAGAGATTAGAAAGTCTGTGCGCGACAGGCTTTTGCGACAGAAGAAAGCAGTTGCGGCAGGTGAACGAGGTGAACCGTTTGAAGATGTGGTACGGCGACTTGGACTGGAGTAACCGCTATGTATCGCGTCCGCATCTTGGAAGGAGCGACCCGTCAGTTAGCGGGACTGGACAAACCTATTGGTCGTCGCATCGCTGAGCGCATCAATTGGCTGGCTGCGAATCTGGATAACCTCAAGCCTGAGGCGTTTACAGGCGACCTTGCAGGATTCTACAAGTTCCGTGTAGGCGATTACCGTGTTGTCTACGAGATTCTGTATGATGAGAAGGTTATTGTGATTCATGAAATCGCTCACCGCAGAGAAATCTATCGCAAGAGATAGGACGTCAAGGCACGTATGCACGACGCGAAACATACTCCTCACGATAGGCGAGCGGATTCACCTTTTCGCAGCAATGAGCAGACGCTCGCCCATTGTGAGGCTACAGCGTTCCCCGTCATCTGGAAATCAAAGACAGCCCTGCGAACTGATCCGAAAACAACTTGGGCTCAAATGAGCGATACAATTCTCAGATGGTAGGTGAATTAGGCGGTGGGCTAACGTTTTGTGGACACGCGCAGCGAACCGATTGTGAGAGACCAAGCACAAGTTGGCTTGGTGGTGGAACAAGACCACAATTTGTTGAGAGATGCTTATGGAGACAGCTATTGCTATTCCTCGTCCAATCTCTGAGGCAGCCGAGCAAATGGCACAGCGACTTGGCCTGTCCCTGGGGGAGCTGTATACTGCTGCCGTTGCGGCCTACATAGCGACTTACCCAAGCGGTGATATAACGGCGATCCTAAACCAAGTCTATGCTACCGAGTCATCGGCACTTGACCCAGTCTTGGTGAAAATCCAGTCTGCCTCGTTAGGTGGTGAGACTTGGTAATGCAACGCGGCGAGATATGGTGGGCCACTCTTCCTGAGCCAGTAGGCTCAGAACCAGGTTATCGGCGGCCTGTCCTCATCGTGCAGTCCGATGATTTCAACCGTAGCCGTATTGCCACCGTTATCGCTGTGGTTATCACATCCAACCTGAGGCTGGCTCAAGCGCCTGGCAACGTTTGGTTGCCTTGCAAAGTGTCTGGTTTACCCAAAGACTCTGTCGCTAACGTGTCACAAGTTGTCACGATTGACAAGAGTTTCCTGACGGAACGGGTCGGCTGTCTGTCAGCCAATTTCCTTGCTCAGGTGGAGGCAGGCCTTCGCCTGGCACTCTCGCTATAGGAGCCATCCGTGTGCGTCCGTAAACACGTGGCCGCCGACCAGGTCGCGCCCTCGTCGCGGGGTGTGGTCGCTGGCTCTGAAGGTGGTTGCCGTGCACAGGCATTGCACGGCGGCGGGATTCAGCATTCCCCGTCGCTCGGAAATCAAAGACAGCCTCCGCGAACTGAACCGAAAACAGCTCAGGCTCAAATGAGCGATGCAATTGGAAGTAGCTTTGGATTGGGCTAGCATTTGGTGGGGGGCTGCGGCACGGTGGAAGGTTTGCTTGGGCGGTAGTGGAACAGTCCGACAATGGTAGGGCAACGGCTAAACAGATTCGGCAGTCATACGCCATTGCAAAAAGGCTAGAAGAGGGCTTGACATTGCAGGAAACATGAGTATCATTATTAGTGTGAAGGAGAATTAATGGGAAAGGTGATTGAGAAGATCAAACTGACAAGCCTGTTTGACCCTACAAAGTCGGTTGAGGTTGAAGCAGTTATTGATACCGGAGCCACGATGCTTGTATTACCTCAGAGTATTGTCGAGGAGCTCCATTTGAGGAAAATGCGCGAGGTAAGTGTAAGATACGCAAATAACAAAACAGAGGTTAAACCAATTTATGGTGTGGTAACCGTGGAGATACAAGGAAGAGCGGGGGAGTTTAACGTTTTGGGAGAACCTGATGGCTCTCAACCTCTGGTGGGACAAGTAGTGCTTGAGCAGTTAGACCTCGTGGTTCAGCCGAGCACAAGGAAAGTTATCCCCAATCCGAGGTCTCCAGAGATGCCAATGGTGGAGATACTATCCGTATTATCCGCTTAAATCTGATGCCCGTTTTCAACCAGCTTTTCACCTTGCTGTCACCCGATGTTAACCTGGGGATGATATAATCATGCGAAGGAAGGGCAAATCATGGATTATCTGGAAAGG
>JBAWAP010000102.1:0-1953 GCA_049589355.1 Anaerolineae bacterium
GGGGATGTTACCGCAGAAGTATGGGACCTGAGTATTAATTCCACCAAATAATAGGGGAGTTTACGTAATTCCCTTATTGTTTGTCAGTGAGCAGCGAAACGGTAAAAAAATCCGTGCCTGTTCAGATCTAGCTTTGTAGTGTTCCGTTAAGCCAACCCACGCTGCACTTTTAGTGGTTTGTGCAACCCGGTCCCTCACCTTATGAAGGATCGGGCCTGCTCCAAATCACGTATTGTGTCCCAGGAATGCCCCGTTTCTATCTGCGGGACCGCTAAGAGCGGGTTAAGAGCTAGCCGGATTTGATTCACGCACCATAGGGTGCTACCATTTCCATTGACGACGTTCGTTCGGGGCTCTTTATGGCAAACGGGCCTTATCTTGAGAAAATAGAAGAGCGGGGTGATTTACAGGTTTGGATCGTCGATGGTAGCTACATCCGCAGCCATAAAGATGAAGAGTTTACCAACTTCGGCCAGCACTACCGGTATCCCTACATCCCCACAAACGAACTCTGGATTGACCGTGAAGCCAAGCATGATGAACGACAGTTTTTCATTGACCACCTGCTGGTCGAGCACCGGCTGATGGCGAAGGGCGTGCCCTATGATGAAGCACTGGTGAAGGCGGACCAGGCGGAACGTAGAGAACGCCGCCGCTCTGGAGATGTTAGTCGTTTGACCCATCACGGGCAAACACTGCTGGATGGAAAGGATGTCCACGAGCGGCTATGTCAGAAGCTAAAGAACGGCCTCAGTGTCTGGATTGTTAATGGGCGGTTGGTGCGCAGTGTATTCGACATTGACTTCACAGAAGGCGGGCACGACTGCATTTATGAGTTCGTACCTGAGAATGAAGTGTGGATTGATGATGCTATTGGAGAGCCGGAGCGCGGATACATACTATTGCATGAGCTCCACGAGCGCAACCGCATGGCCAAAGGCTGGCCCTATGACAAGGCTCATGCCGAATCGAGCCGACTGGAGTACCGCTGCCGTCACCACCCCGATGGACTGCACGAAGCCTTGACGGCCGAAGGCTGGGGATGACACTCTGGATTACAGCGCGAGGCGGATGGCCGGCTTGTTTCAAAGTCTTCCTCAGCTAGCCAAAACAGAACTCAAGGGCAAAGCAAGGCTTTGACGGGTGAGTCCTACGAACTCCAGGATCACCATCTTTCACAGGGTGAAAAACCAGGCCTCCTACGAATGAGCTATTATGTTCCCGGAGTCCGAATGTCGTATAATAGGGGCAAGCAAATACGGCGTGAGAAATCTACGCGAGCGGGGAGTACCAGAAGGGAAGGTTGCATTTATGAAAATAGCAATCATCGGAGCAAGCGGGTTTATCGGTTCATACATTCGGGACGAAGCGCTGATGCGGGGGCATCAGGTAACTGCGATCGTGCGCGATCCTGAGAAAATAACTGTGCAGGACCAGCATCTTACCGTTGTGAAGGCGGATGTCCTTAAAGACAAGGTTGACGAACTCGTGAAAGGCCATGACGCAGTCATAAGTGCCTACAGTGCCAGCCGGAGCAGTCCCGATAGGTACAACGAGCATGTTAAGGGCGCTAAGGCGATTATCAGCGGGGTCAAGAAGTCGGGAATCAAAAGACTGCTGGTTGTGGGTGGGGCTGCAAGTTTGGAAGTCGCCCCCGGTGTGCAGCTCATTGATACGATGGGTCCGGAGCAGGTTACAGGCGGAATGCTGGCAACAAGGGAGACACTTTACATGCTAAAGAAAGAGAAGGGACCTGAGTGGACATTCTTGAGCCCAGCAGCCTCGATCGCCCCCGGAGAGCGGACAGGTCATTACAGGGTCGGGAAAGACCAACTTCTTAAGAACAAAGAAGGCGAGAGCAAAATCTCCACGCAAGACTATGCCGTGGCTATGCTTGATGAACTGGAGAATCCGCAACATATTCGCGAACGATTCACTGTCGCCTACTGAACT
>JBAWAP010000103.1:0-23504 GCA_049589355.1 Anaerolineae bacterium
AACATGGCCTGAGCCGTGCGCCCTAGCATTTCGACACCTCGCACCTCTGTCTCAAAGAGGGGGACAATGGCTCGGACATCGGGGAAGCTGCGCCAGATTTCTTCCATGTACTCTTCTTGCATCTTCAGACGGTTTTTCACGAACTCCGGGGCGTTCTCCCCTACCGTAGCCTCCTCGATCTTCATGTTTACCACTATGCCACCGACGGGAATGCCGAAATCGTGGAACCAGGCGATGAAGCGCTTGATGACGGCAATGGGCAACGCTTCGGGCAAGGTCACAAAGAAGAAGGCCGTCTTCCGGTCATCGGTCAAAAGCTCTTTGGCCCGCCCCATGCGCTTCTGAAATTGCAAGAGATACTCGAGAAGGGGATCTTTCTCCTTCTTCTTGCTGTAGGAGAGCAATTCCCTCAGGCTCTTGGCCTCCTCGCGGCTCTTGAGCATCTTGTTAACCCACATGGAGTAAACGCTAGACATGCCCAGGAGGCGTCGGGCGTTGGCCGTAGGTGCGGTGTCGAAGACGTAGGCCTCGTACTCGTCCTCGAACATGAGGTCAATCATGTTCTCGAACATGGCCGACTCCTCGAAGGCTGGGTTCATGGTAGCCGACTCGACAAACTCGTCGGCCTTGGTCTTGATGTCGGCGAACCTGAGGAACCAGTTGATTTTGTCACGGATCTCAACCTTGGACTTTTCGATGGTGTCCTTGGTATCAATCTCATAGGCGTAAAAGTTGTCTACGCCCTTCACCAATTTGGGAGCGCCAAAGACGTCCTGATCCAGCATGCTGGTCAGGCTGTGCACCGGGTTGGTCGAGGCCAGCAGGGTGCGCTTGCCCTGACGGGCGAACCACAGAGCCGCAGCCCCGGCCAATACCGTCTTGCCCACCCCACCCTTGCCTCCGAAAAAGACATATTTCATATCGGGGTGCTCAGCCAGGAACTTTTGCGTGGTTTTGTCAATCATAGTTTTCTCCCTTATCAAGTTTTGCCTTCCCCAATCCATTAAGAAGCAGCTTTCTTCTGGAAAACCTCCTCCCAGTTCACCCTGGCTGTCATCTGCATTAGCACTGCCAGGGTGATGATGGCTCCCACAGTCACCACCAAGCCACTATAGCCCTCAAAGAAGAAGGCGTAGGAAAACAGCACCAGGAAAAGAAATTGCGAAATACCGGCCTCGCGGAGAGCGAAACGTCGGTTGACCACCCGCCACAAGTAGCTCACCACCAGGCCCAGAGAGACGGCCGCAGAGGTGATGAAGGTAAGTTGCAATGGCAGGTGGTCCGCCAGGTAGGCGAAGAGGAGGTGGAAGGCGAAGAAGCCGGCTGCCAGGAAGAAGTAGTGCATGGGGTGTAGATTCACCCTATTCATTGCTCCTAGCATCACCAGCATAGCGAAAAAGAATAGGAGCGACACCGGTGCAAAGAAGCTCATCCGGCTGGCCAACGGCCCCGGGTTTAGCTTGCGGGGCATCTCCACCCCCACGTTGAAGTCGGACAGCAGGTTGACAAAACGCCATTGCAGATTCCATCCCTGGGGCGTTGGCGTTTTCGTAGAAGCAGAGATAGTGCGGGCTGGGAAGTTGATGTCCTTGAAATCGGTGTCCACCGTCAGTGTAAAGTTCTTGACGTTGACGATCCCCATTCCAAAGCTATACAACCAGCGATCCAGCCCCCTGGACTTGTAGGCGATTTGGATGTCCACCTGTTCGGCCGGGGCTAACTCCACGGTAGAGACAACGCCCTCCCCTGATTTCTCATCAGGCGTAACTCTGACGCCATTGATGGTGAAGACGAAATCGTCGTAGATGGCGCTAGTAGAAGGGAAGACGAAGCGTACCTTTACCTCCTCCGCTTTGTCCGACGGATTCTGGACGGCGTAGCGACCATCGAAGGTGACCTCATAGGTACTGTACCAGAGGAGCCCCTTCTGGCGATGCTTCAGCTTGAGAGCGACCTGGATGTCACTGGACTCCAGCTCCAGATATTTCTCCGGTGTCCGTTCATCGGGCGGGGGGAAGTAAACCGCCGGCGCGGCCTGGACATGGGGCGCGCCCCACAGTTCTTCCACCTGTCTGCCCAGGGTCTCGTAGCCGGAATGGGTGCGCATGGTGACGCTGGCGCCCAAGATGGCCCAGGCCACGGTCACACAGATGAGGATGAAGCCAATGGCAATCAATCGCTGCACAGTCATAAAGTCCTCCGTAGATAAGCGATCTACAACAGGCTATGTCCCAAACATTGCCTCAGCCATCTTCTCGATCATCCCCAGGCCGGTTATATCCCGCTCGAACTCAGGGATACGAGCCAGCACCTGGTTGCCGAACAACTTGTCTATCCTCTTAAGATAACCCTCCTGCATCCCCAGGCGGTGTCGCAGGTATTCGGGGATGTTCTGCGCTGCCAACTCGGGAGGGATAACCCGGTTGACCAGGTACCCTGAGAGAGGCACCTGGAACTTGGCGAAGAGTACCGCCGCCTTCTGGGTGTCGAGGATGGCCATTTCCTCGGGGATGATGACGAAGAAGAAGGCGGTTTTCTGCTTGTCGGTCAGGATGCTCGACGAGGTGTTGATGCGATACTTGATGGCTTGCAGTTCTTTGAGGATCAGATCCTCCTCTAGCTCCTTATCGCGTTGGATCACGGCCGCCACCTGCTGATACTCTTCCATCTCTTGGCGCAGTTTGGTGATCTTGTCTATCCACTCGTCGTAGACACTGGCCATGCTCAGATAATAGAGAGCGTGGCCCAGGGGCACCAGGTCGTAGATGTAGTAATCGTACTCAGCGCCGACCACGATGTCCACCACTTTGTCGAAGATGGCGCTTTCCTCCATAGCTGGCTCGGCCGCTGCTGCCTGGATGTAGTTTTCGATCTCCTCAGGAATCTCGTCCAGGCCGTACATGTCGAAGATCTTCTGCCGGATTTCTTGCTGGTACTCTTTGATCCGCTGGTCGGCGTCAATCTCCTGGGCGAAAAGGTTGGGTATGATCTCCACTGCCCCCTTGCCGAAAATATCCTGCTGGAAGATGTCGGTCAGGGAGGCCTGAGGGTCCACGGAGAAAACCAGTACCTTATGGCCCTGCTTGGCCAGCCAGTAAGCTGTAGCGGCCGAAAAAGTGGTCTTGCCCAATCCCCCCTTGCCGCCGAACATGATGTATCTACGGTTGGGGTGTTCTTCGAAGATTCTTGCTAGTGACAATGTTCTCTCCTTTACGATAGATGGTGCGAGTTACGCAAGATGCAAGATGCAGGATGCAAGACGCGGGGTTACGTGTGGCGGTGTTTGCGCTGTTGTCCAGATGAAAGAACGAGAGCGGCAACGATTTCATCGAGTAACTGGATGCGATGTCTCACCACTTCGGGATTAAGGAAACGACGGCCACGATAGTACCAACCTCGCGATTCGCGGGCCGAGCCCAGAGCAACGCGCTGGAAGTAGGCATTCTCCTTCCCAAAGCCGCGGCCATCGATCAGTGTCCTCCCAAACCAAGTCAGAGAGGAACAGTGCCTTGGGATATATCTGGAAGTTCCAAAGCGGGTCTCGCCTAATGCTCTCTGGCACCTGTGCCATCCATTCTTCATAGTTGAAGGCCGCCATTTCTTGCCTCTTGCTTCCTGCCTCTTGTCAAGCCAATGCGTCCGTGAGATCCCGCTCCCTCAACATGCGGCGCTTCCAGGTGGAAATCTGGGGCACCACGTAGGGCAGGAGCCGCAGGGAGTAATAGGGGGGCAGGATAGGCACGCCCAGCAGGTCGCCCATAGTAATGAGGATGAAGAGATGCTCCATGCTGCCCCGGGTCTTGAGGGCGAAGCGGGTCATGTCATGGCCAGCCATGCCATACAGGAAATCGCGCACCCCCAAGCCGAATCTCTTCAGTCCGCTCATTTCTTGCTCTTCCGACATTTGACTACCTCCTGATGTTATCGGTTTGAGAGAAACCAGGTTTTTCCTCTACTCGAATGGGTGCACTGATGCTTTTGAGGCTTTTCGCAGTGCGAAAAGTCACGTTCTTCAGTCGAAAACCTGGTTTCTGGACCCCGTCACAGACCGATCAACCAATCTCTTGATCAAATAAATCGGTGAAGTCTTTTTCTCTCAACATGCTGCGTCGCCACGTATCCAGGGTGGGGACGATGTAGGGCAGGAGCCGCAGGGAGTAATAAGGGGGCAGTATGGGCACGCCCAACAGGTCACCGAAGACAGCCAAAATGAACAAGTGATCCAAATGGGCCCGGGCCTTGTTGAGCTCACGCACCATGTCGTAGATGGTCATCCCGTAGATGACCTGACCCAAGGCCCGGCCGAGTTCACGCAGGCGATCCAGCTTCGGCACCCCTGCAGCTATCTCCACAGCTCACCAACGCTCTTCCAAGGCATGGATCTGGGCCTTCAGCCAGCGAGCATGTTCCATCTCATCCTGGAGGTGCTTCTCCAGCAGTTTGACCGTATCGTCGTCGTCCACAATATCTGCAATCTGGGCGCTGTAATCCTTGATGGCCTGCTGCTCCTCCCCCAGTTCCAGCTTGAGCATCTCGACCGTGCTGGCCTGAGCGCTGGCTGCCCCCACTGCCCGGCCAGCGACGGTAGCCGCCCCGCCGGGCTGAGCCGTCTCGCTGCCCAGTTCCTTGATTCGCTTCGTCAACTCCTGGGCATGGCCCTCCTCGACGCTAAGGATGGCCCGCACTCCCTGGATGATGGCGTCCTCGGCGATGGCCTTGGCGTGGGCCCCGTACATCTCCACCGCACTTAATTCGGCGATGAGGTCATAGTTCAAAGCCTCGATGATCTGTTCTTTGCTCAGAGCTTTCATGGATCTACCTCCCTCTCCACGCTTATTATACTCAGATTTGCAGGAAGATGCAACATTGGTTCAGCCTTGGTCAATGGCGAGGGCCAACCGGCCTGTGGTGGGGTTCTTCCCGTTGATGTGCCCTTGAAGGACACGATCCAGGGCGGTTTTATCCCAGCCCACGTACTCCTTGCGGCCGGCGATGATAAAGGCCGGATAGCGCCGCACCCAATGGCGCACCGACTTGAGGAAACCTTCCAAGGACTGAGGATCAATGAGCTTGATGCGGAGGGCATTCCCGTAGCGATGGGCCAACTCGATGATCCAGGCCGACAGTCGCTCAAAGTCCTCCTTCAGATCCTGGGGGTACTCGTCCAGTTCCTCCCGATGCACCTGTTTGCCCACCTCTGTCTGGCCGAAGATGACCTCGCAATGGGCGCAGTGGCGCAGGTCGGTCAGCACTGGCGCGATGACCTCTATCGGGATAGGTTTCACCATTTACCTCTCTTGATGGGTAGTAGACCAATCGCATTGGCCGTCTTAGCCGATAACGCCCAACTCGGTTGGGCTACTACCCTTTTCCGGAAGAACTCGCCAGCCTACAAAAGCGACGGGAGAGCCACTTTGGGCTCTCCCGTCATTCCACATTGGGTTGATGCTCGCTAGGCCTCGGCAGCTCTCTTCGCCATGGCCCGCCGGATGGCCTGCCAGCCATCCGCAGTCAAGATGGCCGCCGCCACCACCAGCACCAGGCAGATGATGCCGATGAGGACGGCGGCGATGGAAGCCTCGGTCGTCGTAGCAGCCGGCAGTTTCTTGATGAGGTTGTCGTAGGCGACAAAGAGCAGCGCAACGATGGTGGTGACGATCATGAAGATTGAGGGATAGAGCGCCCAGGCGTGCTTCTTGCCCTCTGACATCAGCCACAGCGAGATCAGCATCAGAGCCAGGCCGGCCATCAACTGATTGGAAGCGCCAAAGGCCACCCAAATGGTCAGCCAGGGGATGATCCAGACGAAGAGTACCGTCAGGATCAGAGCCACGATGGTGCCCACGTGAATGTTCTTCATCACCGGCACCTTGTCGCCCACCAGTTCGGCGCTGGCCACGCGCATGAAGCGCACCACCAACTGCATGATGGTCAGGCCCATGATGACCAGGAAGACGCGGGCATAAGGCTCACCGAAGGAGTGGGGGATGCCGATGCGCTCCAAGAAGCGGGACAACCCTTCAGCAAAGACCCCCAATGCGGCCCCGGCTTTCAGCGTCTCTTGGTAGCCGCTCAGTCCGCCGAAGGCGACCGTCGCGGTGAGGAAGGCGATGATGGCGAATGCCATCTCCAAGAACATGGCGCCGCCGCCCACCGGCAGGGCATCGGTCTCCTTCTCCAACTGGCGGGCTGTGCCAGAGGTGGAGACCAGGCTATGCCAGCCGGAGATGGCCCCACAGGCGATGGTGACGAAGAGCATGGGCCACAGCGGTCCGATGCCAGTGACGGTGAACTTGGTGAAGGCGGGGAAGTCACCCATCCCTGGGCGCCAGATCAGCAGGCCGATCACACCGCCCAGCATCCCCAGGGCAACGATCCAGAAGGAGACGTAGTTGACCGGCTGCGCCCAGGCCCAGATAGGCAGCACCGAGCCCAGGTAGCAGAAGATCACCACCAGCAGTGTGCCGAGGACCTGAGCCAGCGTGTTGCCCAGGAAAACGGTGGGGGACTTGGGGAGGCCGTAGATGGCCGAGAAGATGTTGGACATAAACGGCAGTGTGCTGATCCAGATGCCCACGAAGGAAAGCACAACAGTGACGACGGTGGTGAGGATAATGTCCTGCTTCCACTTGTAGGTCATCTGGCCGGCCAGGATGCCCATCAGCGTCACGAAGATAATGCCGAAGGGCACCTTGGGGTTGGCCATCAGGCTCTTCCCTATCAGGTTGCCAAAGGAGCCCATGATCAGCAGCAGGTAGAAGTAAATGAAGACCATGAGGATGCTGCGGGCGCGGGGGGAGATGAGCTTGTAACTCAGCGCACCCAAGGTGTCCCCCTCGCGGCGCACACCCATGATCATGGCGCCGTAGTCCTGCACCCAGCCAATGAAGAAGGTGCCCAGGATGACCCAGATCAGGGCCGGCAGCCAGCCCCACGCTACAGCGACGATGGGGCCGGTGATGGGCCCTAGCGCGGCGATGGACTTGAACTGGTAGCCGAAGAGCACGTTGCGGCTGGCGGGCGTGAAGTCCACGCCGTCCATGTACATCTTTGCCGGGGTAGCCTTGCTGGGATCGGGCTTGACGATGTCCCGGTCAATGCGCCGGGCATACCAGCCATAGCCGATGACGATGCCCAGGGCCCCTAGGATCAAAACAATGATCGAATTCATCTCTTTTACCTCCTATTTGTGTGAAAATGGGTGTTCAACCCTAATGGTTGAACGATGACTTAGCTTTTGGAAGCCACTTGAGAGAGTTACTCGTCGCCCTTGACCACCCCCTTTCCTCTTCACACTCCCTTCCCCCCGGATAATAAACACCTGGCATCGCCTTTACTGCTCTCGGTTCGCTCATTTTTGGACCCAAATCTGAATTTGACCACAACATATTGTGTAGGAGCGATCATCGGTACACAAGACAGGTCGGGGAAATACTTTTCCATGCTGTCTCAAGATAGCATTTTACGACATGAACCACAAGATGTTGTATAATCTAATTTGGGAATACACAAGAAATTTGAGCGAACCATGAGTTACTGGTCAGATCAATGCAGGTTAAAATGAATAGGGGAAGCACGGCTTGAGCTTCAGCTAACCAACGGCATGCACTTAATGGGAAAGATACCTTGATTGTTAATGAACTACGATTATTATATCACCAAAAGCAGCATAAGTCAAAAAGTATTTGGGACAAATCGAGGTTCGGACTAACGCCAGGGTGCAAGGACGCATCTTGCCAAAGCGTCAACTTCACTTGTTACAACACCGACTCTGGCCTGGAGTTGCATTTAGATTAAGCATGGGTTATAATGTTACATACAGAGTAGGGTTTCCTCTGCCAGGAGGCGGCCAGTGAACGTAGCCAGGGAAAATGACCTGGTGTTCTTGATAGGCAGGGATAGGAAGAGCTTCATCGTGCGTCTGGAGCCAGGTGCCGAGTTGCAAACTCACAGGGGAGTGATAAGGCACGATGATCTCATTGACCAACCGTTGGGCCGAGAAGTGCAATCCCACTTGGGCTATCCCTTCCTCGTCCTGGAGCCCTCCACCCATGACCTGATCTTGGACCTCAAACGCACGACCCAGATCATGTACCCAAAGGACATCGGTTACGTCCTGCTGAGGATGAATGTGGGGCCTGGCAGCAGGGTGGTGGAGGCCGGCACTGGCAGCGGTGGCCTCACCCTGGCCCTGGCCCGGACGGTGATGCCTACGGGCCGGGTCTACTCCTATGAGGTGAGGCCTGACGTGTTGAATCTAGCCGCCAAAAACTTGGGGAAGTTGGGCCTGCTCCCCTTCGTGGACCTGAAGGAGCGGGACATTGAGGAGGGGTTCGATGAGCTGGATGCTGACGCTCTTTTTTTCGACTTGCGCACTCCCTGGGAGTATCTGGCCCAGGCCCACGCGGCTCTCAAGGGCGGCGGTTTCTTTGGTGCTACCTTGCCTACGACCAACCAGGTGGTGCGACTGATTGGCGTCCTGCCGGAGCATGGCTTCTCCGCCGTCGAGGTGGAGGAACTGCTGCTGCGGCCCTACAAGGCCGTACCAGGTCGCCTGCGGCCCATGGATCGGATGGTGGCCCACACAGGTTACCTTGTTTTTGCCCGCAGAATAGAACAGGCGCCTGGCACTTGGGCTGTCTCTGAAGAGGATAGCCTGTCAAGAAGCGATTGATCAACAGAAGGAGGAGAACGGAACAGGATATGGGTAAGGTCAGACGGTTGGTGCTGGATGTTTTGAAGCCTCTTGAGCCTACTATCATTGAACTGGCGCAGCATTTGAGTGAGCTCCCAGGGGTGGAGGCAGTCAACATCAGCATATACGAGATTGACCGCAGGGTGGAAAATGCCAAGATCACCATCGAGGGGCACGATATTCAATACGAAAGCGTGGCAGGGATCATCCAGCAGAACGGCGGCTCGGTGCACTCCATTGACGAGGTGGTGGCGGGTAAGATTATCATCGAGGATGCGGCAACACCGCAAGACTAGGAACCTATCCGAGCATAGATGGGATTTTTCCCTCGCAAGCTGCACGAGCTCAGAGAGTACGGCGACATCGCCAGCATAGGCGAGATCGCCCGGCGCTACTTCGCCATGAATGCCTTCGACGGGGTGCTGACTATCATGGGCGTCCTGATGGGCAACTACACCGCCCACGTGCGCGACGCGACCATTGTCATCGTCACGGGCTTTTCTACTTGCATCGCCATGGGGATTTCGGGTCTGTGGGGGGCTTACCTGACGGAGTCTGCCGAGCGGAAGAGGGACCTGGGCGATCTGGAGGGCCACACTTTGACGGACCTCAGCGAGACGAAGATCGGCCGTGCTTCGCGAGTAGCAGTGGTCGTCGTGTCCCTGGTAGATGGCCTGGCCCCTTTCCTCGCGGCGCTGGTAGTGCTCCTGCCTTTCTTCTTCACTGCCCTGCTGGCCGATATCGTCTTCAGCTACTACGTCTCCTTGGGCATGGCCCTGGTGGTCCTCTTTGCCCTGGGAGCTTTTCTGGGGAAGGTCTCCAAGGAAAGCTTGATCATCTCGGGCCTGAAGATGATAGGAGCGGGGCTGGTTTCCATCTTGTTGACCTACATTTTGGACAAGGTTAGGGGGTCGTAGGCTAGCACTGCAATTTCACATGCAGCAAGCATAACAAATGGAGGGGAAGATGCTATTTCCACCGCGCAGACCCAGGCCCCGTCAGATGTTACTGAGGGCCAATAAGCTTTTCGATCAGGGCGAATTCGCCGAGGCGGCTCCCATCTTCGAGCGATTGGCCGAAGGTGCTGCCGAGCGGGGGATGTTGAACCGAGCAGGAGACCTTTACCTGCAATCAGCGCGCTGTCATCTAGAGGCGAGAAACGTTGCCCTGGCTGTTGAGCGAGGGAAACAAGCCTTGCACATCTTTGGCCGGGCGGGTCTGATTGGCAAGATCGAGAGGCTCATGCCCAGGATGGTGGAGGCTTTGCAGGAAAAGGGCTATGAAGCTGAGGCAACAGCTCTACGGCAAGAAGTGGAGGCGCGTCTAGCTGAGGCTCCACCTGGGCGACAGCCACCTCTTGGAACGCGCCCCTCTAGATGGCCTTCTTTTGCCCAACCGCCGACGGCACGCCGGGAATTACCTACCAAGTGCTCGGCTTGCGGCGCACCCGTCAAGCCCGACGATTTAACTTGGCTCGACCCTCGCACTGCCGAGTGCCCGTATTGTGGCTCGGTTCTAAAAGCCACCTAAGCTGATACCTTGACGGACGGCCGGTTCCTCTTAGCTCTGGTTATTTTCTGGCTGGGGTTCAAGATAGGTCAGCCTGCTCTGCCGACTGTCACCCTGGCCTTGGTGTTGGGATGGGCCAGCGACCTGCTGGATGGCGCCTTGGCTCGGCGTGCTCTCAATCGAAGGCGTACCTGGTTAGGGGACAACGATTTAGGCGTGGACGTTTGTGTTGCCTTGGCTCTGCTTTGCTATCTTACCTTCAGCAGCTATGTCTCGCCAGCCATTGCCTTGAGTTACATCGTTCCTCCAGGGGATGCGGGAGCTAGGCAGCGATGAGGGTGATTGAGAGGTGGCCAGAAACCAGGTTTTTGAGATGCTTTGTACCAAGAACATCCATGATGGCAGGCGTTGTCAATGTCGGGTAGACGCTTTCGAGGCGAAAAACCTGGTTTCTATCACTTTGCCAAATCCTCCAGCAAATCTCGCACCTCCGTAGGGATAACCAGCACCACCTCGTCCTCGTGCCCTCCTTCGAAGAGCAGGCCGTGCAGGCGCAGGCGGCCGATAGTCGTCTCTGGCTCGTGGTAATACCAGTAGAAGTGATCCTCAAGATCGTCTCCATACTGTCTACTGACCTCATCGTACGGCACCATCCCGCCTCGGTTCAAGACGAAGCGTAACGCTTCCTGCTCCTCGCTGCCCAGAGCTCTCCAGGCTCTTTTTACTATCTCAGGGTCGGCCAACGACTCGGTCAAGAGGGCAATTAGCTCCGCTTTTCTGATGCCCGCCGTCCCCCTGACATCCAGGGCTCGGGCCATAGCCACCAGATTATCCTTGATGTGTTGTGAAAGGCAGGACTGCAAGTCCGTGCCTGTTAGAGGTCTTCGTCGCCTCTTCTCGCGCCTTTGCCTGGCTCGTTCCCGCCAGCCAGCGAAAAAGCCCTCGGAGTCTTTCATTATCCGCACTTGCCACAAACGTGTCTGGGCATCTTCGTCCTCTGGCTCCATCTCCAGGATCATCTCCAAGCACTGCTCAGCCAACTCGTATTTCTCCTGGGCCATGAATAGGTCAGCGCTGACGCGGCTGTAGAAATGGAGTTCCTGAGGATGTAAAGTCCTGAGTTCGGCTATAGGCTCCAGGAGCTCTTCTGCTTCCTCAAGCTTCCCCTGTTCGATACGCATCGAGGCCAGATTACAGCGGGGGAAAACGTAGTCGGGATCTATCTCTATGGCCTTCTGGAGAGACCTCTCTGCCTCTTCATGCCGGCCTTGTTTGAAATACAGGGCGCCTAAGTTGCCGTGGGCTTGCTTGGCCGCAGGCTCCAGGGCGATGACCTTTTTGTAAAGTTCCTCGGCCTCTTCCTCCCTGTCCTCGTGAAAAGCTATCGTTGCTTCTTCCAAGAGGGCTATTATGTGATCGCCGTACTCCAGCTCCCGTTCTTCGGCTATGAGCTGGCGCCGGAGGAGCACCTCCCGCCACTGGCCCTTCAGCCAAAACCTCACCGGCCTGTCTTCCGTGAGGACCCCTAGACTCATCAGGGCATGGGCTGCCGCTACTCGTAAGTCGTCGTCGCCTACTTGGCTGAGAGCGAAAGCCTGCAAGGTAGCCACAGCTCGCTCGTTAGCCAGCATCCGCAGGGTCTCAATAGCGTTTGCCTGCTCGTTCTCACTGCCGTACCATAGTAGGTCGCTGAAGATGTCGGCTACATAGGGGTACCTATCCCCGAAGCTGCGCACTTTCTGCTCCATTGTCTCCTTCGACATCCCACGGGCGCCGAGGCCCCTGACGAAGTCCTCGAAGGCTCTTTCTGAGACCATGTTCTGTCCGGAGAAATAGGGGAAGCGGTAAGCTGGGGCTAACTTCTTGCGCCCCTGACGCAGGGCTTCCATATAGTCTTTCAGGCGGAAGGCAGCGGGACTAAGTAGCAAGGCTTTCCTCCAGTGGGCCAAAGCTTCCTGGTCTTTGTCCAGGTTGGCCGATGCTGTGGCCAGGAAGTGGAGCATGGTGGCATTCAATTCAGTCCCCGACCTCTGCGCCCTTGTCAAGATGGCGTAGACCTCTTCATGTTCTTCCAGGACAGCGTAGGCCTCAGCCATCTTGATATGGGCATCTGGATCACCTGATTCGCTACGTTCCAGGCGCATCAGGTATGCCCGGGCCTCATCTCTCTGTCCAGATGCGCTCAGGAAGCGCACCAGGTTGGCCAGGGCGTGCATATTCTGAGGGTCAATACGCTCCAGCACCTCTTTTTCGGTGGCGATGGCCTCGTCCCATTGGCCCAGGGCGAAATGCGACAAGGCCAGGTTGTTGCAGGGCGGGGCCCAGTTTCGCACCAAGCGAGCGGCCTCTTTTGATGCCTTCACGCCCTCGGCGTATTCTCCTCGTTCATTGGCCATCCGACCGCTCTCCATGAGGTAGGCGGCGTGTTCCATCTTCCTAGGGGAGATGCCATGCATGGCAGCCACTAACCCGATTTTCTCCGTTGAGTCTTCTATCATGATTTGCACACGTTCGGCTGCCTCTTCATTCAGTTCATACCTGAGGCATTCGCGAAGGGTCAGCAAGGTGTGGGAGGGGAGGGAATGCTCCCAGTAGGCTGTCCCCAAGAGGAGCAACACCTCAGGATCCCTGCGGGACAGTCTGGCGGCGACATCCAGATGGCGGATCGCTTCTAAGAAGTCGCCCATATCGCCATAGATGGAGCCCAGAAGCATGCGACCGTCCACATCGCGGGGATACCTCTCTACCAAATCCTCCAGCAGCTCCACTGCCTCCTGGGCTTTCCCTTCCTTCCAGAGAGCGTGGGCCCTAGCCAACTCCGCGGGCTTAGGGCGGCGCGGTGGGGTGCCCTTTCTTCTTCGCCTTCTTTTGCCTTGGTCTTTTTCCTTAGCCATGATTGGAACTCACCTCTATAAACACTCGTAATCACTCTACGTATTGAACGAAAGTCATCGCCCCGGTCAACACGAGGGCCAGCCCGGCCAAGACGTGGGCCAGCCAAGGAGCGACGATGTTACCTGTGCGCTGGAAGACGTAGCCAAACAGGAGCCCCATCCCGGCGGTAAAGAGCATGCCGGAAGCTGACATAATCGGTACAATCTGGGCCTGCTCGAAGGGGGGGCAGAGATGCCACAGGGCGAAACTGATGGACGTCACGATCAACCCAGGCCATAAGCCTAGCACGTCTTGAAATCGCGGCTGCAGCCAGCCTCGGAAGAAGAACTCCTGAAAGGGCGACATAATCAGAACCCAGATCGGTATAGCCACAGCCAGTTGCAGCAGGAAAAAGGGCGCAGTCTTGTGCTCCGTGGTGAACCATTCGATGGCTAGCAGCAACAAGCCTGCTCCCAACCCCCACAGCAAGGCTCGACCCAGATTGCGCCTCGTGAAGCCCATCCTGGCCCACTCTCGCGTGCGCCACGTCCACAGCAGGGGAAACGCGATCCCGCTGACGGGTACCAGGGCCCACACGGGAGGGAAGAGGCGACTCAGCGCGCTCAGGCCACAAAAAGCCGCCAGCGCAATAAGCGCCTCAGTCAATGATCTATGCTTTGTTGCTTGTGGAATCCGCTCTTTCAAGTTCCGTTTACTCACTGCCTCGTTGCCTCGTTCCTCGTTGCCTCGTTGCCTCGTTCCTCATTGCCTCGTTACCTAATTCCTCATTCCCCAGATTACTGTTTAGCCACTCTAACAAATACGTAAACACCTGCCCCTGTTCCGGCTCATTGTGGATTTCGTGATAGAAACTGTCCCAGATTCTCAGGGTGCAGCGGGCGCCCGCTTGGGCAGCGAATTCACGGCTGGCCTGTACAGAACACAGGCGGTCGGCGTCGCCGTGCATCAGCAGCAAAGGGAGGGGGAACTCAGCGGCATGCTCCAGGGCCCACAAACCGGACTGGAGCATGTCCATCCCTAAACGAGCTGATAGGCGATCGTGGACCAACGGGTCCTCGTTGTAGGCCCGCACTACTTCGGGGTCGCGGGAGAGGCCCTGGCGATCTAGCTCGTTTGACATCGTCAGAGTAGGCCACAGGCTGTACAGGATTTTAGCCAGGGTGAGTTTCCATGCGGGAGGCTCGAAGGCAAGCCGGAAGGAAGTTCCCGTGGCAACCACCCCGGCTAATCGAGGACGGCGGCGCAGGGTGTACTCGATCACCAGGTTGCCGCCCAGGCTGTGGCCGTACAGGAAGCGGGGGCGGTCGGGGTAACGCGCTGCCGCCTCGTCCAAGAGGCGTGCGATGTCACCGAGCAAAGCCTCGTAGCTGGGTGCGTAGCCGCGTTGCCCTTCGGATTTGCCGTGCCCGCGCAGGTCAAAGGTCAACAGGACGTAGCCGGCCTGGTTCAAAAACGCTGCCAGGTGTGCGTAGCGCCCACTGTGCTCTCCCAGCCCGTGCACCAGGCACACTACCCCTTTGGGTTCGGTTTCCGGCTGCCAACCCTGGGCATAAAGCTGCAGCCCATCTTCCGTTTGCCATTCAAATTCAAAGTGTTGCATATTGTGCCTCCTAATAAGTTTGATTCTCAATATCGCGCCGCAGACCGGCCAGCCAGCCACCCGGTCGAAAACGCAGCCTGCAGGTTGTAGCCGCCGGTGTCGGCGTCCACGTCCAGCACCTCGCCAGCGAAATAGAGGCCCTCCACCAGGCGCGAAGCCATGGTGCGGGGGTCAACCTCCCGCGTGTCCACCCCGCCGGCGGTGATGATGGCCTCGGTGAAAGGGCGGTGCCCGGTCACCTCCAAGCGAAAATCCTTCAGCCACGTTCGCAGCCGCTGGCGCTCTTCAGATGTGATCTGGTGTGCCATTTTGTCTGAGGGGATGCCCGTCAAATCTAAACAAACCGGGATCAGCTTCCTGGGCAGCAGCTCTTTGAGCAGGGTGTGAAACTGCTGCTTGCCGTGGGCATCCAGGTCGCGGAGCAGCCGGGCATCCAGCTTGCCCTCGTCGAGGGCGGGCTTGAGATCAATGGAAAGGATCACTCTCTGGCTCAGGCGCAGTGCGTCCACCACCCGCCTGCTCAGAGAAAGGATGATCGGCCCGGAGACGCCAAAGTGGGTAAAGAGCATCTCGCCAAATGCCTCGGTCTGCTTCTTGCCATTGACCCATACCCGCACGGTCACGTTGCGCAGGCTCAGGCCCTGCAACCTGGGGGCAATGTCGCCGGCCGTTTCCAGGGGAACCAGCGCCGGCCGAATGGGCACGATGGTATGCCCCCCCGCCTGGGCCAGCCGATACCCGTCGCCCGTGGACCCGGTGGCGGGGTAAGACGCCCCGCCCGTGGCGACGATCACGGCATCTGCGGAATAGAAACCAGATTCTTCGCCAAAAACTTGGTTTCTGGACACCTGCACCCCGACCACCCGTCCTTCCTCCACCAGCAACCGCTCCACCGGCGAGCGGCTTCGCAGGGTCACGCCCCGTTCGCCGACCCATTGCACCAGCGCCTCCACCACGTCCTGGGCCTGACTGCTGGCTGGGAAGACCCGTCCCCCTCGCTCGGTCACGGTGTGAACGCCCAGCTCTTCAAAGAAAGCCACCAGGTCAGAGTTGGAAAACCGGGAAAAAGCCTGGCGAAGGAAACGGCCGTTGGGTCCGAAATGCGTGATGAACTCGGATAAGGACGCGACGTTGGTCAGGTTGCAACGTCCCTTGCCCGCGATGCGCAGCTTGCGTCCTGGGCGATTCATCTTTTCGAGAAGCAGCGTTTCGGCCCCCAGTTCGGCAGCCTGTCCGGCGGCCATCAACCCCGCCGCCCCTCCTCCAACCACGATCACTCGACGCCCCGTCATGCTTCCCTCAACGCCTCAAACATGCCGGAGTCTTTGGTGACATAAATGGCGTTGTGTAAAGCCAGCTCTTGTTCCACAAACTCGATGAACTCTAGCTCCTTACTCGCAAGAATGGATTTAGCGGCCGAGGACAGGACATAAGCGACCAGAGGCTTGGCCTCGGTAATGACCAAAGCGTCTTCGTACCGATGTAGCGTGACCTTTGAAAACCATAGCGAAAGCTGATCGAGTCCGTTTTCAAGGAGGAATGACTCAGCGGGATGTGCGCCCCAGAGATCTGCACTGGGATCAAACCTGTGCACCAGTTCATACAGCTCTCGCAGGTGAGCCTGGCCTACTGTTGACGCATAGAAGTGTCCACCGGGCCTCAGGACCCGATGAATCTCTGAAAAAGCCTTCGTCCTATCCGGCACGTGGTAGAGCACGTGGTTCGCCATGACGGCGTCAAGGCTTTCGTCTTCAAATGGGATCGTCTGAGCGTCAATCACCCCAAATTCAAAGTGCCGCTGGCTGTTGCGCAGGTTCCGTCGGGCCTCCTGTAACATCCCCGACGAGAGATCCGATAGCGTGATATCCCAACCTCTAGGAACGCGGTTCAGATTCTCCCACCATAAGCGACCGGTACCACAGCCCAATTCAAGAATTCGGCTCTCTGGTGAAAGGCTGAGCTGGTCAAAGACCCACCGATGCCAGCCGTACTTGTTGGTGCTGAAGCGGTCGTGGAGCTGAATCCGTGCGTTCAGACTCGACTCATCCCGGTATTGCTCTGACAAGAGATACTCTTGGTCTGATATCTTGGGCATAGCTCAAACTACGCTGCTTCTTCCTCCCGCTCGCTGGAATCCTGATATAGGGGTAGAAGGCCAATCGCATTGGCCGTTCTGAGCCCTCGGGGCCCTTGGACGCCCAACGCGGTTGGGCTGCTACCCCTTATATCAAAACTTCAGTCTCGCCTGTAGGCCACCTGGCCATCCACCAGCACCAATTCGGCCACGGTGCAGTAGTCGAAGGGGTGTCCGCTAAAGACGACGAGGTCGGCGTCCTTGCCCACCTCCAGGCTGCCTACGCGGTCGGCCACGCCGATGATCTCGGCCGGGTTGATGGTAATGGCCTTCAACGCCTCTTGTTCGGGCATCCCCTCGCGCACAGCCAATGCGGCGTTAATGGTCAGGTATTTGACCGCCGACATCTCGTCGGTCTGAATGGCCACTTTGACGCCCGCTTTGGCCATCAGGCCGGGGTTTCTAGGCGTCATGTCCTTCAGCTCGTACTTTTCGCGAGAGAAGAGGATCGGCCCAGCGGTGACGGGAATTCCCTTTTCGGCCAGGATGTCAGCGATTTTGTAGCCCTCTGTCGCGTGCTCCAGCGTCAGATCCAGGTTAAACTCTTCAGCGATGCGGATGGCGGTGAGCATGTCATCGGCCCGGTGGGCGTGGACGCGGGCTTTCATCTCGCGGCGCAGCACTTTGCCCAGAGCCTCCAATTGTAGATCGCGCTCCGGCGGTTTGGGCTCCTCCGCATCCTCGTCCTCTGCCTCGACTTTGGCCTGATACTCAGCCAGTTCAGCCTCGTATCGGCGCCATTTTTCCAGATAGTTTTGGGCGTCCACCAGTGCGGCACGCAATGTGGCCGCGTTCCCCATCCGCGTCGAAGGCGCTTTCTTCTGCTCGCCGTAGACTCGCTTGGGGTTCTCGCCCAGGGCCATCTTCATGCCTGCTGGTTCCAGCAGTACCATCTGCTCCACGCTCGGCTTGGGTGCGGTCTTGAGGCAAACCCACTGCCCGCCGATGAGGTTGCCGCTGCCGGGGCCGGTGAGCACTGTCGTCACGCCGGCAGCTATCAACTCTTTGAACGCTTGATCTTCAGGATGTATCGCGTCCAGCGCCCGCAGGTGCGGCGTGATAGGATCGGTCATCTCGTTACCGTCGGAATGTTCCCAGCCAATGCCGTCGGGAAATAGCCCCACGTGACAGTGGGCATCAATCAGGCCGGGCATCACTACTTTGCCTGTCGCATCGTACACCTCAGCGTCCTCTGGGATTTCAACCTCCCCTCCCACAGCGACGATGCGCCCGCCCTCGACGAGCACCGTCCCGTGCTCCAGCGTGCCTTGGGTGATAGTCATCACTTTGCCATTGGTAATGGCGATCATTTGATCCTCCTCCTTATTGTTAATTTGCCTGCGGTGACTCGTCCGCAGGCAGCTTGAATTTGACCCACATAACGGGCAGCATCAGCAACGTTGCTACCAGCGGCACGTAGAACGGCACCTGCGGTGCGAACCGCTCCCACAACACCGCCCCGATGTACGGCGCTGGCAGCGAGATCAGGCCAATGCTGGTGGAGACCAGTCCGAAGGCCGTGCCGCGTAGATGAATCGTGCCCATAAACAGCAGCAACCGCCGCGTTAGTAACGGCGTCCTCTTTGCTTTCATAAACCCTTTCGGGTGCGGGCGGCCATGATGCCCATCGGGTTGATAGGGGACACTATTTCTCTGTGATAGTGATCTTTTCTATCACGTCGCCGACGGCAATGGACTTGACTACGTCCATTCCTTCGGTCACTTGACCAAAGGCCGTGTACGCTCCGTCCAGGAAAGGCGTCGGGGCCAGGGTGATGTAGAACTGGCTGCCGCTAGAGGCACGGGTAGGGTTCACCTCGTCTGCCCGCCTGGCCATGGCGATGGCACCCTCGACGTGCGGCAACTGAATCTCCGCCGGTACAGTGTAGCCAGGGCCACCGCCCCCGGTGCCCGTCGGGTCGCCCCCCTGAATGACAAAGCCAGGCTCCACGCGGTGGAACGTCAGCTTGTCGTAGAAGCCCTGTCTCGCCAGAAAGACGAAGTTGTTGACGGTGAGCGGGGCGGCGCTGGCGTCGAGCTGGACGACGATGTCGCCTTTGGCCGTGGAGATGGTGGCGACGTAGGTCTCGTTGGGATCAATCTGCATCTCCGGCGGCTTCTTGTACATGTCGGTGCGGTCGGCTGGATTCGCCGGCATCGCCGGTTTGGCCGATGTGCAGCTCAGAAGCACCACACTCAACAGTAGGGCTGTGACGAAGCCGACGAGCTGCCACCATCTCCTGGTTGTTTGCCTGTTTGTCTTTGACATAACACCTCCTTTTCATAATCGTGAGCTATATGTCGCTTTCAGGTGTACAGCGCTCCAAGTAAGGCATCATACTTGCCCGATACCCCACTCCGTGCTATACTCCTGGGCTAATCAGACCGAGCTTTGCATCTCATAACCCAGGGGTTCTGCATGAGAAGGCTCTTTCACCTGTCAGCAGCACCTGCAGGTACGCCACCGACACAGCGGAAGAATTTCCTGAATGTCCAGATTGACGCCATTGGTGTTGGGCTAGTCAGCGCTGCTAGCCCGTTCTTGCCTGTCTTTCTCACGCGGCTAGGCGCGACCAATTTTCAAGTCGGTCTGCTTACGGCCATGCCGGCCCTGGCCGGTTTGTTCCTCGCCATCGTCATAGGGCGCTTTTTGCAAAGCCGCCGGAACATTGTACCCTGGTTCAGCAGTGCAAGCTTGCTGTATTTCTCCTCCTATGCGTTAACCGGCGTGGTGTCATTTGTCGTGCCCAGGCAATATGCCGTGTGGGCTGTGCTCCTTATCTGGGCGGCGGCTGCTCTCCCGCAGACAATGCGCAATGTCGCTTTCTCTGTCGTAATGAACGCCGTCGCGGGGCCCAGAGGCCGCTATGCGCTGATGAGCCGTCGCTGGTCTATTCTGGGCCTGACATCAGCTATCGCTGTGACGGTCGTTGGCCAGATTTTGTATCGCCTCAGCTTTCCCCTCAACTATCAGTTGGTCTTCATCGGTCTCTGGGTGGGCGGAGTGATCAGTTATTACTACACGCGCCAAATCGGGTTGCCTGATACGGAACCGCAGCCGCGCACTGCTGGCCTGTCGCTCCCTCAGCGTTTCAAGGGCTATGTCAGTCTGATTCGCGGTGAAGGCGCCTTTGTTTCATTCATGGCCAAGCGGCTGGTCTACGTTTCAGGCTTAACCCTCGCCGCCCCCCTTTTCCCACTCTACTATGTGCGCGAGGTGCAGGCGACAGATGCGTGGATCGGGATCATCAACACCGCTCAGATGGCGGTCATGCTGATAGGCTATTTTCTCTGGGCACGCCAGGGGAGAGTACGTGGCTCGCGTTTCGTGTTGTTTTGGACAACCTTTGGCCTGTCGCTGTATCCCGCGCTGATCGCATCCACTCATCGAGTAGAATTCATCGCGCTTTTCGCTGGCCTGGCAGGCATCTTTCAGGCGGGCCTTGATCTGGTGTTCTTTGATGAATTGATGAAGACAGTACCGGCCCAGTACAGTGCTACCTTTGTTTCTCTGGCCCAGAGTTTGCAATATCTTTCGGCTGTGATTGCTCCTCTGCTGGGCACTTTGCTGGCCGATCACATTGGCATCGGAGGCGCACTTGTCGCGAGCTCGATTGTGCGCCTGTTTGGTTTCGGCTTGTTTGCAGGGAAAAGGCGGCAAGTCGGTAGCACAGGTACAAGCCGGTGATTCGAACAAGGTGTCGGCCTACCCCGATTTTCACGATTCACCGGACAGCCAGTGCAGCAACGTCAAATAGGAGCCGAAGATGGTTGTCAACAACTGCAAGAACGGCGATATGAGGATCATCAGAACCAGCCAGCCTATGAAGCTGATCTTTGGGTCGTAGAGAATGAATGGATGCCCAAAGTTCTGGAAATCGGCGTTGGGATCAAAAAGCATGACAATGGTTCTTCCCCAGATGGCACTCATCACAACGAAGGTGAAGGCGGAGGTAATGGCCGCGTGGACGAGAACTTTCCAGAGAATGTCCTTTACGTTTGCCGTAGCGATGGTTGCTCTCTTGGCGATGTACCATCCAACGAAGAATCCGAATAGGATGCAGAGGATCGGAACGCCCATTCCCATTCCAACACACACCAGATCAACGATGACGAAAATCGCAAAAGCAACTTTTGTGTTCAGCCCAAGGAACTTGTCCATCGCTCTCCTTTATTGTTCACTGCTGGCTGGCCAGTCCTCCCGCAATTTCTCCCCCATCAATCACGAAATAATGCCCGGTGATGAAGGCCGCGTCGTCGGAAGCGAGAAAAGCGAAGAGGGCAGCCACTTCTTCTGGCCGGCCCAGCCTGCCTAGCGGTATTTTGCTCTCACAGGCGCGCAGCATCTCCGGCGTGTACTCTGCTTCCTGCATCGGCGTCAGGATGTAGCCTGGGCAGATAGCGTTTACGCGCACCGTGGGGGCCAGTTCCAGCGCCATCGAGCGGGTCAATTCTATGACCCCCGCCTTAGAGGCATTGTAGTCGGCGTAGTAGGGATAGCCCATCAAGCCGTTGGTTGAGCCCATGTTCAGAATGACACCGCCACCTCCCGCCAACATCCGTCGCGCTGCTTGCTGCGCCACAAAGAACACGCCATTGAGGTTGACGTCCATCACCTGCCGCCATTCTTGGGGACAGATGTCCATGAAGCGGTGCCGGATGCTGATGCCGGCGTTGTTGATCAGAACGTCCAATCCCCCTAGCAGGCCATCCAGTTCTGCAAAGGCCCGCGCGACATCGTCGGCGTCCGAGACGTCGGCGACGATGTCGCCGCTCAGCGCTGGCATCTCGCGCTCGATGCGACGGAGCGCCACAACGTCGCGATCCAGCACGACGACGCGCGAGCCCTCCTCTAAGAAGCGTGCCGCCGTCGCCGCGCCGATGCCACCCGCCCCGCCCGTGATAAGCACTCGTTTGTTTTTCAGACCACGCATTAGTTCCTCCCTAGCCGCTGAAATCTGGCTGGTCTATTACCAGCCCCAGGTATCGAATGTGGAATACAGCCACAGCAAGCGCCACGTGCACGTTCAGTGACAGGCCCTTGCCCCACATGGGGATGAAGACAACGTCATCGCACAGAGCAAGCGTGGCGCGAGTGATACTTTGATCCTCATGGCCGATCACTAAACATATCTTGGCAGGCCAATCGGTCTCGTAGTATGGGCTGGCACCCTCAGTGATTTCCAGCGCAACGACACGATAGCCCTGGGCTTTAAGCTCTGCGATGGGTTTATTGGCCTCTTTCTCGTAGCGCCAGCGTACATAACTGTGCTTGTTGCGCCCCACCTTAACGACGGTTGGATTGGGTGGGGTGGGCGTAATGCCGGTCAGAATCAGCTCCTCAATTCGTGCCGCATCGGCGATGCGGAAAATGGAACCAACATTTACTGGGTATTCCACATTTTCAAGTACTATAACGATGTCGTGTTGGATCGGATGTTTGCGTCCAAAGTCACGATGAAATCGTTTTAGCGACGTGCCACGAAGTGCTCTCATATCTCTCTGTCTATCGCTCCGGTTCAGCGGCGGCGCACCGCGCCGTCCGCTGCAACCGGTTGTTAGACGGCCCACAATGGTCACCGAAGCTCGATCCACACTTGACAATGGTCACTTGGGCCCCAATCGCTCGGTTCATTCAATGCGCGCACGTGTATCCGCCCGACAAGGTCGGTTGAGGCGAAAACGAAGTCCAGCTGTCGCGTTGCCTGAGCCGGGGTCATGCGCGTGGTGTGATACGTCGGGACGTTGTTACTCTCTGCGGGTAGTTCGGCGGGCCACGGTTCCGCGCGTCTGCCATTCGGGGCTTGAGGACCCACGAAGGGCACGCCCATGGCCTCCATGCGCTTGAAGACGGTGTCATACCGGGCGGCCCAGTATTCGCTCCCGCCTTCGCCGTAGCCATACAGAATGTTGAGATCCCCGGCTGCAATAATACGATGACTACTCTGCTGACCAATTAGCACAGCGAGGTCAGAGATAAGCCGGTGGACGGAAGCATCCGCGTATATCCACTTGCTGCCGGTCGATCGGTGCGGCTTCTCCCACAAGCCATACATCGACACCACGGTGCAGCGCACGCCGCCAGGCTCTGCCACCTCGGCCGCCGCGAGAGTGCCACGACGGCTCACTGCAAGATCACCAGCTACGGCTTGCTCAATAGAGATAGGTGTCAGCCAATCCACCTGCACCCGGTTGGTGAGCCGCACCACCGCAGCGCGCCATGGCCGGGTAGCACCGGCACCGTATGTGTGCCACGGCTCCGCGTCAACCTCGATTCTCGACGCTACGTCGGGCGGAGGCTCTGTCGCTTCCTGAAGTAGTGCGACGTCCGCATCCGTATCCAGGAGGCGACGCCATGCTTCTTCCCGGTGCGCGATATTCCAAGAAATCAGCTTCATTCTCAATCGGGCCGTCTAACTGTTGATATAACGTTATCCTGCCAGCCCACCGCCATCCACCACCAGGGCTGTGCCGGTGACGAAAGAAGAGGCATCACTTGCCAGATAAAGCGCCGCCTGGGCGATGTCCTCCGGCTTGCCGATGCGCCGCAACGGACGATCTGCGGCTTCTGCCAAAAAGTCCTCTTCTGATTTGCCAAGCTGCCGCGCCTCATCACGCAGCATGGGCGTGTCGGTGTCGCCGGGGCAGAGGCAGTTGACGCGGATGTTCTG
>JBAWAP010000104.1:0-22580 GCA_049589355.1 Anaerolineae bacterium
GAACAGATCAGCCTGACAGCGGCCGGAGTGACAGATTGGGAACGCCAATTGCGCGAGCCGTTGCCGGAACAGTGTCCAGGGCCCTACTGGGTGATGGACGGAATCGTGCACAAGTAGAGGAGGAAGACATGGTGCACATCAGGCAAATGACAGTGATCTTTTTCGTAATGGCGTTGACAGCGGTCCTTGCAGCGTGTGGCCCGCAAGAAACGGCCCATCTGCCGGTCTCAGAGACCCCGACCTCAGCCCCTCTCCGAATCCTCGACGACACCGAGTGGGCGCTCACCTCCTTGAACGGCAACAGCCCGGTCGAGGGCTCAGCCATCACCCTGGCCTTCTATCCGGAGAGCTACATGCAAGGGGATGCAGGCTGCAACTCGTACGGCGTTGACTATATCGCCGACGGCAACCGGTTCCAGGTCCCGGAGATCCACCGGACGCGGGACACGTGTGAGGTGCCGGACATCATGCAACAAGAGGCCGCATTCTTCGAGGCACTGGCCAAGGTTGCCGCCTACCGGGCGACGGAGGAGCGCCTGGAGTTCGACGACGCCCAAGGCCGGACGATCCTGGCCTTTGCCAGGGTGCCGCCACCCACAACGGGGAGTGTCCTTCCTGGCACCAGGTGGGTGCTCACGTCGCTGCAGGGCCAGCCCCTCCTACCGGACACAACCATCAGCCTCGAGTTCGGAGAGGCGTGGTACAGCGGCTACACGGGCTGCAACTACTACGGAGGTGGGCCCGACAGCGGCAAGTACACTGCGACCGACGAGGGGACCCTGAAGATCATCGGCATGGCAGTGACCGTCCAGTTGTGCCCTACGCCTGCGGGCGTCATGGAGCAGGAGCAGGCGTACATCGCCGCGTTTGCGAGCGCTGCCGCCTACCGGCTGAGCGAGGACCGCCTGGAGCTCCAGGACGCCACCGGGGAGACGGTCCTCATCTATGCCCGGCAGGCCGAATGTGCTGAGGAATCCGCAGACTTGGAGGGCACCGGCTGGCAGCTCGTCTCAGTGGATGGCCAGGCGCCCATCAAAGGCTCGGAGACCACCCTCGCCTTCCTCGACGACAAGTGGCTCGTTGAGTACTCCAAATGCGAGGCGTATATCTCAGCCTACCAGACGGTCGGTCATGAGCTGCGTCTTGTCTTCGAGGCCTGGTTAGGGCGGACCTGCCAGGACGAGGCAATCCAGGGCACCACCACGCTGGGCTCTCCGACCCAAACCTGCCTTGCGCAGGGCAGGCTCCAGATCACGACGGAGCGCGGCCAGGTGTTCGCCTACGAACCCCTGCCTGAGACAGCCCGGCCCGCCCTCGAGGGCCCGACCTGGTCCCTGCTATCCATTGTCGGGGAAAGGTGGATCGAAGGAGAGGTTGTCCCTGTGCCGGACCCCAACACGGTGCTGGAGGGAACCGAGATCACCCTCGCCCTCGAAGGCGGCACGGCGGGCGGTTCGGCGGGCTGCAATGCCTACGGGGCGGCGTACACCCTGGACGGTATCTCGCTCGCCTTCGGCGACGTCGCCGCCACGGAGAGGGATTGCCCGACCCCCGAGGGCGTGATGGAGCAGGAGCAGCGCTACCTGGTTGCCTTGAAGGACGTGACGGGCTACCGTATGGTCGGCAGCCAGCTCTGGCTGATGGTGGGCGACGGGCGAGCCCTAGTTTTCTCTGTGAAGGCTTGAAGCCACGACCTGACAGAGCTGATAGACGAGACGACTTCATCCAAGCGGGTGGGACACATTCCCCACCTGTTTTTCTATTGAGTTTGCGCTTTTGAGCTTAAGGTGATAAAATATCAGCGTGCCCTTGCATCTATCATCAGCGATTGGGGGAAACAGCGATGATCGTCCGTCCCGCCGACCTGACCGACTTGAAAGCTTGCCTCGAACTCGATCACTCCTATGTGACCAATCACGTCTGGCAGATGGAGGAAAGCGAGGGAGTTGGAGAAGTTGCCGTGATCTTCCGCACTACCAGACTGCCTCGGTCCATGCGGGTCAAGTACCCTAAGGATTATGACAATCTGTTGCAGAGCTGGCGGCGGGGCGAGTGCTTCTTGGTCGCTGAAGTGGACGGCGAGGTCTGTGGTTACCTGGACATGTCTGTGCAGTCCTGGCACCTTACGGGCTGGGTAGACAATTTGGCTGTAGCCAGGGACCACCGACGCCAGGGCATCGGAACAGCACTCTTCAAGAGGGCCACTGAGTGGGCTCGCCAGCATGGTCTCAAGAGGCTGATGGTGGAGATCCAGACCAAGAATTATCCCGCCATCTGTTTCTGCCAAAAGAATGGCCTCGTTTTCTGCGGTTTCAACGATCGCTACTATACCAATCAAGACATCGCTCTGTTCTTCGCTCGTAGCATATAGCTTGATCAGAAACCAGGTTTTTGGGAAAAAACCTGGTTTCTCCAACAAGTCGTAATTGGAGAACGTAGTGGAAATCTCTCTCGATCTGCCCTCAATACTGGCCTTCGCCAACCTGATCCTGTCCTCGGCCATCGTGATCATCGCTTTCTCCCTCCTGGTCTACATCCTCACCCACAACCTGCGCAGCGCAGTGGCCCGCTCGTTCTGTGCCCTCATCGCCTTCGTCACCGTCGTCTATGTAGGTGACATTGCGCTTCCCAGAATCGAGACCCTGGAGGCAGCCATCCCCTGGCTCCGTTTCCAGTGGTTGGGCATCGCCTTTGTCCCGGCTGCTTATCTCCACTTCTCCGATACCCTCCTCAGGACAACTAACCTCACCTCACCCTGGCGTTGGCGGGCCGTCCTCGCCAGTTACTTAGTAAGCGCCCTTCTCTTTGGATTGGCCGTATCCACCGACCTCCTGGTTCACGACGGGCGGCACCTGCCCCAGATCTCCCACCTGGCCGCCGGTCCCCTCTTCTGGGTATTTGCTCTTTACTTCTTGCTTACCGTGGCCTGGGGAGCGCAAAATATCCGACGCGCTCGCCAACGCTGCCTCACCTCAACCTCCAGACGCCGCATGACCTACCTGGGTATGGCCTTCGCCGCGCCAGGACTAGGTGTCTTCCCCTATCTGGTGGCAGCTAGCATGCCCTCCCCTCTTATGCCAGGGATTGTCCTGTTTCTCTCTCTGGCCGGTAACGTCGGGGTGGCCCTGATGATCGTGGTCATGGCCTACAGCGTGGCCTACTTCGGCGTCCTCACCCCCGACCGCGTGATCAAGCACAGTTTCATCCACTACCTCCTCAGAGGGCCTTTCGTGGCCACCTGTGCCATTATTCTGATGCTGACCATCCCCCAGGCGGAGCGCATCTTTGGCTTGCCTCGCGACATGGTGCTCATCTTTGCCCTCGTCGGCTTAATCGTCACGTCGCAGATTTTCATAAACCTGGCCAAGCCCTTCATTGATCGCCTCATTTACCGTCAGGATCGCGAGGAGATCACCTGGATCCAGGAGTTGGACAAACGGTTGCTGACCACCACTGACTTGAAGCAGTTCCTGGAGAACGTGCTGACCGCTCTCTGCGAGTTGCTTCGAGTTCAAAGGGGCTTCGTGGCGGTGATGGCCGGAGGAGAGCCCTGCGTGGAAGCCTTTTGCGGCCCGTTTAGCCCTTCCCGCCTGGCGCTGAATTCGGCTGATCTGATAGCCCTGGCCCAATCCCCTTCTAACAGTGGAGAATTGGATAACAGCGACTTCGTCGTTCACAACGGCTACTGGTTACTGCCCCTGCGAACTGAGTCTCGGGAATCCACTCTGGGTGTCCTGGGAGTAGATGCGCGCTTTCCTGAGCCGGACCTGACGGAGGATGAGCTCGAAGTCATCCGCCTTTTGATAGCCCAGGCCGAGTTAGCCTTGGAGGATCGGCACCTCCAGCAGGGGGTCTTCGACGCCCTGCGACGGATCATCCCCCAGATCGAGTATATCCAACGCTGGCGGGGCACCATTCGTTATCTCGGCTCACCGGGGTTGGAGACCATCGAAGAGGGTCCCCTCTACGGCCCCGATTTCCAGCAATGGGTCTGGGACGCTCTCAACCACTACTGGGGCGGGCCCAAACTGACGAAGAGTCCCCTCCTCAATCTCAAAGTCGTGGAAAGGGCCCTGGAAGAGAACGACGGCAACCCGGCGAAAGCCCTGCGCTCCGTCCTCGACCGGGCCATCGAGGCCCTCAAGCCTGAGGGCGAGCGCCGTATGACTACCGCTGAGTGGATATTGTACAACATCTTGGAGCTGAAGTTTATCCAGGGCTTGCGAGTGAAGGACATCGCTATGCGCCTGGCCATGAGCGAATCGGACCTCTATCGCAAACAGCGGGTGGCCATCGAGGAGGTTGCCAAGACAATAGCCGACATGGAACAGGGAGCAACTGAGCACAGGGCCAGGCGTGAGGAGGGCCCTGGGCCCTCTTAGCCGACCCGAGAACATATCTTGACAATCGCAGTTAGATCACATATAATAGGCAATGTGAGGATTGCTTTCAATTACTCACTGCTTTGTATGCTTTGACACAGATTCAATGGAATCCTTCACTGGCGAACGTCTAGGGATTTATTCCACTGGCAGCTAGTTTAGAAAGCTCGGGTAACTGTTGGCACCCTCCACAAAGTGAGGTAAGCACCTTTTCCTCGGAGGGTAAGCAGGTCAAAAATCTCGGTTGCTGCCCCTTACGGCGTTTGGTGGAGTTGGGTTAACCGAGGTTTTTTTGTTGCTGAAATTGGAAGGAGGTGAGGCAGAGAACGATTTGGCGAATCCTTGACTGCTCGCGGGAAATGGATTTGTATATTGGCCAGTGAGCCTTCGAACAGGCTCTTATACAAGGAGAAAGGCAAGTCATGAATCAAGAATCGGAATTGGGTAAAGATCTTAGAGAAGAGCCACTAGAAGAGGATTATTGGCAGGCACTCATACGTGAGGGAGAGAGACCCACCAGTGCTGTGCCGCCTGTGGAAGGAGAGGAAGTCTGGCGCGGGCTCGGCCTAGGGCCAGGTATAGATCAGGCCGAGCGGATATCTTATGGGCAATTGGAGCTAGGAGAGAGCGTCGCTCACTTAGCTGATGAAGCTCAACTTGAACGTGATTGGCAACTAGCCCAGGCAAGCTTCGAGAATGACGAGACCCTAGACCTGCAGGTTACGGGTTACAATCGTGGTGGCCTATTGGTTCAGTTGAATGAACTGCGAGGCTTTATACCAGCTTCCCAGCTTGTCAATTCACCAAACCATCTGGAATACGAAGAGAGGACAGCCGAGTTGGCCAGCCGAGTGGGAGATGACCTTTCACTCAAGATCATCGAGATGGACAAGGATCGCAACCGACTTATACTCTCGGAACGAGCAGCGGTGTCTAAGGAGGAACTGGTAGCGCAGCTATTGACTGAGCTATGCGAGGGCGACATCAGGCGGGGCCGGGTCACCAATCTTTGCTCCTTCGGCGCCTTCATAGACCTAGGGGGAGCGGAAGGGCTGATTCACATCTCTGAGATGTCTTGGGGGAGAGTGGCGCATCCAAGTGACGTCCTCCGAAGTGGGGATGATGTAGAGGTCTACGTTATCAATGTCAATCGGGAAGAGAAGAAGATCGGCCTCAGCCTGAAAAGGCTGCAGCCAGACCCCTGGACCACAGTGGAGGAGCGCTACCAGGTGGGCCAAATGGTGGAGGGCACCATCACCAATGTGGTCAGCTTCGGGGCCTTTGCCCGCATTGAGGAGGGTTTGGAAGGACTGATCCACATCTCCGAGTTGGCCGAGGGGAATTTCCTTCACCCTCGGAACGTGGTTAACGAAGGCGACGTGGTCACCGCTCAGATCTTGAACATTGACAGCGCTAACCACCGCCTGGGGCTCAGCCTTCGGCAAGATTGGGAAGAGCAACTAGAGGAAAGCAATGTGTGCTCGGACGATTTCTACTTCGCCGAGCCACCAATCAACTAACATGGCGCGTAAGCAATCTAAGAAAGAGCCCTTCTGGAAGC
Organism: Anaerolineae bacterium; assembly: GCA_049589355.1. GTDB lineage: Bacteria > Chloroflexota > Anaerolineae > VGOG01 > VGOG01 > JBAWAP01. The sequence continues at coordinate 5,944 of JBAWAP010000104.1, forward strand.
AATTAAACGCTAACCTCAGGCCTCTCCAGCGGGAGATCCTGGGCCTTCTGGTGCTGGCCCTGGCCGTAATCACCATTCTTGGCCTATTCTCGATCACCTCCGGTGCGCTGAGCGATTGGTGGACGAGGTTTCTGCGCCGTGTCTTCGGCTGGGGGGCCTACCTCGTGGCCGTAGGTCTAGCAGCCGCCGGCATATCCCTGCTGCTCAGCAACCTGGGGCAAGGGCCGAAGGCCCGTTGGAAGACAATCATCGGCCTGGAGATCATCTTCGTAGCTGGTCTGGCCCTAATCCATCTGCTGTCCTTCAGCCAGGATCCTTTGCGCCTGGCCGAAAGCGGCGGGGGCGGTGGCCTCGTGGGTTGGGCCGTCTCCAGCCTCCTGATCGGTGCCTTGGGATGGCCCTTCGCTCTATTGATGCTCCTGGTGATCCTGAGCCTGGGGCTAGCTATGGCCTTTGGTGTCTCGTGGGCCAGTGTTCAGACGGGAGCTAAGGCAGCCATAGCTAGAGCTATCTCCCTCTACAGTCGCCCCGCCCCCGTCACCGTGTCGGCCCCACCGCCGGTGGAAAAGCACGAGGAATCCTCAGCAGAGGTGACCATCAGGGAGCCAGAGGCCCCTGTTCCTGCCGTCGAGCCACAGCAGGAGGTAAAGCCTGGGAAAGAGCAAAAGCCCCCTGCCCCCAGGAAGCGGCAGTTCCATCTGCCCCCCCCCGATCTCCTTGACGCATTCTCCCCCCAGGTCTTCAGCCAGGAAGACACACGCCGCCGGGCAAGGGTCATCGAGGAGACATTAGTCAGCTTTGGGGTACCAGCCAAGGTGGCTGAGATCAGCCAGGGGCCAGCGGTGACCCAGTTTGGTGTCGAGCCGGGATACATCGAGAGCACGGGGGCCGATGGTCGTACCAGGCGAAGGAAGATACGGGTTAGCAAGATCACCTCGCTGGCTAACGACCTAGCTTTGGCCCTGGCCGCTTCTCCCATTCGCATCGAGGCCCCTGTGCCTGGCCGCGCCATAGTGGGGATCGAGGTGCCCAACTCAGAGATCTCGCTGGTCTCTCTGCGAGGGGTGATGGAATCCAAAGAGTTTCGTCGCTTGGATTCCAAGCTTAAAATCGCCCTGGGGCAGGGAGTAGCCGGCCAGCCAGTGGTAGCAGACCTGGCTACCATGCCTCACCTCCTCATCGCTGGAGCAACCGGCTCGGGCAAGTCCGTCTGTATCAACTCCATCACCACCTGCCTGGTTTGCAACAATACGCCCGAGAATCTGCGCCTGGTGATGATAGACCCCAAGATGGTGGAACTCAGCCGCTTCAAAGGGCTCCCCCATCTCTTGAGTGGGGTGGAGACCGAAGTGGAGCGCGTCGTCGGGGTGCTCAAATGGGTCACCCGGGAGATGGAGGAGCGTTACAAGAAGTTCGCTGAAGCAGGGGCCCGCCACCTGGAGGACTATAATCACAAGTTGAAGTCCCCTCATGAACGCCTGCCCTGCATCATAGTCCTCATTGACGAGTTGGCCGATTTGATGCTATTCGCGCCAGACGAAATAGAGTGGCTGATATGCCGCATCGCCCAGATGGCCCGGGCCACGGGGATTCACCTGATCATAGCCACTCAACGGCCCAGTGTAGACGTGGTGACAGGGCTGATCAAAGCCAACTTCCCGGCTCGCATCAGCTTCACCGTAACCTCTCAGGTGGATTCCCGGGTAATCCTCGATTCGGCTGGGGCTGAGAGCCTCCTGGGAGAGGGAGACATGCTCTACATGGCCTCGGATTCCAGCAAGCTGGTCAGGATCCAGGGCTGTTTCGTGTCCGATGAGGAGATAAAGCGGGTGGTACAATTCTGGCGAGCAGAGGCTGCGGCAGATTGGCTAGGGGAGGAAAAGCCGCCTTGGGAGGAGGTAATGGAAGAGGAGAAAGAAGATGAGCTTCTGGAAGAGGCCATCGAGATGGTTAAAAGGTATAATCGTGCTTCGGCCTCCTTCCTTCAGCGGAAGCTGCGCGTTGGCTATCCAAGGGCCTCCCGCATTATGGATCAATTGGAGGAGCGGGGAGTAGTAGGCGCCCTCAAAGACGATGGGCGCTCTCGCGAGGTGCTCGTCAGCGCACCAGATGAGACTTCGGCGAGCGCTTCGACAGAGCTCAGCGTCGACGCCTCAATCGAGCCGCTTTCGACCGAGGACTTGGGGTTGGTAGATTCGTAGATTGGTAAATCGGTAGATTGGTAGATTGGTAAATCGGTAGATTGATCAACTACTCTACCAATTTACCAGTTTCCCAATGTACCAGCTTAAGGAGGAGAGAGAACGTGGCCAAGAAGGGCAAGAGATCAGAAAAGGCCAAAAAAAATGTTGTCGAAGTCAGGGGTACGGTGATGGAAGCCTTGCCAAACGCCATGTTTCGTGTCCAGTTAGAAACTGGACACGAGGTTTTGGCCCACATCTCGGGCAAGATGAGGATGTATTATATCCGAATCCTGTTAGGCGATACGGTGCTAGTAGAGCTATCACCCTATGATCTGACCCGCGGCCGCATCGTTTATCGTTACAAGAAGTGAGGGGAAATGATCTACGTCGGCACTAGTGGCTACAGCTACGATGACTGGGTAGGCCCTTACTATCCGTCGGATCTACCCAAGAAGGAATGGCTATCCTTCTATGCTCAGGAGTTCCAAACCAGCGAGATCAACTTCACCTACTATCGGGTCCCCAGCCCTTGGACGCTGGAGGGGATGGAGAAAAAGACACCTGAGGGCTTTATCTTCACCGTCAAGGCAACCCAGCAGATGACCCACGAGCGGGAGGACAACAAGAAGGTCTTCGCCGAGTTCTGTGCGGCGTTAAGGCCCCTTTTGGAGGCGGACAAATTCGGCTGTGTCCTGGCCCAATTTCCCTACTCCTTCCACAATAACGAGGAGAGCCGGGAGTATCTGCGTGTTTTCCGCGAGCGGATGGGTGAGTTGCCCGTGGTGGTGGAGTTCCGCAACAGGGAATGGGTCTCGCCGGAAATCTTCGATCTGCTGCGCGAGTTGAATCTGGGCTTCTGCTGTGTGGACCAGCCGCATCTCAAAGGCTTGATCCCCCCCATCGCTGAGGTCACCGGCCCGGTGGCCTACGTGCGTTTTCATGGCCGCAACGCCGCCAAGTGGTGGCAGCACGAGGAGTCCTGGGAGCGCTACGATTACACCTACACCACCGAGGAGCTCTACGAGTGGGTCCCCAAGATCCAAAGCCTGGACGAGCAAGCAGAGAAAACCTTCGCCTTCGCCAACAACCACTGGCAGGGCCAGGCCGTAGACACCGCGCGCCAGCTCAAGCTGTTGCTGGGTGGGTGAGATACACGCCTGAGCGGATGAGAAGCCTCCCGTCTATTTGGAAGATGGGACCTATGCTAAGGAGATCACGATGAATATTACAGCAGTTGACGAAGCCAGACTGAAAGACGTAGTCAAGACAGCCGTCTTGGAAGTCTTCGAGGAAAGGCGAGACTGGCTGGCCGACTTGCTCAGCGAAGCATTATTGGATATTGGCTTAGGGTACGCGATCCAAGAAGGTGAGCAAACACCAACAGTCAGCCGTGAAGAAGTATTCCAAGTGCTTGAAGCTGGCTCATGAACACGCAGTTCAAAGAGAGTTTCACAAAAGACCTTCGCAAGATCAAAGACAAAGATTTGCTCCATCGTGCCAAAGCAGTCATTGAGACCGTCGAGCAGGCACAGAGTCTGGGTCAGATACCCAACCTCGAACGACTAAAAGGCTGGAGCAAGTATTACCGCATAAGAGTTGGTGACTATCGGGTTGGTCTCGCCGTAGAAGGGGATGTAGTGACCTTTGTTCGATTCCTGCACCGAAAGGACATCTACAGGTATTTCCCATAGGGATGCTGATGTCCAGCCTTAAGCAGTGTGTTTGCTCATCCGCTTTCTATCCATTGCCGCTTTCCAGGCAGAGGCGGCCTTCGCCAACAACCACTGGCAGGGCCAGGCCGTGGAAAACCGCGCGCCAGCTCAAGCTGTTGCTGGGTGGATAGGATACATGCCTGGGCGGGTGAGAAGCCTCTTGTCCATTGACAGCCTCAGAAATCCAATGGGAGAGAAACACTCTCCCCTGGATTCCCGACACAAGTATTGCGGGAAGCACGGTAAAATGGTGGTGATTCCCGACACTTTTGTGTCGTGAAACGTAAGTTATACGCCATCCCATGACTTACGAAGAGGAGAACCATGCCATGTCTATGTCTGTAGAAAAACTACCCACAGAAAAACAAGTAGAAGTCCTAATCAAATTCTGCGAAGAGGAGTGGGCTCAAAGAAGACAGTCTGAAAATCAGCGGGCGACTATCACAAATTTCGTTCTCACTATTGCGTCAGCAGTGCTTGTCATCATTGTGCAGAAGGGGCTGAACGCTGATTCTCTTCCTCTTGCTATTCTACTTATTCCTCTTGGCCTCTACGGCGCACTGACCTCAGCGAAACTCTACGAACGTGGAGAATTCCACATCAATATAACCAAGTTCTGGCGCAAACAGATTGCTGAACTCTGTCCAGATGTTCAACTCTTGCAACTTAGGGAGATGGCCAAGTCCGACCATGCGGCTAAGTTTCGAGTATTGACAAAAGTCCGCTTGCACGACCTCTGGCTCGGTTTACACATCGGAATTGTGCTAGTTGGGGTGGTTCTCACATTAGCCATCATTCTTCGGTGATTTCAGACGGCGCATAACACACGCCTCACGCCATTGGCGGATGGGAAGTGGATTTTCCAAAGAGGCGTAGCAATTCCGCCAACGGTGTTAGGCTACAGCGTTTGCGCGGTGGCGCGAATCGGATGGCGTTCATGGACGGCGGGCAACTCATCGAGGAAGGCACGCCTGACCAGATTTTCAACAAGCCGCAACACGACCGCACCAAGTTGTTCCTGTCGCAGATATTGCATTAGAGGCGCGGGTGGGATACCCGCAATGCCCATTGTGGGTATCTATTTGGTTTGTCACCCTTTTTGACTGAGGAGTCCAGCAATGGCTATGATCCGAAAGCTAACACTAAAAAGTTTCAAGGGATTCAGCAACTTCGAAATCGAGTTTGGTAACTTCACGGTGCTAGTGGGAGAGAACGGCGCTGGAAAGACGACAATCCTGGAAGCCCTTTACATGGCCCAACTGGCTTTCCGCAGGGTCTTTGGGAGCAAGGATCAGCCACAACTTGATTCGCCCCAGTGGCATTTCAATTTCGGGGAGGTTCTCCGTTTCGGTATTTCGCAAGCGAAGGCTGAAGACCTTTGGTTTCATCGCCAACTGGACCAACCTCTCGAGTTAATAGTAGATTACGACGTTGGGCTTTCCTGTTGTGTAAAGTCCTCGCGTGTGGACATGCTGGGAACAGACCTGTTCGATACAACGGCGGGGAGAGTGCTATCAGGCTCACTTACTGAAGCAGAGATCAGGGAAAAGGTCAAGTCGATCTACGGGCTGGTCCCTGAGTTACTTCGCCCAATTGGGGCACTCCAGGCTCCTGAGAGGCATATGGACTTTAACAACCTGGAAAGTCAGAGAGCCCAAGGTCATCTAGCAAATGTTTGGCGCAACTTCGTCTTTTGGCAATATGATTCCGACAAGTCGGGTTTCCGAAATGCCATGGCGAAACTGAAAGATAATTTGCCTTGGGCGGAAGTTCTTGAGCCTGCCCTTTCACGGATTGACGACACTGTCCAGATACTTTTTAAGCATGACGAGGAAGTCTATGACATCGCTAGTGGTGGCGGTGGACTGAGTACGCTACTTTCGGTCAGTCTGGTGAGTGAATTGGGTGGGGCCAAGCTGATTCTTATTGATGAACCCGACGCACATTTACACTCGTCGCTTCAGTCCCAAGTAGCAAAGTCGCTGCACGACTTGGCTCAAGGAGGACAACAGATAGTCCTCGCCACCCACGCGCCAGACTTCATTGATGCAGTTCCGGTTGAGTGCATTCGCTGGGTTGATCGCCGAGACTCGGCAGGAAGACTTCCAACCTCCGCGACGCGTCTGTTGGAGCGCCTCGGCGCACTGACCAAAGCCCAAGCATTGCAACTCAGAAATGTCAAGGTAATCCTCTGGCTCGAAGGAGAATCAGACCTTGAAATTTTGAGAAGGCTCGCAGCCAAGGTGCACAAGGAGGCTATTTTCTCAAGTTCACTGCTTGAGCCGGCCTTCAATTTCAAAGAGGGTGACGAAGACAAGGTTGGAGGATATCAGCGATTGCTTTCTGCATACTTGGCTGGCGACGTGCGGATCGTGGCTGTGCGCGACGCAGACTACACGCGGCTCATCGAAGACGTGCCGCGAAAACTCCGTGAGAAACAAGATAGGGGTGCGAGAGTGTTTGTACTGGCGCGGAAAGAGATTGAAAACTACTTGCTCGACCCGACAGCTATTTCACAGGCATACCAGGCAAAGATCACAGCAGACGGCGCAAAGTCTCAGAAGATTCCAAGCCCTGAAGATGTACGCAATGCAGTTAGGCAGTGGGCAAATAGCCCTTTGGTACATGATGCCCTCAAGCACAAGTTTATTCCTCAGGCTGAAAAGGGACCATCAAAAGGGTTGGCACCTGAGACTAAACATGCCGAGGCCGAGAAAAGATTCGAGACACTCTTTGAAGACGAAGAATGGCTCTGTGAGAGCGTATCAGGCAAAGACGCATTGCGATCTCTGAACGAAGCTTTCCGGAACACAACGGGTATTGAGTTATCCGCCTTGGATATTTGTGAGTATGTGAGCGTGCCCGCTGACATTCTTCGCATTCTTGAGGCAATCGAAGAAATCCTTTGAACACACCCGCGCCCCGGCGTGCCCAGATAAACTTCAATCAACTTACTGGTGCAAGACCAGTCGAGGTAACGTCCAAGCGGCCTTGTAATGACCATCCTGTCTAGGGGTGACCCGAACACAGAAACGATGTCATCACAACTCAGCAGTCCATAACATAAAGTGAACCCTTCGGCAAGCTCAGGGCAAGGCTTGCCGCATCGTCAGTGTGTACTCACGCAAGTGGGCCAAGAGGGAGCCGAGCCTGGCGTAAGGAGGCGAAGGCCAGGGAAGACACGGTGAGAACTTGGAAGGGCGAACCTGCTCTCTACTCTACACCACCCCACCGTGCCCGCTTTTTGGCACGTTGGTTGGCTCAAGTGAACGTACTGTCATCCCGGAAGTAGCGTGGGGAGTGGTCAGCCAGCATGAGCGTTGCGGTCATACCCATCACGCTCCAACACTTGCGGGACAGGCGATGCGGACGGAGCACGTAAAGCGGTGAGAAGGAGAAGTACCCGTTAGCTGAAAGACCTGATCTGCTCTCACATCGCATTGGATCAATGCAGGTGGCCCGAAGGCAAGCCTGTCCACAGAAACGACAGTTGATCAAGGGGTACGCTCATGAGGCGTGCCTCCCTCGTAATCGAATGGAGGAAACTTATGTCCTTATCAACCCATGTTCGTCTCGGACTGCTCATCTCGTTGAGCATTTGGCTCCTGAACGCGTGTGCGCCAACCCAACCGCCTGCTTCCGCACCGACCCAGCCGTCTGTAGTTGTCCAACCCACCGAAGTGCCAGCTTACCTCGAATGTGATCCACAAGAACTGCCTTTCCCCTTGCCGCCCGATGCTAAGGATTGCCAGCACCTGGACATCATCACCAATTTTCGGACCAACCTGTCGCCAGAGCAGGTGGTCAAGTTCTACGGGGATTATCTGGAGAAGAATGGTTGGACGCGCCAGGATGACGGGTCGTTACCGGGAATAGGTGCATGGGTCACAGGATCAAAACGGCTCAATGTCCTAACGGTCGTGGAGAAGAATATGACCAGCGTGCAAATCCAGGTCACGCCGAAGTAGGGGCGACCGTGGCGATGTTCGGCACGTAGAGTGCAGATTGCAGGGAGAGATTGATGCCCTGTATCCAGAAGCTGAGAGCCAGATTATCGAAAGTGAATGACACCGGAATCAGGATTAGTTGCAAACTACACTTTTCAAAGTGTAGTACCCCAAAAGCAAGAGAGTCTGCGGTTCATGCGGATACCACACATTGAAATGTGTGAATTGAGGGTGTGATCACTTGAAAGAAGGATAACTATGGCAAAACTAGGAACCGCGAAACGACCAGCCGTAGCTCGCGTTCAGACCATGGAGAGAGCTGAGGGAATATGGGAAAAACTGATCGAAATCAATCCCAGGATCAAAGGCGGCAAACCGGTCATCAAAGGGACGCGAGTCCCGGTGGAGGTGATCGTGGGTGCACTGGCTGGGGGTGCCAGTTGGGAAGAAGTGGGCGAAGCCTACGAGGTCACCTTGGAGCAGGTGAGAGCTTGCCTGGCCTTTGCCGCCCAAATGCTGGCTGAGGAGACGTTCGTTGCGGTTCCTGCTTGACGAGTGTATGCCGATATACATCCGCACCTTGCTTCTCCCTGATCTATTTCACTGTCCCCATGGTACGCCTCGCCATTCAGCGGTTGGCCTACGCCTGGGGTGCCCTGGGCGTTATCCTCGTCCTGGCGTTGATGGCTTACACCTATCGGCGGACACAGTCAGCCCCCGTCCGTCGGCAGGCCAAAGTGATCCTGGGGGCCAGCGCCATCGCCTTCGTCCCCGGCGGGATCTGGGGGGGGTGTTTCCACTTGGTACCCCGTCGTCGGCGTGCAGGTGATAACTCCTTTCTTCATCCTCTTCCCTGCATCCATCGCCTACGCCATCGTCAAGTACAGGTTCTTCCGGCTGGAGCGACTCATCAGCCAGGGCATGGTCTACTCCTCCCTCACCGCCCTCCTGGCCCTGCTCTACTTCGCCTTCCTGACCGTCACGCGAAGCGCTTCTGAGAGGCTCCTGGGCCAGCAGCCTCAGGGCTTGATCGAGGGGATCAATGAAGAGGTGACTGCCTTCATTGGTGGAGAGCCTCAGTTCGACGATTTCACCCTGGTAGTGCTAAAGTGCCTTTAGAGGAGAGACAATGCCCAAGCGTTGGGAGTTGACGGTGGATGGCCGCCTGGAGAACCTGGCAAGCATCGCTGATTTCGTCATCAAGGCGGCCCAATCTTCGGGCCTGGACGAGAGAGCCACCTTCGAGGTGCAGATGGCTGTAGACGAGGCCTGCACCAACGTCATCCAGCACAGCTATGGGGGGGGAAGGGAAGGGCGAAATCGTCCTCCGCTGCGAGCTTGCGGACGGCGATTTCGTGGTCACCATCCGCGACCACGGCCGCCCCTTTGATCCAGAGGCCGTTCCCCCACCGAACTTCACATCCAGCCTGGCCGAACGCCGGGAGGGGATGCTGGGCCTCCACTTTATGCGCCAACTCATGGATGAGGTTTGTTTCCGCTTCGACGCCGAGGGCAACAAGTTGACGATGGTCAAGAGGAGATGCCAATGATCGTCCGGGAGTCAACGTTCGATGAAGGGATATGCGTCGTCAAGGCCGAGGGCCGTCTGGATGCCGCTGCCGCCTCCCAGTTGGAAGCGGATCTTATGTCTCTCCTGGCTGATGGAAAAAGCAAGATCGTGGTAGACCTGGATGGGGTCAGCTACATCTCAAGCACTGGTCTGCGAGTGCTCTTGGTGGCTATCAAGAGAGCACGAGGAGAGGGCGGTAACCTCAAGCTGTGCTGCCTCAGCCCCCGCGTCTATGATATCTTCCGGATGGCTGGCTTCACTGCCATCTTCCCCATCCACGAGACGGAAAAGGAGGCGGTGCAAGGCTTGCTTCGAGAGCAGCAGGTGATATTGCCGATCAAGTCAAGTGAGAAGCAAGCTGGCGCTGGCGTTCCACACCAAACATATTACGAAGAGGGACCCATGAGACGCTCGACAATTTGACGCTGAAGGAAAAAGGAGTAGAGTATGAGCTGGATATCCTGAATCCATCGTATCAAGCCAAGTGAACGGTGAAGTTACACCTCCACATAAATAACAATACAGGAGAAAGAAAAAATGACTGAGGAACTCAACACGACGACAGAAGCAAAAGAAGAGCCAAAAGAAACTGCCATGCCAACGCGTACTGGGGTAGGAGCGAACCTCGTAGGCCCGGTTGGGATTGTCTTGATCACAGCCTATCTCATCCTGGCCTCCGCCCTCCTGCTATACAGCCTGGTGCAGTTCTGGCCTCCCCCAGCCCCGACTGCGGGGTCGGCTCCGACCTCCTCGGCAGTAGCCTTCATCTTCTGGACACTTTCGGTTTCGGATGAGGTCCGCCTGATCTTCATCGTAGCCATGGCCGGTGCCCTCGGCGGTCTGGTGCATGCACTCCGGTCGCTCTATTGGTACGTCGGCAATCGGGAATTGGTGTTTAGCTGGCTGGCGATGTACATCCTGTTGCCCTTCGTCGGCTCAACCCTGGGCCTCGTGTTCTATTTCGTCATCCGAGGCGGGTTCTTCTCCCCCGCGGCCACCATCGAGCAAACCAGTCCCTTCGGCTTCGCCGCCCTGTCCGGTCTGGTGGGCATGTTCTCGGAACAGGCAGTGCTGAAGCTCAAAGAAGTGGCCGAGACCTTGCTGGCCCCGACGCCGAAGGGGGAGGACTATGTAGCACCAAAAACAGAGGGGGAATCAGGAGCCGAGGCCGAACCGCAGGAATAGAAGTAAGAAAGCCCCTCGGCAAAGTGACAACCGAGGGGCTTTGACGTTATCCGCTATCTCTGCTGAATTACCCTATCAACACCCGCACACTGTTGCTCCGACACTTAGAGCACATGCGCTCCTCGTCGGCGGCGGGGTCGTAGGTCACAGCCCACTCGTTCCCACAGCGCATACAAATCATCGTGGCTGCCGTAGGTTCCTTCACCCTGTCCAGAGCGCTGCGGATGGGGGTCTTAGCTTCTTTCAGCGCCTCGCAGGTCTGTTGCATTTCCTCCGCAGTGACCCCCGCCCACAGTTCGTCCAGTTCCTGCATCACCCTGGCCCACTTCTGGCCCTCGGCGGCGCTGACCCAGTCCAACTGCAAGCGCTCCGGGCGCACACCCCGCTTCTCTAAACCCTCCCACAGAGCATCAACGCGACGCACGGTCTGGCGGTTGGCGTTGATGTAGTGGCAATCGGCGTAGTGACAGCCCGAAACCAGCACCACCGGCGCTCCTTTTCGGAAGGCGTACCACACGAAATCGGGGCTGACCCGCCCGGAGCACATGGTGCGGATGAGGCGGGCGTTAGGCGGGTATTCCATGCGTCCCACCCCCGCTGTGTCTGCCCCTGCATAGGAGCACCAGTTGCAGGCAAAAGCCACGATGGGCGGCTTAGCTCCATCTCCATCAAGCATAGAATCTATCATGGCGTAGATGGCCTGGTCGGAGAAGTGGCGCATGGTGATGGCTTCGTACTGACACTCGGCTGAACAAGTGCCACACCCCGCACAAGCGGCCGAGATCACCCGGGCCGGCTGCTTCTTCTCCCAGACGATAGCCCCGTACGGACAAACCGGAGCGCACAGCCCGCAGGCCTTGCACAGCGCCTCGTCCACAACGGCGGTGATGGCCTCTACTGTGATTGTGGGTGCGCTCAACAGGATCTCGGCTCGGGAGGCGGCAGCGGAGGCCTGGGTCACTGAGTCTTTGATGTCCTTGGGCGACTCGGCACAGCCGGCCAAGAAGACGCCCTTCGTGGGCGCGTCCACCGGCTTCAACTTGGGATGCGACTCCATGAAGAAGCCATCGGAGGTACGCGAGAGGGTGAGGAGCTGCTTGACCACATCGCTGTCCTGGCGGGGCACGGCGCCGATGGAGAGTATCAGCATGTCCAACTCGTGTTCCTCCAACCGCCTAGCGGTGGTGTTCTCCACCAAGACCTGTAAGTTACGCGTTTCGGGATCCTCCATCACCTCGCCCGGCAAGCCCCTGATGTACTTGACCCCCGCCGCCCTGGAGCGCATGTAGAGGTCCTCAAAACCCTTACCGAAGGTCCGCATGTCCATGTAGAACACGGTGATGTCAGTGTCTGGGTAGTGGTCTTTGAGCAGGAGGCTGTCCTTGACGGTGTTCATACAGCAGATGTTGGAACAGTAGGGGTTGCCCCGCCCGTCCTGAGAGCGAGAGCCGACGCACTGAATGAAGCCAATGCGCTGAGGCGTCCGCCGATCGGTGGGACGGACTAAATGGCCTTCAGTGGGACCACCGGCGGAGATCAGCCTCTCGAACTCCAGGCTGGTAATGACGTTCTCGTAACGGGTGTAGCCGTACTCGTCCATCTCCGTGGGGTCGTAGGCTTCCATCCCCGTGGCCACGATTACGGCTCCCACCTCGAACTCGACGATCTCATCCCGCATGTCGAAATCAATGCACTGCTTGTCGCAGGCCTCCATGCATTTACCACAGGCAATGGGGTTGTCGCCCAGACATTCCTGCATGTTGATGATGTACGATGAAGGCACAGCTTGGGGAAAGGGGATGTAGACAGCCCGGCGGGTGGAGAGGCCCATCTGGAATTCGTCAGGCTTGACGATTGGGCAGACCGGGACGCAGTCGCCGCAGGCCGTGCACTCCTTCTCGTCCACGTAACGGGCCTTCTTGCGCACCCTGACTTTGAAGTTACCTACATAGCCGGAGATGTCCTCTACCTCGCTGTAGGCTAACAACTCGATCCTGGAATGTCGACCGACATCCATCATCTTGGGACCGAGTATTCATATACTACAGTCCATCGTGGGATAGGTTTTGTCCAGTTGAGCCATGATCCCACCGATGGAGGGCTCTTTTTCCACGAGATAGACCTGATGGCCGGCGTCGGCCAGATCGAGAGATGCCTGGATGCCGGCCACACCCCCGCCGATGACCAGCACGGCATCGGTGACGGGCAACCGCTCCTCGGTCTGGGGAAGGAGCCAGTGGGCCCGCGCCACCGCCACACGCACGATGTCCCCGGCCTTGCGGGTAGCCGCTTCCCTATCGCGGAGGTGTACCCAGGAGCAGTGCTCTCGGATGTTGGCCATCTCCAGAAGATACTGGTTCAGGCCCACCTCCTGAATGCAGTTGCGGAAGGTAGGCTCGTGCAGGCGGGGCGAACAAGAGGCCACCACCACCCGGTTGAGCTTGTGTTCCACCACGCGGCGCTTGATCTCTTGCTGGCCGGGGTCGGAGCAGGTGTACTTGTTGCGAACCGCCACCACCACACCGGGCAGAGTCGCCGCGTACTCCCGCACCGCCGCGGTGTCCACACTGCCGGCGATGTTCAGCCCGCAGTCGCAGACGAAAACGCCGATGCGTAAATCTTCCTTGAGCATCTGCACCTCCACCTTTGGATTTTGAACTTTGGACTTTGAGCTTTGGATTTCGTTTATCCTTTCCCAATCCCCCGATAAATGAAACCTGCTTCCCGGCAGGCTTTGGCGCTAAAGACGTTGCGGCCGTCAACGATGACCGGCGTGCGCATCAATCCTTTCACGCGCTTCAGGTCCAGCCCAAAGTACATCTGGTGTTTGGTGACCAGGGCCAGGCAATCGGCCCCGCGCAGAGCTTCGTCCAGATCACGAGTCAGCTCCTCTCCCTCATAGCCCCAAACAAAGGGATCGTGAGCCATGACCCAGGCACCCCTCGCCTGTAAAGTGCCGATCAATGGCTGAGCCGGGGTGTTGCGGACGTCGTCCGAATCCTCCAGGTAGGCGACTCCCAAAACCGCCACCCGCGATCCCTTGACCTCCCTACCGGCTTCAGCCAGCGCCTCCTCCACCAGGCGCGCCATGTGATCCGGCATGGCATCGTTGATGCGGCGGGCCAAGGTGATCATTGCCGTGTCCACGTCCCGGGAGCCGTATTCTTTCACCCCAAAACGCAATAGCCAGGTGTCCTTGGGCAGGCAATGCCCACCCACGCCGGCTCCTGGGAGGTGCATGTGGCGATCCGGACGGGCGTTGATCAGCTCCCGCATCTCGTAGACGTCCACTCCCAGGCTCTCACAGATCAGGGCCATCTCGTTGGCGAAAGCGATGTTGACGTCTCGATAGGCGTTTTCCACCGTCTTGGCCAGCTCAGCGGTGAGGACATCGGTGGCCGTGATCTCCCACTTGACAATGGTGCTGTACAGCTCCACCGCCAACTCCGTGCTCCTGGCATCAATACCCCCCACCACGCGGGGGAAATCCACCATGAATTCGAGAAGTTTGCCCGGCATCACCCGTTCGTAGGAGAAAGCCAGGTAGAAATCCTGGCCGGCTTTCAGGCCAGAGGTCTCCTCCAGGATCGGGAGCACGATGTTCTGGGTCGTACCGGGCGCGACGGTGGATTCGATGACCACCAAAGCGCCCCTCTTCACGTACTGGCCTACGGCGGTGCTAACCTCGCGCAGGGAGAGGTACTCGGGAACCCTGCGTTGTACATCTGTCGGTGTCTGAACGTCAATCAAGATAACGTCAGCGTCCTTGCAGACCGAGATGTCATCTGTCACTCGGAACGTCCCCTTCTTTACCACCCGGCCAATCAGATCAGCCAGCCCCGGCTCCTGTCCATCAAAAGGACTCAGACCCTTATTCAAAACGTCAATCTTCCACCCGGAGCGCTCCGAGCGGCGCTGTACTCCGATCACCTGGTGGCCGGGCACATCGGCCAAAAGCACCGCGCAAGGAATGCCGACGTATCCCATGCCGATGACCACGATCATTTTCGATTTTCGATTTTCGAGTTTCGATTTTGGCATCTTCCCTCCTGCCTAGCACTACCATTTGAGACCTGAGACTTGCGACCTGCGACTTGCGACCCCTAAATCAGCGCTTCGTCCACCAAAGTGATTAGATCCCGGATCTCTATCCCCATCTTCTCACCCAGTCTCCCATCGTCCAGGGCGCACTTGAAATGGATCTGGCACTTGGCGCAGGCGGTGACCAATAGCTCGGCGCCTGTTGCCTGGGCTTCGTGCAGGCGGTCCACCTGGATCTGCTTGTTGATAGCCCCACAATTGGTCCAACAACTGGTGCCACAACACAAAGCATTCTTGCCACTGTGCTCCATCTCCACCAGTTCCAGCCCCAGGGCCTCGATCACCTGCCGGGGCGCATCGTAGACGCCCAGGTGCCGTCCCAGGCGACAGGGATCGTGGTATGTTACAATCCGTGATGCATGAGGCGTGATACGTGATTTGCCCTCCGCCAGCCTCTGGGCCAGTAGTTCGGTGATGTGCATGACTTCCATCCCCAGGTCGCCCACGCTTGGGCTGAGCCTAGCCGAAGCATAGGCAGGATAGTCAACCTTTAGCGTGCGGGCACACTCCGGGCAGGTGGTGACGATGCGCTTGGCTCCTGTCTCCCGCAGCATAGCCGCGTTCAGCTCGGCCAGCTTGCGGAAGTTGGCGACGTCCCCTTCCCACAGAAGGTCGTGGCCGCAACAGCGCTCGTTCTCCAAGACGATGGGCTCGATCCCCAGGCGGTTGAGCACCCGGACGGCACTCCGGACGATCTCTACCCCCTGGGCACCGATCTTGTTGAAAAGGACGTCGTAATAGGGCAGGCAGCCGACAAAGTAGACGGTGTCGGAGTCATTTGAAACCTTGAGATCCTCATCGAGCCATTCCAGGCGATTCTGCTTCAACTCGGGCGAAGCCATCATCCGCATCCAGGTCTGGATAGCCTCGCCGTGAGAGCAGAGCCCTTCCTCGCCCACCCCCCGCGCCAGGGCCCGCAGGTTGCGGATGAACTCCACGTAGTGGACATCCGAAGGGCAGCGCTCGGAGCATTGCTGGCAAGTGAGACAGGACCAGAGTAGAACATCGGTCAGCAATTCTTCCCCCTCACCCCAGATAGTCCTCTCCACCGTCAGGCGAGGTGAGTAGGCTGGTTCCCGGCGCGAGATGGGACAGACCGAAGTGCACTTGCCACACTCCAGGCAATAATAGGCTTTGGTGTTCTTAATTATCTCTGGAAGTTGGAGGTTGGAGGTTGGAGGTTGGAGAACTGAATGACTTCCAACTTCTAACTTCCAACTTCTAACTTCCAACCTACAAAACTCCGTCACCTTCTGGACGAATGCCTCCCCTTCCCCTGCCCCCACCCAATCCAGCTTCAGTCGCTCATCCTCGATGCCCAAGAGATGGGCGATGGCCCTGGTCTCTTTGAAGAGCTCCTCCGCCCGTTGGTTGCCGAACTCGTAGTGACACTCTCCAGGCGGGCAGCCAAGGAGCAGCACGCCATCAGCTCCCAGCTCAAAGGCTCTTAGAATGAGGCCTGGGTGCAGCCGTCCCAGGCACATCACCCGGATGGGGCGCACGTTGGCCGGATAAGCCAGTCGTTGGCTGCCGGCTGTCTCCAGAGCACTGTAGGCGCTCCAGTTACAAGTGAACACAACGACACGAGGTTCTATGCTACCAGGAAACATGCACCCCTCCGGACATCAGCTCACGAAGATACACACCCGTGAAAACGCGATCTCGGTATATGAGCTTCTTTACTCCCCTATTTTCACATAAATTGGGGAACTGGTGGATGTCACTGTCACATTACCAGACCCGTCTGCTATAATCGTGGTCTTTTCGCCCAGCATCGTGATGAGCGAAGCCTGGGTTGCTGGAGCAATATTGATAGTTACATCCTGATTGATCGGCTTTTGGTAACTGCTCAGCCTGCTAACGCTGGTTGAGCATTCAAAGCAGGGGGCACATAGGGTGCTCCCGTCAGCGCCAATCTCAGGCTATCCAAGACTTGCTG
>JBAWAP010000105.1:0-9833 GCA_049589355.1 Anaerolineae bacterium
AAGGGGTCGGTGTTATCTCATCCCCCCCTCTTTCCCCCCCCTGAAAGAGGGGGGATGAAAGGGGGGGATGTACCTGTGCATCAAGATAACCCTTGACCATCCCTATAGTCAGGAGCGCTATTCCCAGCACGATGAGGGCAGTTACTAATGCGTTTCTGTGTTTCAGGAATAACATCTCAAAATCCAAACAGTCAGAGCGTGCTCACAGGGTCTATGTCCACCCGCCAGCCGGGAGGGAAGACCATGTCACGCAGGAGGGTCTGGGGATCGGAGGCTCGCACCACGATCTGCCAGCGATACTTACCTCGCAACCGGCCAAAGAAGCAAGGAACTGGGCCGATGAGATCTACGCCGGCCAGTCCCAGGCGGGCTATTTTGTTGTCGAGGATGCGATGTAACCTATCCGCCTCCTCCTGGCAACGTTTTTGGTTGGAATGGACATAGACCAGCTTGGCCAAACTGGTGAAGGGCGGATAGCCGTGCTCCCGCCGGAAGGCCAGCTCCTTATCGTAGAAGCTGTCGTAGTCGTGTCGGCTGGCCATCTGAACGGAGTAATGCTCAGGAGTATAAGTCTGGATGATGACCTGGCCGCCCAGGATGCTGCGCCCTGCCCGACCGGCCACCTGGGTCAGGAGCTGGAAGGTGCGCTCGCTGGCCCAGAAGTCTGGCAGGTGCAGGGCGGTATCCGCAGCGACCACCCCCACCAGGGTCACCAGGGGCAAGTCCAGCCCCTTGGCGATCATCTGGGTGCCGATGAGGACGTCGGCCTTGTGTTCGATGAAGCTTTGCAAGAATGCCTCGTGCGACCACTTGCCGCCGGTGGTGTCGCGGTCCCAGCGCAGGGTGCGGGCCTGGGGGAACAGTTTCTGAACGGTGGCCTCCACCTTTTGGGTGCCGATGCCGAAGAACTTTATGCGCTTGCTCCCACAGTTGGGGCAAACCTGGGGCACCGGATCGTGCCGGTTGCAGTGGTGACAGACCAGTTGAGGTTCCTCAATGGAGGAGGCTCGTCTGCTGTTCCGGTAGAGGTGATAAGTCAGAGGCACCTCACAGCGGCGACACCTGAGGACGTGGCCGCAGTCGCGGCACATGACAAAGGTGGCCGCACCACGACGGTTTAGGAAGAGAATGGCTTGCTGATTCCTGTCCAAAGTTTCATGCATGGCTCCCTGAAGGGCACGGCTGAACATCTCGCGGTTGCCAGCCTTCAGCTCCTCCCGCATGTCAACAATTCGCACCGGCGGCAAATCGGTGTAACACGCCTCACCACTTAGAAACTTGTAACCTGTAACTTGTAACTTGTAACTCACTCTCTGTTCTTCGATCCGCCGCCGATGGCCCATGATACGCTTCGGCAAGCGCAGCAGTTTGTACTCTCCCCGCTGGGCGCGGTAGTAGGAGACCACGTCGGGAGTCGCGCTGCCCAGGATGACCACGGCCCCCGCCAGCTCAGCCAGCTTCACAGCCACCTCGCGGGCGTGATAGCGAGGAGTCATCTCTTGCTTATAGGAGCCCTCGTGTTCCTCATCCATGACAATGAGGCCCAGGCGGGGTAGGGGGACAAAGAGGGCCGACCGGGGGCCGATGACTACGTCCACTTCCCCGGCCCGGATGCGTCGCCAGGTGTCATAGCGCTCGCCCAGGGAGAGCTGGCTGTGGATGATGGCGATGCGGCCGGGGAAGCGGGCGGCAAAGCGGCGGATGGTCTGGGGTGTGAGGCTGATCTCAGGCACTAGGACGATAGCTTGCCTGCCTTGCTCTAAGACGGCCTCCAGGGCGCGCAGGTAGATCTCGGTTTTGCCGCTGCCGGTGACGCCGTGGAGGAGGGTGACAGGTAACGGGTAACGAGTAACGAGAGATTGGCCCTCATCACTCGTTACTCGTTGACCCATTACCTGTTGACTTATTACCTTCCAGACGGCCTCTTGGTCGGGCATCAGCTTCGGCGGCACATCGAGGATGAATTCCCGTCCCTTCAACGGGTCGCGCCAGACTTCCTCTTCCTCCAGGCTGATCAGGCCATGGGCGGCCAGGTCCCTCAGCGTGCTTAGGTTGCAGCCCGTCTCAGCGTAGACCCAGCTTACCCAAATGGCCCCCTCCTCGCCCTGGAGAAAATGCAACACCTCTACCTGCTTCTGGGCCCCGCGCAGTTCGACTATCTTGTTCACCACCTGATTTGGAGGGATGCGCAGGATGACCACCGGCTCCTCGTCGAAGCGTTGTACGTAGCCTTTCCGCTCCAGCTCCCGTAGTACGGACGAGGAACAATTCGCATCCCTGTAGAACTGCGACAACTCTATCGGCTCGGGGCGGTCGCGCAGGAAGGCCAAGGCAGCCGCTTGATTTGGGGCTCGGCGCAGGTCCTCGGCGATGGCTTGGACGATGGCCCTGAGCGAGAGCAAAGGGGCGATAAGGGTGCGCTTCTCGGTGATCTGCACCAGCCCCTTCTCTGCCAGGGCGCGGACAGTGGCTTCAGAGCAGCCGACCTTCGCACAGACATCAGACAACGGAGGCAGAGGATCTTCACTACTGGACAGGAGTTCCAGCACGTTGGCCTGCTTGGACGAATGTCCCAACTTGGAAATAGCCTGGGCTATTTTGTCCTCATCGGCGCTGAGGCGGACGAAGCGGACCCTCTTGGGTCTCACGCGAGGCTTCTCAAGCTCCGAGCGCTTGATGATCAGCCCTCTGCGAGCCAGTTGATCTACGACTGGGCGCGGGTCCGCCATCTTGAGCAACCGCGCCAGGTCTTTCACTCGCTGCTTGCCCTCTCGGCGCAGGAACTCGATGGCTCTGTGCTGTTCTGGTGTCAGGTTTTCGCTGATTCGCTGATTCGCCGATTCGCTCAGCTCCACGGTGAGCTCAGCGCGTCGTTCCAGGCCAGGGGGCAACATCAGGCGCAGGCAATCAATGAGGGGGGCGAGGTAGTAGCTGCTGATCCAGCAGGCCAGTTCGATCTGTACCGGCGAGAGGACAGGCTCGGGGTCAATGATTTCCTCGATATCCCTGGTCTCGGACACAGGGGCCTGGTCGGTCAAGCCCACCACGATGCCCTGCAGGCGACGGGGTCCAAAGGGCACTTGGATCAGTTGGCCGATGGCCACTTCATCTCGTAAAGGAGCAGGGATGGAATAATGAAAGGTGAGGCCCAAAGGGCTGTACTCGCTCTCGGAGCCTTCCTCTAGGCCGGAGATTGCCTGTCGCCGAATGGGGGTATTGACGACTACCTCAGCATAGATCATGGCCTTGCCAAACTTCAAACTCTAAACTTCAAATTTCGGCTAAGAGCCTATCCTAAAATTACCCCGCGCGCTCAAAAACAAGCGTGAAAATGGAAGCCCAGAGGGATTTTAGGATAGGGTCTAAGCCTGATAAATGGCTGCTGCCATGTAACCGACGGTGTAGCTGCCGGGCCGGCGGTTACCGGTCACGTTGCCGGAGTTGGTGTAATGGAGCACCTTGGCCCGGTTAGCACCCAGGGCTTGCGCGGTCAAGAGCGCGGTCACCACCGGAGCCCCGCCGCAGGCGTGGCAGCGGCCTTCCATAAGGGCCTGAGCCAATCCCTCGACGTCGAAGCGCTCCACCAGCTCGACCATTACTCTGTCGTGACGCACGACATCGTTGTAGTCGTAGAGATGCGACAGGTCGGTGCTGGCGACGATAAGTGCTCTCTTATCGCGCAGCAGCTTAGCCAGAGCCGCGCTCAACTCGCGGCAAGTCGCCAGACCCCGGTCGCTGGTCAGGGACTCACCTAGCATCACCGGCAGCAGGGTGAAGGTGCCCAGGACCTGCTGGAGGAAGGGGAGCTGGATTTCCAACGAGTGCTCGCCGTCGAACCCTACGCGGTTCAGCGTTACCTCTTTGCCCAGGGCTTCCACCAACTCGGCATCAACTTCTACCAGCCCCAGTGGGGTCTCATAGTAGCCCGCCTTGGTGACGGCGAAGCGGCCCAAGTACGCCTGGTGGAGAGGTGAGAGGACGGCCACGGTCTCGAAAGTAGGGCCGTCCTCCAGTTGCTTGTAGGCATAGGCCGCTGTGGGGCCGGAATAGGCGTAGCCAGCGTGGGGGCTGATGAGCGCCCTCAATTCTCCTTCCAGTTTGATCTTCTCAGCGTCCGCCAAATAGCCCTCCAGCGTCCGACGCAATACATCGGGCTGACCGGGGTACCAACTCCCAGCGATAACAGACTGCCGGATGTCGCTTGCTTTTACCTCTTTCACCGAATACCTCCTCGCAATTCGATCTTTCGCTGTTTAACTTTGCACCTTTCGGCGGTGATGATAGCGGCAATGGTCTCCACCGTCTCATCGAGGTGATCATCGCGGTTAACTACCACGTAATCAAATTCGTCTAGGCGTTCCATTTCCTCCCGAGCGGTGGCGATGCGTTTTTTCAAGCCCTCGGGTGTCTCGGTTTTGCGCTTTTTCAGGCGGCGGATCAACTCCTCCTCTGAGGAAGCGGTGAGGAAGACAAAGATGGCCTCGGGCACGAGATGGCGAATGGTGGCCGCACCCTGCACGTCAATGCGCATGATAACGTCCTCGCCGCTTTCCAGGGCCTCTCGCACTTGCTTTCTAGGGATGCCCTTGTGTTGGCCATAGACAATGGCATGTTCCAGAAGTTCACCTTTCTCCAGCATCTCGGCGAACTCCTGCTTGGAAACGAAATGATAGTCTACCCCGTCCACCTCGTTGGGCCTTCTGGGCCGGGTGGTGGCCGTGACCACGAAGTGAAAGGGATAACCCAGCTCCTCCATGCGCTTCACGGTGGCATCCTTCCCTGCCCCTGAGGGGCCAGAGATAACAACCAATAGGGGATTAGATTCGATGTGGTAAGGATTGTGTCCCAATGAGTTTGACATTATCGAGAAGGTGATGAGTCAACGAGTAACGAGGAATGAGGATCAATCTCTCGTTACTCGTTACTATCCCTCCAGGGTTTTAACTTGATTCTAGGAGCAATCTGAGCTATAATTACAGACGATAATCAGCGAGTGATGATGGCCAACTCCTCGTTACTCATTCCCTCATTACTCGTTACTCTTTGGGAGGAATGACTTTGCCGATCTACGAGTATCGCTGTAACGACTGCGGGCGGCGAGTGACCCTCTTCTGGCGGAGCTTCTCGGAGCTTGGAGAGGCACTGCCCCGCTGTTCCTTCTGCGGCGGAGAGGATTTGACCCGCCTGGCTTCTCGCGTCGCCGTGGTCAGGTCCGAGGAGAGCCGCCTGGAGGATATGGCCGACCCCAGCAGCCTGGCTAGCCTGGATGAGAACGATCCAAAATCAATGGCTCACTGGATGCGGAAGATGAGCCAGGAGATGGGCGAGGACTTGGGGCCGGAGTTCGATGAGGTCGTGGACAGGCTGGAGGCCGGACAGAACCCGGAGGAGATCGAGGAGGCCATGCCCGACCTGGGAGGCGAGCTAGGTACCGCGAGCGAGTTTTAGCAGCTAGAGCTTCTCGTAGCGCTCCACGTCAACAACGAAGACGGTAGCGCCGCCTACCTGCACCTCCACAGGAGTAGGTATGTACAATTCTCCTGCCTCCATCATGGGCGGTAAGGGGTTAACGTACTCGGTTCTGGTGTGGCAGTTCTCCTTGATCAACCTGATCACTTCGTCTACCGTCTCATCCTCGGTGCCCACACAGATAGTGGTGTTTCCCGCCCGCAAGAAACCTCCCGTCGTGCTGATCAACGTAGCCCGATGTTCTCCCCTTAGCAGGGCCTCGACCAATCCCTTGGCATCGTCACGGTTAATAATGCTCATGATCAGTTTCATCTCGTCAATCACCTCCACCTAGCTACTACATCCGGCATCGGTTTCGATACGTCTTCGGCTACTCAACCCAAGCAATTTTGCCTCCACCCTGGCCCTGATCAAGGCCTGGATAGCCTCCAAAGGTTGGGTGGCGTCAACCACCAGCCAGCGGTCTGGTTCCCTGGTCGCCATCTTCAGGTAACCTTCCCTCACACGGCAGTGGAAGGCCGCCTCCTGTCGGTCCAAGCGATTCCACTCCGCCTGGCCCGCTTTATGCGCAGTCAGCTTGCGCCGTAACCCCTCCTCGACGTCAATATCCAAATAGACTGTCAGATCCGGCTTCAGTTCCTCAGTGGCAAGGACAGTGATAGTATGCAGCGTCTCTAGATTCAAGCCGTGGCCGTAACCCTGGTAGGCCAGCGTCGAATCGGCGTAGCGATCGCAGAGGACGATGCCGCCTTGAGCCAGGTAGGGGCGGATAACTAGATGGACTATTTGAGCCCGCGCCGCAGAGAAGAGCAGGGCCTCGCTGGCGGGCAGCATCTCGTTGTTGCGGGGGTCTAGGAGGATAGTCCGGATTTGGTCGCCGATGCTCGTCCCTCCTGGCTCACGGGTGGCCAGTACAGAGTAGCCTTTCTCCTCAAGATAACCGCTCAAAAGCTCCATCTGCGTTGTCTTGCCACTGCCCTCGGGACCCTCGAAGGTGATGAACAAGCTCAAAACGGTTTTCCTCTCTTCCAAATATGACAGCGAATTCAAGGATTTATCGAATCAATTACCAAATGCCTCACTCTTGTTCCAAATCGGTGCACTGCCTCCATCGCTGATTCGTTTAATCCCAGAAATTCGTTGTCATATCAAAGGTAGTTGTCGAGCTTCGTTGCCCACTCTCGTGCCTCCGCATCCCAATACTCCCAGGCCAGCATATCCTGTTCCCACAATGGATTACTTTGATTGACTTGATTGTAGTAGTCCTCGTCGAGCTGAACGCGCTCTGCGAAAGTAGCGTAATCCGTCCCGTAGAGCTTCTCAAATGCTTGAACCTGCGCTCTCGCTCGCTTGATGCGCTGGACAATACGATCAATCAAGTATTGCTCTACAGCCTCATCGAGCAACTCGTCTACCTCGCCGAACAAGCGCAAGGTGTCCATGTAACTTTCCTTAACCGTTATAGTAGACATTGGTCTCACTCCTGATAAATCCTCACCTTCCGCCTCGGCTCCTTGCCATAGCTGTGGGAGACGAGGTTCGCCTGGCGGGCCATCTGGTGCTGACGGCGGCGGATGTAGGCATTCTGAGGTGAGAGGTTTATTGAGCTGGCACCAGCTAGCACCTTTTGGATGGCTTCTTGGGTCTCACGCATCGCTACGGCGAAGGGGTCCATTTCCTCCACCTCCAGGCCGAAGATATCCGCCAGGCAATTCTGCATCTGCTTGATGGTGTTGGAGCGCAGGACATAGATGGGGATACCCTCCTCTTCTGCATCGATAATGATCCGTGGGTGCTTGCGATAATATTGCTTCAGGGTGAGTACCGCCTCAGCCTTTTCCAGGTCGTCTACGATGACCACGGGAAGGTGGAGACGGCTGGCAGCTTGATCCAGACGATTGCGGGCTATGCCGTAGGGATAGGCGCGCAAGGCGGTCAGGGGGGCAGCAGGCTTGGATGGGGGTCGAATGGGTCCTTCCTGCAAGCTGGGGGGCCGAAACGTTGCCTCCTCGATTTGTACCTCGCCCTGCTCATCGCGATAACGGATCTCGGCAGGCAGAGAGCGCCCTCTCAAGATGGCATCTACGGCAGCCGCCACGTCGTGGTGCACTGCCAGGCGCTGCCGATCCTGGATCTCCACCACCACATCGAAGGTAGGTGGGGCCTTGCGTTCCAAAATAGACTTCTGGGTGCCCCGACGCCGGGCCTCCTCGTCGCTAAGGGTAACGCTCTGGATGCCGCCTACCAGGTCGGCCAGGGTGGGATTCAGCATCAGGTTGTCCAGGGTGTTGCCGTGGGCCGTGCCAATGAGCTGCACTCCTCGCTCGGCAATGGTGCGAGCAGCAACCGCCTCCAGCTCCCTGCCGATCTCATCAATGATGATCACCTCTGGCATGTGGTTTTCCACGGCTTCGATCATCACCTCGTGCTGGAGGGAGGGAGTGGCCACCTGCATGCGTCGCGCCCGGCCGATGGCAGGGTGGGGGATGTCGCCGTCGCCGGCGATCTCGTTGGAGGTATCAACGATGACCACTCTCTTCTTCTCGGCTAAGACGCGTGCTGTCTCTCGTAGCATGGTCGTCTTGCCCACCCCTGGCCGGCCCAGGAGCAGAATGTTCTTGCCCGACTCGATTATATCTCGGATGATATCAATGGTGCCGTAGACAGCTCGCCCCACGCGACAGGTGAGGCCCACGATGCGCCCCTTGCGGTTGCGGATGGCCGAGATACGATGCAGAGTGCGCTCGATTCCGGCACGGTTATCGGCGTCGAACTCGCTGATGCGGGAGACCACATGCTCGATTTCCCTCTCGGTGACCTCGTCCTTGTTGAGGGCGATTTCGTGATTGATAAAACGCGCCTCCGGTTGACGTCCCAGGTCCAACACGACCTCTAACAGTTCATTGCCCTCATTTGCCTCTTGAAGGGCCTGCTCGATGTGGGGGGGCAGGACCGTTAACAATGCTTCTAGATCATCGGTTATCTTCAGTTGTTGCATATCTTCTCAAATCACCTCGTAAGTAGGCCAGGAGCAACGCACTTCTTGCTCGGATAAGGCAGGAAACCCGTATCAAACTGCTTGAAATCATAGTTTCTGAGAGTCAACCGAAGTGCGTTGCACCTTAACTTAGTGCGTTTTCATCATTGGGGTAGCCGCCTCGGCTCTCTTCTCCAAGGCTGGTACCAGCTTCAAGGCTGGCTCCTTAACCCGGACGGTGGTGTGCTTGACCATCGCACATTGGCTGGCGAAGAGTTGAAAACCTTTGGCCTCTAGCGGAACTCTCAGCCCCCCTTGATACCTTGGCAAACAGCAATAGATGGGTCGAGGCGGATATTCTGCCAAGAGAGAAAGGGATTGTTCGACGAGCTCGTCGGCTCTCTCGTAAGCTTGGGGATGAAGGAGCATTGTCAACCAATGACCGGTCTGCCCTTTGCGAATCCGCAGGTAGCCTATAACCTCTCCCTTATCCTCCATCACGTGGTTCTCTCGCTTGGCTTGCCTCAGCCAAGAGCCGGGGGTAGCCTCCCACCCTCTTGCCGTTAAGTTCTCCGCTTGTTGCACCAGGCGAGGTGCAACAGCCGCGTAGAGCCCTTGCAGTCCCCAGTTGTCAGTGGGCTGCTGGGGGCGCACGGTCCTCCTTTCAGGGTGCGATAGATCAGAGGGCATCTGTAACAGGCGGAAGACATCTTCCCGGGTGTAAATGCTGAAACCTACTTGTTGGAAGGCTTCGACCTCTGGCCCCTCCTCAGGCAGGTGAGCAAAGATGCGCTGGATGCCCTGCTCCCCGGCCGCCAGGCACAGATTCTCTAACAGACGACACCATACGGCCACGGCTTCTTCCGCCACTGACGGGGAAGGGGTCAAGTAGACCACATCAGCCTCGGAACTCTCCTTTCTCATGCGCGCCTGGGCGAAGCCCGCCATTCGTCGGCCACCTTCTATCTCATCGCATACATAGGTGAAGACCCCTATCCCCTGTAGGGGTAGGCATCCCACCAGTGCTTCTAAGAGTGGCCTATATGGTTGAGTCAATGCCTCCTCTAAGTTAAGCAGCATGCCTTGGTTCTGCAATTTGCTAACCAAGAGGAAATCGCGAACATCAAAGGGTTTGATCAAACCTTACCTCTAGGCGTTAATTTCTAGTCAACGCTATCTAGTTCTAACTTCAGTAAACCACAGTTAATTCATATTGTACTATCATTTGACTCGATTGGCAAATAACCTTGGTACCATTTTCGCTCTCAGTGGGACATTGTTGATTTGCGATTCTCGAAACTTGACAAAATGACCGAATACCGATATGATTGTACTAGATTTATCAGTACAGTTCTTTTGGAGAGCAGTTATGGCGATTCAGATTAAC
>JBAWAP010000106.1:0-2321 GCA_049589355.1 Anaerolineae bacterium
CAGCAAGCCTACGCACGCTCCGTTCGTATGCTCAGCCAGTTCTCCGGCAAAGCCCCCGATCTGATCACTGAGCAGGAACTCCAGGACTATTTCCTTCACCGAAAGAACGTCGATCACTGGTCCCCCAATACCATGCGCATCTGCTATTGCGGCATACGCTTCTTCTACGAGCACGTCCTCCAACGAAACTGGCACATCCTCGGAATCCTCCGTGCTCAAACCGAACGACGCCTTCCCGCCGTTCTCAGCGTCGATGAAGTCCGGAGCATTCTTGCCCAGGTCAAGACTTTCCAAAACTACGCCTATCTCTCCACTGTCTACTCCTGCGGCCTGAGGCTTCATGAAGCACTCCATCTCGAAGTCTCCGATATCGACAGTAGCCGCATGATGATCCATGTCCACCGTGGAAAGGGCGCTAAAGATCGCTACCTCCCTATCCCCCAATCCACCCTCCTTCTGCTCCGACGCTATTGGCGGACCCACCGCCACCCTCAACTCCTCTTCCCCGCCCTTGGCCGAAACGGCCATGGAGCCAAGGAGGCCCAGTTTCCCATGGCCAAGAGTAGTGTCCAAGGCGCCTTCCGGCGTGCCAAGGTCGCTGCGGGAGTCCAAAAAAAGGCTGTCTCCGTTCATACCCTCCGCCACTCCTATGCCACCCATCTCCTCGAAGCCGGAGTCAACCTGCGGGTCATCCAACGATACATGGGCCATGCCCAACTCGAAACCACCATGGTCTATCTACATCTCACCCAAAAAGGGCAAGAGGATGCCTGCCAGTTGATCAATCAGCTGATGGAGGGACTCGACCATGACCACCATCAATGAGATCTTCCGAACCTTCGGCCCCGAGTACCTGGAACGCTACGCCGAGATCATGCCTCACACACACCGCAAAGTCATCGATGCCATCGTCAACTGTCGCACCGAAGCTTGTGGCCTCGCCCTTTACCAGTGCGAAGAATGCGGCGAACTACATCGGGTCTATCGCTCCTGCGGGAATCGCCATTGCCCCACTTGTCAACATCATAAAACCCGACAATGGTTGGACAAACAGATGAAGAAGCAACTCCCCGGTCATCATTTCCTGCTCACCTTCACTGTCCCGGAGAATCTGCGCCGCTTTATTCGCAAAAACCAACGGGTGGCTTACTCTGCCTTATTCAAAGCCTCATCCGAAGCGATGAAGAAACTCGCCCTGGATAAACATTACATCGGTGCTGATCTTCCCGGATTCTTCGGAGTCCTTCATACTTGGGGACGAACCCTGGAGTATCACCCCCATATCCACTACATCGTCCCCGGCGGTGCTCTCTCCTCCGCCGATGGCCTCTGGCACCCCTCGCGGATTGATTTCTATCTCCCTGTAAGAGCGCTCTCCATGATCTTTAAAGCCAAGTTCCGAGATGAAATGATGGAAGCTGGCCTCTTCGATGAAATCCCCTCGGAACTCTGGCAGATCGACTGGAACGTTAACTCCCAAGCCGTCGGTTCCAGCGAAGCAAGCCTAAAGTATCTTGCCCCCTACGTCTTCAGAGTTGCCATCTCCAATTCTCGAATCTTGAAAGTCGAGAACCGGACTGTCTTCATTCGCTACCGGAAACCTCATAGCCACCGCTTAAGAACCCTCGCTCTCGATGTCATGGAGTTCATCCGACGCTTCTTACAGCATGTCCTACCCAGCGGCTTCATGAAAGTCCGCTACTATGGATTCATGAATCCCAATTGTGGGGTCTCTCTGGATCTCGTCAAGACACTGATCGAATTAGCCTACGGCTTCAATGTGGTCTTACCCAACACCGACCTCGAGCCCTGGCACCCCATCACTTGCCCAGTCTGTGGCGGTACACTTAGGCTCTATTCCCTACTGCTTCCATCAAGAGTTCTGGTGTGGCCGGGATAGGAGGTACTCGCATCGCAAACAAAACCTAAATCTCTACAGCTTTCCCCTTGCGCTTTGCTGCTTAGGTGGTGTCGCTGAGGTGCAACCAAGTTCCTAAAAGCTTTAGCTTGTACGGCCTCAGATCTAAGGATTCTGTCTAGGGAAACCGCTCTGCCTGAGAGAAAATAGGCATCTTGAATTCGATGCCCCACCATCCTGGCTGAAATTCTGCTCTTTGCAGCCTCCCGATCAAATCAATCCACAGAAGCAATACCCTTATAGAGATGGATAGCCACTACCGCTACGGGCTTCTTGAACAACGGATTGAAACGACCTTTCAAGTCGTCTCAATCCTTATTGGATAGAGTTGAGGCCCTGAGGGAGATAGTC
Organism: Anaerolineae bacterium; assembly: GCA_049589355.1. Taxonomy (GTDB): domain Bacteria; phylum Chloroflexota; class Anaerolineae; order VGOG01; family VGOG01; genus JBAWAP01. The sequence continues at coordinate 2,270 of JBAWAP010000106.1, forward strand.
ACCGGTAAAGCCAATGGCGTTTGACGTGTCATGGAGAAGGATACACCATGGC
>JBAWAP010000107.1:0-1906 GCA_049589355.1 Anaerolineae bacterium
CCACTACACTGGGCAACGCCTTCTCCACCGCTTGGGTGATGGCTGACTCCTCGCTGAGGGTGACGTTGCTGACACCTCCAACGGGCGTGACGGTGGGAGCAGCCACCTCCTCCTCGTCCTCTGAAAGCAGACGAGCGGTCAGGGCTCCGGCCACTCCACCAGCCGCAGCGCCCACTATCAGGGACAAAACCAGAAGCAAGATCACCCAACGCCACGGTGACCGCCTCACTTCCGCGGCTGGCCCTGATTCGGCAGAGAGCGACACGTCAAGGGAATTCTATCACAGAGCCTCAAACAAGCAAGAGGGCAGGCCGCCGCATGCTTTGATCCGTCGAGTGGATTTCGCTATACTGGCATCGCTTTCCGCCCGGGTGCAGCCAGGAGGGGTGGCCGAGCGGCTGAAGGCGGCGGTCTTGAAAATCGCTAACCCGACTTGTCGGGTTCGTGGGTTCGAATCCCACCCCCTCCGCCAGCGTCAACGTCCATAGATCGTGTTCTTGGCGAGCTCTCATGAAGATCCACGAGTATCAGGCCAAGCAGATCATGTCTGAATACGGCGTGCCCGTCCCCAGAGGGCGCGTCGTTTCTACGCCTCAGGAGGCCCGCCAGGTCGCGCAGGAGCTGGGCGTGCCGGTGGTGGTCAAGGCCCAGATCCACGCCGGCGGCCGCGGCAAGGGCGGCGGCATCAGGCTGGCCGACACGCCTGCCCAGGCCGAGGCGGCAGCCAGGCAAGTCATCGGCATGCGCCTGGTCACTCACCAGACCGGCCCTGAGGGGCGCATCGTCAAGAAGGTGCTGGTGGAGGAGCAGGTGCAGGCCGAGCGCGAGCTGTATCTGGGCATCGTGATCGATAGCGGCAGCGCCCGGCCGGTGGTGGGGCCAGCGAGGCCGGCGGCGTGGACATCGAGGAGGTGGCCGCCAGGTCGCCGGAGAAGATCCACAAGGCCTTCGTCGACCCCGCCGTCGGCTTCCAGCCCTACGAGGGGCGCCGGCTAGCCTTCGCCACCAACCTCGGCGGCGACCTCTTGCGACCGGCCGTCGAGCTCATGAGCGGCCTGTACAAGGCCTTCGCCGCCAAGGACGCCTCCCTGGCCGAGATGAACCCCCTGGTGGTGACCGGCGACGGCCGCCTGCTGGCCCTGGACGCCAAGATGAACTTCGACGACAGCGCCCTCTTTCGCCACCCGGAGATCGCCGCGCTGCGCGACCGCGACGAGGAGGACCCGCTGGAGGTGCAGGCCCGCGAGCTGGGCATAAACAACTACGTCAGGCTCAGCGGCAACATCGGCTGCGTGGTGAACGGCGCAGGGCTGGCAATGTCCACCCTGGATGCCATCAAGCTGGCCGGCGGCGAGCCAGCCAACTTCCTGGACATCGGCACCGTCAACGACGTGGCCCGCGTGGTCAACTCCTTCAAGATCCTCACCGCCGACCCCGACGTGAAGGCTATCCTGATCAACATCTTCGGCGGCATGGCCCATGTGGACGTCATCGCCCAGGGGATCGTGGACGCCCACAGGGAGATGCAGATCGAGGTGCCGGTGGTGGTGCGCCTGGCGGGGATGAACGTGGCCGCCGGCGAGCGCATCCTGGCGGATGCCAAGCTACCCCTCATCCGGGCGCTAGGCCTGGGCGAGGCCGCCCGCAAGGCCGTGGAGGCAGCAAGGTAGGGGGTAGACGTATGGGATGGCTTGTCGACTTGGTCACCTTGCCCTGCCGAGCGGTGCGCGGCGCCGTCGAAGCCTTCAGGCTATGGAAGCGTTTGCAGGCCGATGCCGACGCCCGCATCTGCCTCGCGTTCAAGCGACAGCAGGAGATCCTGTCGGGGCGCCTGCGGGAGGCGCAGGCGAGCGGCGACGCGGCCGAAGAAGACAGGGCGCGCCAGCTGCTGCACCGGGTGCAGGAT
>JBAWAP010000108.1:0-2482 GCA_049589355.1 Anaerolineae bacterium
GGGCACCCCTGGACTTTCCAGATGATCCCCAGCTATAGGGTCGAAGTAAGCTTCTTCTGTAACTACATCACCGACAGCATGCCAGGCGCGAAAGTCGCCATTCTGTATGAGAACTCGGTCCTGGGAGCGGACGCTATCACAGGCTTGGAGGAGAACCTGGACCCCGCCAAGAATGAGATCGTCTCCGAGCAGCCCTACGAGACCACAGCCGTCTCCGTTCGCTCCCAGGTCGCCAACATGAAGAAAGCCGGCGCCGAGGCGGTCGTGTTGTACAGCACCCCCGGCTTCACCGCCCAGGCCATCAAAGAGGCTGACAATCTCGGCTGGCATCCCCAGTGGTTCACGAGCTACGTCAACTCAGACGAAATGCTATTTCAGTTCGTCTCGCCCAAACTCCTAGAGGGTACCATAACCACTCAAATCTACAAGCTGGCGACCTGGACTGACGACCCGGCTATAGCTGAACACCACCGGATCATGAAAGAGTACGGTGGCCCCTCGCCCACGAACTTCACCGTTTATGCCCAGTCGCTGGGAGAAGTGGCCGTGGAAATCCTCAGCAGGACCTGCGATGACCTGACCCGCAAGGGACTGATGAACGCCACCGAGTCCCTCACGAACTACCACAGCGACCTGCTCCTGGAGGGAGTCAACATCACCTTCAGCCCCACTGACCACACGGCCCTCGGAAACGCCAGGCTGCTGAAGGTGATCTTACAGGATGGCAAGGGCGTGTGGGAGTACTTTGGCCCCGTACTTACTTACGCGGGAGAGGAGTAGTTCAAGAGCATTAGAGCCCAACCACAGCGTGCAGTTTGGCCCAGTAGGGCGTGCCCTTCCAGGGCTCGGTCTCGGTGGATTCTGGAAGAGCAGTCTTACTGGCAGGAGGAAAGACTAGTATGCGAGCCAAGCAGGTGCCTCGCTTGTCAGGCAAGCCCAGCGTTTGGTTGACCGTTCTGTTCCTGGCATGCCTGGTGGCAATCCCCTTGATCGGCGGCTGCGGAGGGAAAGAGAAGGAGACTTCCACCCCAAGCGGCACGCCCACAGCTACCGTGACGGGCAGTCCCACAGCCGCAGCGACAGGCACTTCCACCACCACGGGCGAGGTGCCGGGCATCACGGACACGGAGATAATCCTGGGAGCGGATTGTCCCCTCACCGGGGCTATGGCTGCGGTCTACGCCACGATCCCTCAGGCCACAAAAGCCTACTTCGATTACATCAACGACACGCAGGGGGGCGTCTGCGGCCGCAAGATCGTCTACAAGGTGGCGGACAACCAGGACGACCCGGCTAAGGGCATGGAGGCGGTGCGCAAGCTGGTAGAACAAGACAAGGTATTCGCCATCGTCGGCTCCCTAGCCGACAATCCCCACGCCGCCGTCTGGGAGTACCTGAACGAGAATGAAGTGCCCGACATCCTGTGCTCCGCCGGGACCCACATGTTCGGCGCCGACCCCAAGGGGCACCCCTGGACCGTCCAGATGATCCCCAGCTACAGGGCCGAGGGGAAGACCTTCGGTCAGTACATCTCGGAGAACCTGCCCGGCAAGAAGGTGGGCGTCCTCTATCCGAATATCCAGCAGGGATTGGACCACCTGCAAGGTGTGAAGGAAGGGCTGGACCCCGCTAAGAACGAGGTCGTCTCCGAGCAGAGCTACGAGGTCACGGCGGTCACCGTCAGCTCCCAGGTCAACAACCTGAAGAACGCCGGTGCCGAGGTGGTTACTGCCATCACCACTCCCGGCTACACGGCTCAGGCTGTCAAACAGGCCGACCGCCTGGGCTGGCATCCCCAGTGGTTCTTGAGCTACATCAATTCCGACCCCATACTCTTTCAGTTCGTCTCGGCCGAACTCCTGGATGGCGCCATAACTGGCCAATCCTACAAGCTGGCGGACTGGACTGACGATCCGGCCGTAGCCGAACACTACCGGATCATGAAGGAGTACGGTGGCCCCTCGCCCACCAACTTCACTATCTATGCCCAGTCGCTGGGAGAAGTGGCTGTGGAGATACTCAGCAGGACCTGTGACAACCTGACCCGCCAGGGACTGATGGACTCCCTCGAGTCCCTTAAGGACTACCACAGCGACCTGCTCCTGGACGAAGTCAACATCACCTTCAGCGACACTGACCACACCGCCATCCAAACCAGCAGGATGCTGAAGCTGACCGTGCAGGATGGCAAGGGCGTGTGGGAATACTTCGGCCCAATACGGGAATACACGGAAAGCGAACTCCTGCAGCACTAGAGCCCAACCACAGCGTGCAGTCTAGCCCGGCAGGGCGTACCCTTCGGGGGTTCGCTCTCGGCAGATGCTGGAAGAGCATTTCATAGGGGAGACCAAGATGAGAGGCAAGCAGATGACTCGTCTGTCAGGCAAGCCCAGCGCCCTGTTAAGCGTTCTTTTCCTAGCATGCCTGGTGGTGATCCCCCTAATGAGCGGCTGCGGTGGGGAAGAAAAGGAGACTCCTACCC
>JBAWAP010000109.1:0-1810 GCA_049589355.1 Anaerolineae bacterium
GCACCTGTACCAGGACGTGACGTTTCAAGAACTCGTCATAGGCCTCGCATTGGGCAGGCTGACCCCGACTCGCCTCCCCCCACGCTTCTTTCCAGAAGGAGTTGAGATAGCAGGAAGAACCAGTGCAGCCGGGGTGGAGAAGCTCATGGACCCCCCGGCCCTTCACATCCACAACCTGCCCCAGGTTCCAGGTCTCCACAATCCGGTTGGCCCGGATGATACGCCCTCCATCGTCTACCAGGCAAACAAGCTCAGGGAGCGAATCGGCCGTGGACTCCCACTCCTGCTTTGCCCGCTCGATCGTCTTCAGGAGCTCTTTGAGCTCCTCCTCCGCCCGCTTGCGCGCGGTGATGTCGTGGGCGATGGCCGTGAAGAAGGTTTCCTCCCTTGTCTTCCAGATCGCAAGGGAAAGCTCTAAAGGAAATTCGCTGCCGTCTTTTCTAACCCCGGCCACCTCAACCACTTTTCCGATCAGGTCTGATTCTCCTGCCGAAATCACCCGCTTCATTTCCTCTCGAAAAACTTGGTGGAATCGCTTGGATATTATTGAAGTCAGCAGCTTGCCCAGAGCTTCACCAGGCAAATAGCCAAAGATGGCCTTCGCCGCCTGGTTCCAGAAAAAGATGTCCTCCTGGCTGTCAAAAATGATGATGGCATCGCTTGCAGTTTCCGCTATGGAGCGGAAGCGGTTCTCGCTCTCCTGTAGCGCCTCGTCTGCCCGCTTGCGCTCGGCCAGTTCTCGCTGAGCTTGCTGGATCAGCCTCCTGTTCTCCATCACCAGGCGCTGCTTTTCCAGGGCTTCCCTGACGGTAGCCAGCACCTCATCCATGTTCAGGGGCTTGGTGATGTAGGCCGACGCCCCCTCGTTCAGGGCCCGCACCGCAGTTTCCAGAGAGGCATAGCCGGTGATGACGATCAACGCGATGTCAGGATGCATCTCCTTCAGAGGCGCTAGTAGCTCTATCCCTTCCCCGTCGGGCAGTTTGATGTCCAGGAGAGCCAGGTTGAAGAATCCCCCTCGCGCCTTCTCTATGGCCTCTCGCCCCGTCCCAGCCGTCTCTGTCTCGTAGCCCTTCTTTTCAAAGATGAGCCTCAGGCTTCTACAGATGCTCTCATCGTCGTCAACGATCAGGACGCTATCTTTCTCGTTCACCTCTGTCTTCCCTCCATCGGGCGTATTCAAAAGCAGCCGTGCCCGCAGCCCGATCAAGGCTCATTTGAGGTCTAGGCTCTTGTGGAGAGCTCAACTCACCTCCTTCATCTTTTGGGGGGATAATTCTCCCATCTTCCTGATCAAGCGCTCCTGTAACTGCTCAGCCCGTGTCATTGCGAGGAGCGTTCCTTCGGCTTCGCTCAGGACAGGTTTTGGCGACGAAGCAATCTCCTCCTTGCGGTTTGGGGATTGCTTCGCTTCCCCTTCGCTCTGCTCAGGGCTTCGGCTCGCAATGACAGCCTGAGTAGTCACGCCATTTCTTGATAGCCCCTGATCATCTAATACTGATTATACATTCAGGCGGCTTTTTAGTCAATAGTCCACCCCTTACCAGGTGCATTGCAATTGGGTGCATTCAAAATGGGTTGGTAGGAGCGGGTCTTGCACCCGCCCGGGGCGACCGCAAGGGATCGCCCCTACAACCAGATTTGAATACACCCATATGGACTCATGCCTGACTTTCAAAAGCGATCACACCCTCAATCCACACATTTCAATGTGTGGTATCCCCATGAACCGCAGAGTCTCTTGCTTTTGGGGCACTACACTTTGAAAAGTGTAGAGTGACACATTCCATACGCCGAAAAATCGTCTATG
>JBAWAP010000110.1:0-10184 GCA_049589355.1 Anaerolineae bacterium
CCTAGTCCGCTGCTCCAACGGCGACGACCGGCACTGAAAACTGCGAAATACGCACTTGACCAAGGTCACAACGGACTGCCAGGGCCGCTGGACTAGGGTCCAGCGGGAGCGGCTGAGCAGTTACAAAGATAGACGATGAGCGACGAAAGGTGCTGAGAATGCTCAAGAGGGCAATAAAGATAGTTTTCGGAATCCTCCTCCTTTTGGCTTTACTTCATACTAGCGTTATCCCCCCTTATCGGGCCTTCGACTACGGAGTCGGCGCGGTGGTGGCTGGCTATCAGTTCAGCTTCGCCAAGTGGGAAGTTGGAGCCATCGCTCGGAAGCTCGATAAGATGTTGACCAGCCCGCCAGGGAGCTTGAGCGAGGAGGAGAAAAAGGCCATTGTCCTCGATTATCTCTCCCTGGTCCAGCGGATCGGTCAATTGGAACAGAGCATCCAACAAACCTACAGCACTGCAGAGGAGAATCCAGCCGCAGTTACGCTGCCCTTGCGCCAGGAGCTGGAGGAGTTGAGACAACGCCAGGCAGAAAAGCAAGGACAGGTTGAGGCTATCCTGGAGGAACAAATAACCCGAACTCTGTTCTCTCAAGATCTAGACACCCTAAGGGTCGTCTGGCCTCCGGTCAAGTTCCAGTTCGAGAGATTGCCTCTCTACCTGGTGATCTCACCCCGCCAGGAGATACGCGTGAAGAAAGGGGTCTATCTCGAACATGGTTTGGGCTTGGACATACGAGAGGCCATCGAGGATGAGATTGACGACACTCTTGATGTATCCGCGCTAACCGTAGGCATCGGTGGATTATCGGCCTACCCAACCATGATAATGGAAGTGGCCTCTTTGGATTTTGTCGTCAAGGCCACTGCCCACGAGTGGGTTCACGGGTACTTGTTCTTCAGGCCTTTGGGGTGGCACTACGATGACAGCCCTCAAATGAGAACCATCAACGAGACGGTGGCTTCTATCGTTGGTGACGAGGTTGGCGATCTGGTCATCCGCCGCTTCTATCCCGAACTGGCCCCTCCTGTCGAGATGGGTGAGGAACAGCTCCAGCCGGAGCCAGCCGAATCCGAGTTTAACCGCGAGATGAGGCAGATCCGATTGACAGTGAATGAAATGCTAGCTCAGAGCGATGTGGAGGGGGCTGAGGAGTACATGGAGGAGCGACGTCATTTCCTCGTTTCCCAGGGCTACTACATCAGGAAGCTAAATCAAGCCTACTTCGCCTTTTATGGCTCCTACGCCACCAGCCCCATCTCCGTGGACCCCATTGGGGAGGCATTGCAGAGGCTGCGACGAGAGCGCGCTTCCCTCAAGGAATTCGTGGACACCGTGGCTGCCATGACCAGCGATGAAGACCTATGGCGAACTCTGGATGAGCGGGCTCCATACTGACATCAGCGGGCTATGCGTGAGATGCAGCAAAAAGCCACCAGGGGTTTCCCCCTGGTGGCTTTTGTGGCTGCGATGACAGGACTACAGCGGGAAGTTGACGATACGCACCTCACATGGCTTGACGTCATCAACGGACTTGATCATCGCTCCGACTCCGATCTCGAGATCGTTATTCGTAGTGAAGTCGAAGTCGGGATACTTGTCATGGCCGACATCGAAGCGGCAGACACCGTACTCATCGGTCAGTTTCGTATCCAGTATCTTCCCCATGCCGTCGGTGTAGAGGGTGCACGTCGCGCCCGGCAGGAGGGGTTCGCCAAGATCGAGCTGGTTGTTATTGTTGATGTCGTTCCAGACCACGCCGCTGACCTCGGCCCAGCAGTTCAAGGCGATCCAGTCTGGATCGGTGGAGTGGTTGGTGTCGGTGAAGAAATAGGTCTCGCCGCACGTAAGTCCCTCGAACTTGTGGGTATGGGTGACGACGTCGTAGCCATCCTTCGAGATGGTGAGGGTGATGTCCACATCCTTGGGCAGTTCCTGGGTGAAGTGGAAGTAGCCCGCCGCGTTCGTGGCGGTAATCGTCACCCCATCGTCACAGGTGTCGGGATACGCCGTCCAATTGGCGGTGACGGTAGCGTCCTTGATCGGGGGAGCACCATCCTCAGGCGTGGCAACCCACTGCTTCACCGTGCCGTACCAGGTGTTGGTGTCGCAGATCAGGCCGAAGTCGAGCACTTTGTCTTCGCCACAGTGCAGACACACGTCCCGGTAGGAGCACAGGAAGTCCTCCAGCGACGCCGTAACCGTGTAGCAGGTCCCGGCGGGCTCGAGGGTTCCGAAGGTGACGATGTCCTCGATCTCGTACATGCCTCCAGGCCCGGTCGTACCTATAGCGTCCTTGTACGTGTACTCCCACCTCATGGTAAGCGGGTTGTACCAGTACTCAGCCTTGCCACCGGGAACAGTCACCGTGACCCCGTCGAGGAGTGTCATCAAGTTGGCGTCCCGGACCGTGCCCAGGAGGTCGGCGTCGCAGAGCTTATCCCCTGTTGAGTACGGGATGCCCTCGTAGACGTTGATGGTATCACCGGCGATGCCGCCGACGCCCTCATCCACCACTATCACGGAAGGCATGATGGGCTCGTTGTCCGCGTGGCCATCGTTGTCTTTGTCGCAGAGCTGCTCCACCTCTTCCGGCTCGATTATCACCTTGGCTGCGCCGATGTAGCCGGGGTACAAGCAACCGACGTTGTCCAGGTCAATTAGCTTGACGTGCTTAGGCTGGAGCCAAGGGATCTGAAGCTCACACAGAAGGACCCCGGTCTCGTCTTTGAACCAGATCTTAGGCCTGATCTTGTTGCAGTTGGAGTTGTTGCGGATCGCGATCATCGAGGTCCACGGGGTGTACATGTTACTAGCGTCTTTGGCCATGAAGGGAAGGGCAATCTCGTCTACCCACACCTTTTGGGAGTATGGATGGGCATTGTAGCTACCCGCTTTGGCATCCAACTGCGTTGTGAAAGGGTCATCCGCTTTCTTCAGGTCTACCACAGCGAAGATGGGCTGGGCAGGCGTCACTTCGCCAGGGAAGGATACCTGATCGTGCGATTGGATCTCGGCTGCTCCTACGTAGTTGAAGCCGAGGTCATAGACCGGCGGTAGGTAAAAGGTGGTGGAACCTGGGGGGCAGACCCAGTCGGCGAGGAAGAGGATCTCATCGCCACTGTTGTCCATGAAGTCCACGGTCACGAAAGTGCGCTGGCCAGTGCGGCTCAGGTTCTGCACCTGGATGCTGGCCTCCCAGCCGCTCCACTCGCGGAAGATGAGGTCCGCGTAGACAAGCGTGTCCGTGACGATTTGTGAGTCTCTGACCTCCACTTTGGGCCGAGCCCGATAGGTCAGTAGAGTACCCGGATCCGGGCCGCCGGGGCAAGGTAGTTCGAAGGTCGTCTGGTCAACGATGATGCCCAGGGGCACCTCGGCCGAGATATGAGCCGAGCCCAGCCAGTAACATGAAATCGCACCTACATCGCTGCACGGCACCTTCACCCGCACGGCCTCACCTGGCGCCAACTGCTCGATGTGCTGTTTATAGACGGTGTAACAGCTTCCTTGCTCCAGGTAGTCTATCCATACCGAGGTACACAATTGGCCTGAGTTCTGGATAGTTAACTCTGTATCCAGTCCGTTGTAGCCCTTCATGACGTAGGGGGCATAGTATTCGTACGGAGGATCCGCGCCCTCCATGTCTTCCGAGATGCCAGTATAGGTGCTGGAGACAAAGGTGCCGTAGTCATTGGGCCCGTAGCGGGTCACCGTAACGGCTAAGTCTTCTCCTGGGGCTGGCCCCCAGGTCATCGCTGGCCTGCCTTCCAGGTCAAACTTGATCCCGTCACCGTTCGCCCACTCTTTCTCCCATTCCAACCACCTATGGGTGTTGCCCTGCGCCCAGGCTGCATCATCACAAGCCTCCTGGAATGCATCGGCTCTGACCGAGTAGATTATGCCCGACCGGACCCCTTCCTTGATCTGGCCTCTCAGGGTCCAAAGGGCATTTTCGGGGATCAAAGCGCAGTAGTGGACAATAGGCCCTGGAGCGTTGGATGGACACAGTTCGGAGTATTCTCCCCATCCGAAGAAGATCGCTCCGGTATCCTCGTCCCCCACGTTCTGCACCTGGATCCAGGTCTCCCAATAGTTATCCTGCACACAGTCTTCACAGTTGGCCTCGCATGCTGCACACTCGTCATAGTCATAGCGAGGGGAATAGTGATCACAGAGATCTTCGCAAGCGTCACAGGTATCTGTGCAGATACCGAGCGCGTCTCCTACGTCTATGCGAGGGATCTGGATCCTAACTCCGGGCGTCGGGTCGGCTGCTACGGTGTTGACCGTCATCAGGCCCACTACCACTCCCAGCACCAATACTCCCAGTGCCAGGCCCAATATAGACCAATGCTTCTTCCTCATGTTTCGAGCCTCCTTTTTGATTTTGAGATGGTTTTTAATGATCGGCGGCTTAGTTTTAGCCGCAATTCGCAATTACCCACTCGGTGGCCCGGAGTCGTACCCCGGATTTGAGCCCCAATATGACCGATTCAGGCCGCCGGAGTACTCCAGCGTATCAAGTGAGTAGCTACTACAATTCTAAAGAGAGGGCACTAGATCGTCTTAGGTTATCCTGACGCTCCTCGGGCAAAGGTCGCCCTCAATTATGCCTGCTCGATCGCCCTCGATTATCCCGACGCTCCTGAAAGAGGCGAGGCCCTCACTCAGATTGACGCTTAACAAGAGGCCAAGGATCAGCGCCAGGCTAAAAATGAACCAAAGTGGCCTTTTCATTTTCCATTATCTCCTCGCACAAAGATCGCCCTCAATTATGCCTGCTCGATCGCCCATTTTCCGTTACCTCCTTTATGATTTGTAGATGACCCCCGATTGGCTGATAAAGTCCGATTGATCATAAACGCCCCCTTTCCAGGAAACTGCCAACTTGGCACTCCGTCTGATCAGGCGATGTATTTCCTTCTGTTCCAAGCAATGCCAAAACCGTTACATTGTTCGCGAATAAAACCGACCAGGTTTTCCATGCCATTGAAATATTTCCTCTGCCCAGTTTGGATGTTTTCGACACTGCCGCGCCACTCAGGATTTTCGTCCTCCATCTCCCGGGGCTCTTCCCAAATACGGATAAAGAAGGACACATACTTTCGTTGCTGAAGCGTCATGCTTTCTCTCCTTTCCACGGCAAATAGAAAACTGCATCAATTTTCAACTGTAGTATACAAAATGGGCATCAATAATCTGTTAGAGAGGCGTCAGGGAAACGTCAGCGCGCCTTAGAATTTGCCTGAATTTAAAGGCCCGCATTGATGTGAGCGGCTACGCCGTTCGCCTGAGCCCTCGGCGTGATGCTTCGACAGTGAGCTCAGCCAAACCGCTAGGGCCGAAGGCTCACAGCAAATCCTTTACACGACGGATGGCCGAAGTGCGAACTTCAGACCGAGAGGGAGGGGAGAACGCTTACGACTGGATTTCTAGATCAACTGCCATTGACGAGACTGGGATGGCATAGTATAATAGGATTGGAGCTCTATCTTCGGACATGTGCTGAAGTCCCATCTATCAGGTGGACGCAAGGAATGTAGAGAGAGCTTGGATAACTGGCAGTCTTACCTCTATTACATCAGGGGTAACTGCTCAGCCCGTGTCATTGCGAGGAGCGTTTCCTTCGACTTCGCTCAGGACAAGTTTTGCGACGAAGCAATCTCCTCCTTGCGGCTTGGGGATTGCTTCGCTTCGCTCGCAATGACAGCCTAAGTAGTCACCATCAGAGGAAGGTATACCATGGACTATGAGCACACGCAAAGGTCCCCTTGGTTCTGGATGCTTCTCGCGCTTGGCGCATTGAGCCTAGTCACCACGTGGTCTGCGTGGTCTGTCTCGCACCAAACTGCGCCAGTCCTGATTTCTACAGGGATCGCTATCACGCTTTTTGGGGGTACGGGGCTTTGTTTTGGCAGCCTGACTGTACGCGACGAAGGGCAGTGGTTGGCCGTCAGGTTCGGCCCTCTTCCAGTGTTCCGGACAAGGATCGCGTACTCCACGATTACTGGAGTCGAGGTGGCGCGTTCCGACATCCTGGACGGGTGGGGAATACACTGGATCCCAGGCCGAGGTCTCATCTACAACTTATGGGGCTTTGACTGCGTGAGAATACAGGTGGGAAAGAAAACTGTTCGGGTCGGTACAGATGATGTTGAGGGTTTGGTCAGCTTCTTGAGGACCAAGATTCACAGGGTGACCAAAGGCTCAGGACAGGTTTCCCTCCACACAGCTACTCAGCACATGGGCCTTTGTCATCGGCACCACAACGAAAGCAACCTTACTGAGGAACTGGAGTCTGGCGAATTTTTGAGATACCGCATCTTGGGTTCAATACTTTGAAAAACACAAGATATGGCGCTCGTAGTAGCGACTTCAGTCGCTCCCGGCACGCTTGGACGACTAAAGTCGTCACTACGAACAAAAAACGCCAATGTCCAGTGAGGAATAGCATAGACGCTGCGTCAGCGACGTGTTAAGGAGGAGAAGATAAACGTGCAGAAGTTGCCGCAGAAGATACTCAGCATAGCATTGATCCTGGGGCTCTTGGTCGGGTGCGGTGCCCCTGCGATCGCGCCTACGCCCGTCCCACCGACCTCAACCCCAACCACCGTGCCAATAACCGAGCACCGCGCTGCTGGTCTGTCGGATGAGGAGGTCGCGACGCTCAGCAGCCTGAAGCAGGTGGACGACTACCCGCTCTACACCATGCGCTACTACGGTGTATACGATCAGAGGCTGTCTTCCAGTGAGACGGCATCGTCGCCCGCATGGGCCTGTTCGCTTTTCGCGGCTCTCGGCGATGCGAACAACATGCTCTATGGCCGCAACTTCGACTGGGAATACAGTCCGGCCGTGCTCCTGCTCGCCGACCCACCGGATGGCTACGCTTCGGTCTCAATGGTAGACATTGCCTACTTCGGATTCGGCGAAGCCAAGGCGGGCACCCTGACCGACTTGCCTCTCAGCGAGCGTCGAGCGCTTTTGGACGCCCCGCTTTGGCCGTTCGATGGCATGAACGAGCGCGGTCTGGCTGTTGGCATGGCCGCCGTCCCGCCGGGGGACATGCGCCCCGACCCAGACAAAGAGACCATTGGCTCATTGATGGTAATTCGCAAGATGCTAGATCACGCCAGCAACGTGGACGAGGCCCTCGCCATCCTACAAAGCTACAACGTTGATTTTACAGGTGGTCCTCCCCTCCATTACCTGATCGCCGACTCGTCGGGCCGCTCGGTTCTGGTGGAGTTCTATCAGAGTGAGATGGTGATCATGCCCAACGAGACGCCTTGGCATCTGGCGACTAACTTCTTACGCGCCTCGGCTGGCGAGTCTGCGGAAGGGCAGTGCTGGCGATACGACAAGATCAGCCAGCGACTCACAGAAGCTGAGGGCCAGCTTACCGCGCAGGACGCCCTAGACCTCCTGTCCCAAGTGTCCCAAGAGGGCACCCAATGGTCGGTTGTTTACGGGATGAGCACTGGCGATGTGAACGTGACCATGGGGCAGAAGTATGACAACGTGTACACCTTCCCCTTGAAGTTCGCGGGCGAGTAGCGACTCATCATTGATGGCCACCGTAACTGCTCAGCCTCCTACCGGTTGGAGTGCGTTCGCTGTCACCCTGAGCCTTGCCCTGAGCAAAGCGAAGGGGAAGCGAAGGGTCTCGTTTTACCCAGAACGAGATTCTTCGCTTCGCTCAGAATGACAGGCTGAGCAGTTACTGGCCACCTAGCACAAAACGAGACCTGAATGAGATTTGCTCCCGTAGCGGGATCGTTGTATAATTATGGACATGAGCATCATCTCTCGCAAAGCACTAAGAGAGTTTTGGGAACGACACCCAGACGCACGGCAGGTGTTGCAAGCCTGGTATGCAGACACAAAACAGGCCACTTGGAAAACACCGGCGGACATCAAAAATGTCTACCGTAACGCCAGCATTATCGCTAACAACCGTGTTGTATTCAACATCAAAGGCAATCGTTACCGCTTGGTGGTGGCTATCAAATACGAACACGACATTGTTTATATCCGCTTTGTTGGCACCCATCAGGAATATGACAGGATAGACCCTGCCACGATTTGAGAGGAGGTTTCCGTTATGGACATCAGGCCCATCAAAACCGAGGCCGACTATCAGGCCGTTCTGGAAGAAATAGAACGCCTTTTTGACGCCGCGCCCGACACGCCCGAAGGGGACCGGTTGGAGGTATTGACCACACTGGTTGAAACCTACGAAGAGAAGCATTACCCTATCCCACTGCCGGATCCCATCGAAGCCATCGAGTATTACATGGAAAGTCGTGGCTTGTCGCGCCGTGACCTGGAGCCCTACATTGGTAATCGTGGTCGCGTTTCTGAGATATTGAACCGAAAACGGCCTCTTTCGATAGAGATGATACGGCGGCTCCATGCAGGGCTTGGCATCTCGGCAGAAGTGTTAATACAGCCGTATGAATACGGGCGGGCAGCCTGAGAGTAAAAGACGAGATATCCGGAGCCGTTCGCAGCCATCGCCACGATCTGTGGCGGTTGTTTTCCCGAGTTTGCCTCTATCTTGATCAAAGGTGAGTTTGGCGTGGGCAAACCGGATGACCGCGTTTATCTCCACGCTCTCGATCAACTGAATGTAAAACCGGAAGAGACGTGGATGGTCGGTGACAATCTGGAATGGGATGTGAGGGCCCCGCAGAGAATGCACTGTCGCCATTTTTCGAGACAAAGTTTGCTCGGATGGAATATGCTGGGGGTAAAGGCCGTTTCAATCTTTCTTTTATGAGATACACAGGCGAGTGGGTAGAGCTTCACCGCAACTTATCACTGGAAGAATGTTTGGCGGCCATCAGAGACGAGCCGCACTTTTACCCGTAAGATGCGGGGTGACTACTCAGGCTGTCATTGCGAGCGAAGCGAAGCAATCCCCAAGCCGCAAGGAGGAGATTGCTTCGTCGCAAAAAACGCTCCTCGCAATGACATGGGCTGAGCAGTTACGCTGTGGGAAGGTTTAAGCGCTCGCGCTTGCGCGAGCGACTGAGCTTGGGCATTAAGTGGCCACATTGGGTTGAAAGTACTACTACCATCAGGAGGTTAGCATGGAGACGAGACCTTTTGGTAAAACCGGAGAATCGTTCCCCATCTTGAGCTTTGGTGGGCAACGGATTGTAGATGAACACGATTGCACGGAAGAAGAGGCCATCGAAATCGTCAATACGGCCATAGACCGGGGCATCCGCTACTTCGATACCGCCTGGATCTACTCCCAGGGACAGGCGGAGACCCGCCTGGGCAAGGTGGTCAAGCACCGGCGGCCGGAGATGTGGATTGCCACTAAGGTTTGGGACACCACCCGTGATGGGGCTCGCCGCCAACTGGAGGAGAGCCTGACGCGGCTGCAAACCGACTACGTGAACGAGTGGCGGTTGCACAACGTATGGGACTATGCCCGCCTGGATGCATTCACCGGCAAGGGGGGAGCGCTGAAGGCAGCCGTGCAGGCTCGCGAGGAGGGGCTGGTACGCTACATCAGCATCAGTTGCCACACCGACCCGCAAATCCTGGTCGAAGCACTCAACCGCTTCCCCTTTGATAGCACGCTCATCGCCCTCTCGGCGCTGGACCATTTCATCCTCAGCTTCGCCGAGGAGTTCCTGCCCGTCGCCAACGCAAAGAATGTCGCTACCATTGGGATGAAAGTGCTGGGGCTGGGCAGCCTGACCCACGAGGTGGAACGCTCCCTGCGCTATGCCTTCGGTCTGCCGGTCAGCACGGTCATTGTGGGGATGGAGACCATGGCCCAACTGGAGCAAAACCTGGCCATTGCCGAATCGTTCCAGCCGATGACCGACGAAGAGCGATTGGCCTTCTTCAAGGAAATCATGCCGCTGGTCCGGCCGGACAAGATGCGCTGGAAAGCAAGTGACTGGGACAACCCGACCGAGTGGGTTCCCCGCGGCCGGGGATTGCGTCCCCAAGAACGTGTCTGAAGAACCGCTTATAGCTGAGGTGCCCGGCACTTTTCTGTGTAATCTGAACAAGCCTCTGCTGAAAAAGTGCCGCCTTGAGCCCATTCTCAAGTGCCGGGCACCTAAGAGCCTATCCTAAAATTACCCCGCGCGCTCAAAAACAAGCGTGAAAATGGAAGCCCAGAGGGATTTTAGGATAGGGTCTAAGTGGAGGAAG
>JBAWAP010000111.1:0-20543 GCA_049589355.1 Anaerolineae bacterium
CTCTTTGCGAGTGCTGAAAGGTGTAGGGATCTCGCCTATCAACTGCCTCCGCGAGGGCCTCAATAGTGTATCTCGTCTGATCTCGCAGTTGCTGGTAACTTCTAAGGGAATAGTATACCGCACCCAAGGGTAGGAAAAGCAACAGCAAGCCCAGGCCATAGGGTGTCTGAGAATATGCCATAGCTATCAAACTGCCCAAGGGAGCCAGAGTAAGGAGCTGAAGTATGACGCCCTTGTAATTCGCTGACCAGACCCGCCAGGCACTCTGGTAACTTACGAGGGCGATTACTATGGAGACAGCCACAGTATTGACTGTAAGACAAATGACCATTGCCAGAAGTAAGACTGAGATGTTCCTCGCGGAACCCAGAAAGAATACATTGCCATCGTACAGCGACTGGTAGACCAGCCCGGCCAGGCCAAAGAACAAGACCCCGTTTGCGGAATTAAAAAGCGCCTTGTACCACGGTTTTTTGAGGTAAAGGTCAGCCAGAAAGTATGCAATCGCTGCTGCCCAGCAGGCCAGGCCGCATCCGAACAGCAAGAGAATGCCGAAACCAACCGCCATAGAGACGCTGTTTTCGGCATCATAAGGAAGGCGAACTCGATATATGTCGACAACACCAAGTATTAAAGTTAGAATTATCGAGGTCACCAATGAATGTGGCTCATCGAAGGAGATCGAAGGCGTCACCAGCAGGAGCAGAGCGGCGCCGCCTAGAACGACGCACCAGACGAATAGGCGTGCAGAGAGCGGCAATGATCGCATAGGTCATATCCCATTGAGGTCGCAGATTTGCAAGTTGGTGAGGAGCACGAAGTCGGAGGCTTCGCGCCGCGACGACGGAATCGTCGCACTCCAAAAGGCATCGGTATAAAAGATTGTATCACACAAAGTGTTTTATCGCAAGCAAACAAAAACCACAGGGAATGGAGAAAAAGTCAAAGCCTTTGTATCCCCGCTCCCTGTGGTTTATATGGCAGATGTGTTCATTGATGAATTAGGCCCACTTCGAAGCGGCCCCGCTGGCGAGCACCAGGCTGACAATGGTGAGCAAAGCGTAGACAACCCTCAAGTAAAGGCTGTGCCACTTCATAGCTTAGCACCTCCCTTCGCGATTCAGTCTTTGCCACTCTAGCTTCGGAGGGCAGGCCAAAACCGCGCACTCCAACGTAAAGTGGCCAGGGCTTGGGTCCTTGGATTCATCTAACCCCATTTCATCAGAGATCTCTCCTTTACAGACCTTCTTACTGATCCTTACGACTTAATAGTTTAGGCCCACTTCGAAGCGGCCCCGCTGGCAAGCACCAGGCTGGCAATGGTAAGTAAAGCATAGACAACCCTAAGATACAGTTTTCCCCACTTCACAGGTGACACCTCCCTTCAGTATAATTTTTACGCTTTTGTTCATTTGCTAACCCCACTTCATTGAGAAGCCTCCTTTCACCTCCGAACGTTCATTATCTTGGCTCTAACATAAAAAGCCGCCGAGCCCAGAAGCAATAAATTCCTTTCCCTCCTTCGGCAGCTCGGCGGCCATAGCTCAAAAAGCTGAACTTTAGACCCGTAGCTTTGCGCTCCCCTTCTTTCGAAGGGGTTACCTTTATCGGTGAGTCTGCTGGCTATTCATGATGTTTGATAATATTATACCTTTTTGCCTCCAAACGATCGTCACATTGGCTTCAACATAAAAAGCCGCCGAGCCCAGAAGCAATAAGTACCTTTCCTCCTTCGGCAGCTCGGCGGCCATAGCTCAGGAAACTGAACCTTAGACCCGTAGCTTTGCGCCCCCCTTCTTTCGAAGGGTTTACCATTATCGGTGAGTTTGCGGATTATTGATAAAGCCTGGATGATATTATTGCTAATAACACTATACCATACCAAGGTTAATACCAGGTAACAAACAGGTTAACATCTGGTTACAAATACGGTGAAGTGTTCACCTGGCGCTCAAAGAAGTACCCAAGCACCTCTCCGACGGGATACTGACGCAGCCAGATCAGCGTCAACAGCAATTAGTCTCGGTAATCCAGGCTGAAGGGGTGGCCCGCCCCAGGCGCGCGAACCCGGTCTGGACGAGCCAGCCGCTCCCGCTCAGTGGTCGCGTGAGGGGGGCCACCTCTGTCATCAAGTGGTTGAACTCGGGGACCGTCAGGCCAGTCATGCTCCGAAAGACTCTGGGATGTTGTCTCAGGTACTTGTAACACATGAACATTGTTTTTCACCTCGGTGGATGATTAGGAATCCCTGCAACAGCCAAGCACAGGTAGCCTTATCATACCACCGTTAACCCTGGAGGCCAAATACACCCTTAGCCGCTCGCCAGTGTCCTCAGTGCAACTGGAGAGAGCTAAACCGCCCTGGATCGCCTGAGCCCAAATTCCCTAAATTAAGGATACACTATCGGCAACTTTCTGAGATAGATGTGATCTAGAAAGCTGCTTCACAAACAAGGTCGTACTTTGCGGCTAAGCTTCGAGCTCGTTTTCCCAAGGTCATAGAGTAGGGCCTTCTATCGGCGGCCTGCAAATGTACACTCCCACTCACAAGCACACTAGCTCACTTTCCCGTACATTCCTCCTTTGACCAAACCCACCAGTCTCGTTGAGGTGATAGTATTGGCCAAATCTAGTTCACTTCTCGTCATTACTCGAATGTAGTTGTCCGTCAGGCCTGACCAGGCTTGTTTGTCGTCCTTGCACGGCGTCTCCCAAAGCACTTCCATCCTTCGGCCCAAGAACCTACGCCAGAAGTGTTGGCTGCTCTCCCGCGCCAACTCCAGCATGGCCTCACTACGCTTTTTCTTCTCCGCATAAGGCACTTGATGGGGCATCTCGGCAGCCGCAGTTCCTGTCCGGGCCGAGTACTTGAAGACGTGGGCACGAGCGAACTCCATCTCTTCCACAAAGCTCAAGCTCATGGCGAACTCCTCGGCCGTCTCGCCAGGGAAGCCAACGACAATGTCGGTGGTAACGGCCAGGTCGGGGATTGATCGGCGTGCAGCGGCTACTAAACTCGCGTACTGGGATGTCGTGTAGCGGCGTCCCATGCGTTGCAGGGTGGCGTCGCAACCGCTCTGCAGAGGCAGGTGCAAGTGACGGCAGAGGCGTGGGTTTTCCCAGAGGCGCAAAAGAGGCTGTTCGAGGTCCCAGGGCTCGATGGATGAAAAGCGCAGGCGAGGCACCGTTGTCTTGGTTAGGATGTCCTCGACCAACTGGCCGAGTCCGGTGTCCAGGTCCCTCCCGTACCCCCCAATATGGACGCCAGTCAAGACCACTTCCTTGCAACCAGCAGCTACCAGGGCCTCGATTCCCGCCAGGATTTCCTGACGAGGCCGGCTTCGTTCCCTACCACGCGCCAGAGAGACAATACAGTAGGTACAGCGATTGTTGCAGCCGTCCTGGATCTTGACAAAGGCGCGGGTGTGGCCCAATCGGTACACTGGTAAATTGGTAGATTGGTAGACTGGGGACCAATCCACCAGTCTACCAGTTTCCCAATCTACTAATTTCCCAACCAACTCCACCAATCACTCTTTGTCCTCGTTGCCCACGATCAAATCCACTTCGCCGATGGCCCTTACCTCTTGCGGGGCCATCTCGGCATAGCAGCCGGTCACGATGAGGCGAGCCGTCGGATTGGTGCGCCGCAGGCGGCGGATCAACTGCCGGGACTTACGATCTGCCACATGGGTCACATTGCAGGTGTTGACCACGCACAGGTCGGCCTCTTCACTCGCTTGAACCAGCCGGTGTCCAGCTTGGACGAAAGCGCAGCCCAAAGTCTCAATCTCGCTCTGATTCAGCTTGCAACCCACGCTCTCCAGATACACCCTCACTGGAAACCCCCAGTCCTCCCCTGCCCTTGAATCCATCTCTAAGTATACATCAAAAAGGAAAGGTGGGGCAAATTCGCCAACACCAGTGCCCTTGCATCCCAGGGCGATTTGGGGTACAATCAAAAGGTGAAAACTCTAAGGTCGAGGAGGATCTTATGGCAAAGGTAGCTGTAATCGCCATCGGAGGCAACTCTCTAATCAAGGACAGGGATCATCAGACGGTGCCTGACCAGTTCGAGGCCACGCGGGAGACCTGTGTCCATATCGCCGGAATGATCGAGCAGGGGTGGGATGTTGTCATCACCCATGGCAATGGCCCGCAGGTGGGCTTCATCCTCCTGCGCTCGGAACTGGCCAGCAACGTATTGCACACTGTCCCTCTGGACTCGTGCGGGGCCGATACCCAAGGGGCCATCGGTTACATGATTCAACAGGCCCTCTACAACGAGTTTAAGAAAAGGGGGATGAAAAAACAGGCGGCCACGGTGGTTACTCAGGTGGTGGTGGGCAAAGACGACCCGGCCTTCCAGAACCCCTCTAAGCCCATCGGCCCTTTCTATGGGGAGGAGGAGGCCAGGAGGCTGGGCGCTGAACGGGGCTGGGTGGTGAAGGATGACGCCGGCCGCGGCTGGAGAAGGGTGGTCCCTTCACCCATCCCCCTGGAGATCGTGGAAAGGGATGCTATCAAGGCCTTGGTGGATGCTGGCTTTGTGGTCATCGGCGTGGGCGGCGGAGGCATCCCTGTGGTCAGAGAGGAGGATGACGGCCTGAGGGGCGTGGAGGCGGTTATAGACAAGGATTATGCATCCAGTCTCCTGGCCTCCAGCATCCAGGCTGATCTCTTCCTGATCTCCACCGCCGTGGACAAGGTGGCCTTGAACTATGGCCAGCCTGTGCAGAGGTGGTTGGACAAGATGACGTTGGCCGAGGCGAAGCAATACCTTGCCGAAGGCCACTTCGCGCCAGGTAGCATGGGACCCAAAATCAGGGCTAGCATCGAATTTCTGGAGCAGGGTGGCCGAGAGGCCCTCATCACCTCGCCGGAGAACATCGAACGCGCCCTGGCCGGCGAGACGGGGACGCGAATCGCACCGTAAAACGTGAAGACGTGATGCGTGATCCGTGTTGCGTGAGCTCACGTTTCACGCAACACGTCTACCGAACAAAACTCCCCGTCCAAATGGGCAGGTCCGGCTTCGGCTCCAGCGCCTGCCAGGCCTCGTCGGTCAGGCGATCGTCCATGGGCTGGGTGAACTCGTAGTAGGAGAAGACCCCGCCCTGAGTGGCCACCAACTTTCCCTCCACCGACGCGATGGCGTAGATGAGGAAAGCATCGCCCACGCCCTCCTCCAGCACTTGTCCGGTGTTGGTGTCGGTGTGCACGTCGGCGACGACAGCCATGCGCTCGTCGGCCTCGGAGGTGATCTGCTCTTTCACCTTGGCCGAGAAGGTGGTGATGCCTTCCAGGATGCCGCCGATGTTGCGGATCAGTTCGTATTCCTCCTCGCTCAAAGCCTGCCCCACTAGCTCCTTCTCCGCCATCGTCTTCAGGGAGAGGAGCAGTGACTCCAGGCGCTCCAGCTTGTCCCTGTATTCAGCGTCGAGCAACCCCCGTCCCTCTAAACCTGCCCGCATCTGTTTAGCCAGGGCGGCCAGCCGGGCGTAAACCTCGGGTTGCGGCTCTACGTAGCCCTTCACTGCTTCTGGCTGAGGCATGATGCCGGTGGCTTTCATGGTGTAGCTCTGCTTGGCATAGAGGATGGTATCGTGGCGCAGCTCCGTCCAGGAACCGAGGAAGGTGTTGATATCCTTATCTACCCAGCCCTGGTTCTGCATGAAGCTAGGATACCCCTCGCCCTTGATCTCCAGCAGGGGACGCAAGGCATAGAGCCAGCTCCAGTAGAGGTTCTCCACCCATTGTTCCGGCGGAAGCTGGCCGAACTCGTTCCGCAGCTTCTGCATTTGCTCCATGTAGTTGGCGTAGCGACCCTCCTCGTAGTCATGGAGCAGAATCACGTAGGCCCGTGGCGAGCCCAGGGCAGCGGCGACGTCCAACCCTTTGGGGAAGAGACGCGGATCGTCCTGGGTACCAACCTTGTCGTAGACCAACTGCTGGAAGATGTAGGAGTCGGGGATGAAGCGCTGGCCCATGAAACGAAAGCCCTTGGTCACCTCCTCCGGCTTCTCTCGGTCGGTGACGTAGGAGGAGACGATCTTGGGTGGGCGCAAAGTCATGGCTTGCTCGATGAACTCGTCCAGTTTGGCCTGATCCTCCAGGTCAGCCAACGTCAGTTGATCCCCGTAGACCTCCTTGACCAACTGAGCGTAGTCGTAGATGTTCAGGTCGTCGGCCTTGCCCACGAAGAAGACCGTTGGCTCGTAGATGCGCTCCCAGACAGCCAGAGCTGACTCTGCGCCCACCTGAGCGTTCTGCAGGGCGGCCACGATGAGGATGGCCTGCCGGGTCTCCATCCGCCCGGCCTCGCTGGCCTCATGGCTATCGCCAGGCTTCAGGCGGAACATCATCCTCCCGTACCACATCATGGCCCTGAAGTAGCGCTGGAAAGTTTCATTGCGGGTATAATGACCGCGGGGCACGTACTGGCTGTAGTCCTCCTTGTAGCCGAAGATGGGCGATTCGGCGAAGCCCTGGTGAGCCCCGATGAGATCCAACTCGGCGTTGACATCCTCAGCTACGTCACCGGCTATTGGGGTGCTGGGGTCGAGCAGGACTGAGGCCACGGAGAAAAAGGCCAGGTTGCGCCTGGCAGCCTCCTGCAGCTTACCCGATGCCGCCGAGTACTGCTCCTCGGCGACTTCTATCATAACTGCGTTCAGACCCTGCAGATCGTTGACGAAGTGCTGGATCTCGGCGGAACGCAGGGTGTAATCGTAGAGGATGTGATAGGTGTGGAGCAGGGCATCGGTGGTCACGAAGATCGGGATGCCCCGCTCTTTGGCCGACTTGTAGACCTCGTAGATCTGAGCCACCCGGCCGGGCACCACCACGAAGCCGTTCTCCTCCAACAAAGCTCGCTGCTCATCGCTCAGCCCCATCAGCAGGTCGGGGTTGGCCACCTGGCCCAGGTTGATCTCGTAGCCCGGCACAGTTGGCTGGGCCTCGACCTGATAGGGAACATAATCAGCAAAGCCCCCAGGCACTGTCTCGGCGATGGCGTACGCTACGTGGATCGGCGTCTTCGTTGGCTTTGCCTCCGGCGTCGGTGTAGCCTTTGCCTCCGGCGTTGGCGTGGCTTCCTTAGTTGGGGTAACAGGTTCCCGCTGTGGCGCACAGCCGGCCAAGAAAGCGATGATCAGCAACAGGGGAAATACAAATCGCATGTTCATAACATTCCTCCTCCCTCAGTTTTGTCCACATATTGGACGTTTGTGGCCTTCGAAAGGTTCCCTCTCTCTACCATCCGCTAGCTTTGAAAACTGCCTCCAGCAGGGCACAGCGCTCCGAAGCACTGGCTAAGCGAGGCTGGGCATAGTCTTCCAGCATGGCTGTGACCAGCTCTGTGCTAATGTGCCGCCCCCGGTAGATAGCATGGCGAGCGATGAACTCCTGCCGCGTGCCCAGTGAAAACATCTGATCGAAGAAAAGGTTGCCCAGGCCGTAAGTAATGAAGCCATTGTCCCGGAACTCCATTCCCATTGGGTGATGGGATTGGCTGCCGCTGACGATGCTCGCTCCGGCATCGGCCATCCCCCTGAAGTCAACCACTTGCTCTGGCGTGGGTACATAATCGTAGTGCTCTACGTACTGAAATGTCATGATCACCACGTCCACTTCGTTCTTCAGACGGGCGATCTCATCGTGCATGAAGGCATAGTCGCAGGGGGCTGAACCAGGCCCGTCGGCTGTGGCCCAATCGTACTCCGGCCCCCAGTAGTTGCAGCCCAGGAAAGCCAGGTAGTTGCCATTGGATTCAACGATCAGCGGCGCTTGGGCAGCCGCCAGATCGCGCCCCCCAGCGTAGTAGAGCATCCCGGCCTCATCGTAGAGCGCCAACGTGTCGAGCATGGCTTGAGCCCCGTAGTCGTTCATGTGATTGCCCGTCAATTCGATGATGTCAGCGCCCACGTACTTCAGCAACTCCAAATATCGGGGAGCGCTACAGAACACGAGGTCCTCCTGCACCGGATCTGGTGGCGGGCAGGAGTCTACAAAAGGGATCTCGTTGCTGATATGGGTCAGGTCCGCGTTTCTCAGCACATCGCCAATCTTGAGGGCTGGATAGAGGAGGCCCTTGGTTTCCATCCTCCAGGCCGTGGCTCGCACCAGGGCCATCACGCCGGTCATGGCAAGCACGGTCATGCGCTCGACATCGCGATTGGTGAGAGGCGCGCTCAAGGCGGCACGCAAATCCGCTGCAGCCAACGGCGGCCCAGCAATCCCCACCTGGACAACGAGTGGATAGCTATCCATGTCCAGGCCCTTGTTCAAGATGGAAGCGCCGTCTAGCTGGAGCACCTTCCAACGGGGCTCCAACTCATCGAAAGGCACGACAGCCCACGAGGGGCGCCTGGCCCAAGCTTTGTCGAGGAGCACCTCAGCGGGGACGATCTCCACCGCACCAGCAGACGGCGGACCCAACAAAGCTGAGAGTGCAGCCTCTGTTTCAGCGGTCATCAGCA
Source organism: Anaerolineae bacterium (assembly GCA_049589355.1). GTDB lineage: Bacteria > Chloroflexota > Anaerolineae > VGOG01 > VGOG01 > JBAWAP01. The sequence continues at coordinate 8,481 of JBAWAP010000111.1, forward strand.
AGGGAGATTGATTGAAGGGGGCGGCAACCGTCCCCTGCCACGCCCACTCAAAGTCGCTCCAAGCGACGTCGTCTATCAGAGTGGGGAAGGGAGCAACCAGGGCATAGACCCACCAGGCCACAGTTGTTGCCGGCGCGGTCAGCGCTACGCCCACGCGCACGTCAGCCCCTTCCTCCGTCAGCGCCCAGGCGTAATCATCCGCCTGGCTTTCAACTAGAGCCTGTAAGGCCGCTCGGACAGCACCAGGAACCGCTTCCTCGACCCAAAGTGTTGAAGGAGGAATTGGGGTGGGTGTCACTGTGGGTAGAGGTGGAGTAGGGGGTTGAGTTGGCGTCGCTGTAGGTAAAGGTGGGGTGGGGGGTGAGGTTGGTGTCGCTGTGGGGAGTGGGGTTGGCGTCACTGCAGGGGGTGGTGAAGTCGGTAATGGGGTAGGCACCCCCGTCGGTGCGACCTCGGCGCAGCCATCCAAGATGATCAGGGTGATCAGCAACCCACTGAAAATCACCCGCTTACCCAAGGTCCCCATCCTTTCTCGAATCACATCGGGCAAAACCTGCCCCTATTATAGCGCCAATCTCAAAAGATGTCCAGAGAGCGTACTCCTTGAACAGCAACAGAAAAGGGCCAGCAGATGCGAAGTGCTGGCCCTTTCGGTTCAAAAACCACCTCGATCCTATGACCCTTAGGATCGTTCCCCATTCTTGATGCGAAACTCCGTTGCAGCTTTGCTAATATCCTCGACACTCCTCTCTGGCCAGAGGCTCTTTTGCCACTCCGTGTAGTCAAAGGGTTCTCTCATAAGGAGCGTAATGAACCTCTCGGCCTCAACGTGTCCCAGGGCATCGGCTAGAGCTTTCAGGCCCCTTACCGCAGACAACAGCCCTCTTGGAGAGACTGCTCTCTCCACGTTTAAAGTATAGCACAACCTCACAGCCGTGTCAATGGCGATGCCCATCCTGCCCATCCTGAAATTCTCGAAAAGCCAACCTCGTAAGGTATCAGTCCCACAAGGCAGTATAAAAGCCACCATAGGTTTGAAGCCCTGGTGGCTTAGAAATGGCGGCACACCCCCGATGGAGGCACAAAAGTCTAGCTCCCGCGCATCCTGGTTAACGCAGTTACGAGAACAGTGAGCGCAGCGATCGCTGCCAGCCCCAGCCACGGCACCAGCAGCTCAACCCTGTTCATCGGCACGATGACCCCGCCCACGGGGGCTGGCTTCCAAACGGTCACGGTGGTGTCGCAAACCGGAAGCTCTTCGTCGGAGTCAATGCAGACATAGTTGACGATGGTGCCTGTAGCACCAGTATTGACGGTGACAGTATAGGTCAGAGTGCCCGAAGCGTTCTTGTTGAGTGTGACACCACCAGCGGCGGGCCAGCGGATGACGCCACCTGCCCCCCCGTTGTTGGACGTGAAGTTCGCATCGTTGGTGGCACTGACAAACGTGACCTTGGTCTCGTCGTAGTCGTCCTGGATGAAGACGTTGTGCTGCGTACTGAGCGCCTTGTACTTGATGGTGTAGCGCAGGGTATCACCAGCCAACACTTGTCCACCATTCAGATCCTCCACCACTTTCGTCAGTTCCAGCTCCGCTGGCCCGACGCGGTAGTTGTCGCCCTTGGTGTCCAGCTTGACCTGATACTCGCCACAGTCGCCAGCCAGGATCTGGTAGGCAGGGAAGCAAAACTGGCCGGTGCCTCCTGTGCAGCTACCGCCCACGTTGCCACCTGTAAACGAACAGCTACCATCTACGGTGACAGTCCCGGACGCCACTACCTGGTTAGGATCGCAGGATGCAGGGAGGCCAGTAATGGACCATGTGTAGGTGCCTGCTGCAAACGCACCATTGATGTAAACCACATCTCCGGCCGCGTAGTGATTGACATCTTGCGTCCAGTCCCCGCAGTCGTTCTTGGTCGTCCAGATGGCGGTCGGGGCGGCGCAGGCCACGGGGGTGACGGTATTGGTATCCATCGTCACTGCGCCATTTCGCGCCAAGGCCCTACCGTCCAGGCTGGCGCCCGTATTCAGGGTGATGCTCTGGAGCGCGAGAATATTCCCCGCGAACGCAGTGGTTGTACCGAGAGTCGCGGAGCTGCCGACCTGCCAAAACATGTTGCAACTTTGACCGCCATTGATGAAGACAACAGACGAGTTGCTAGCGGTCGTGAGCGAGCTGCCGATCTTGAAAACCCAGACCGCATTGGCGTTGCCCTGGGCGTCGAGAACGAGTGCCCCCGTCAACTGAGCCGACGAGCTAAAACAATAGACACCTGGCGTGAGTGTGAGTCCACCCAGATCCTGACCAGTCAAATCGGTATTGCACGCCTGGCCGGCGAGAGCGTTGTACGCAGTGGTGACATCGCTCTGAGCCTGCTGCGCGACCGCATCACCTGCGTGGGTCGTGCCTGGAGGAACGACGATCCCCGGAGGAAAGCCAGTGATCGCGAGACCTGGCCAGACACCCAGATCTCCATTGACAACGGTCCCGCCGGTATTGGTCACCGTCGAGCCGCCCAGGACCGCGAAGCTCGCCGCCACACCTAGTCCCGGCGAGGTGGCCGTGAGCGGGGCCGCAGACATGCCCGCCGCGGGAAGCGCGACGAACAGGACAATGACGACGAGTCCCGTGGTAACTTGGGTCAGATTAGGTACGCGTGACATTGGCATCCTCCTAAGATTAGGTGTGTATGTGCACAATGCACACTTGCATTTTACAATCAAAGACTACAGTTGTCAAATTGGCGAGATGAGCGCCATACTTTAGTGGGGTGCTACCCAGAAAGCCGGCTCATAGCATTAACGTTGAATTATCCTTTCCTTACCTGTTCATGATCTTGCGAAATGACACATACAGATCAGACAGCCGATCGGCGGAAGCCGGATCACTACGAGCCAGCAGGGTGATGATTTCATCACGTCGGGTAAACAGCGGCTGTACTCCCTCTCTTTGCGCCAGCGAGAAGGCCGAAGCATCCCCGCGGTCAATTTCTGCCCGTAAGAAAGTAAAAAAGTTACTGGCCGCTAGCCGGGCTGACTCATACTCGCCCCGCCGCGCGTCGATGACGGCTGATGCCAGGGCATTCTGCATCTGGGCCAGGCTTAATTGGTGTTCTGCCTCAGACAGACGACTGGAAGATTCACGAGACGTGAGCCACATGGGGACGAAGCCGAGCAGGAAGGCGATGAGCAGCAGGGCAGCATAGATGATGACCCGCCGCATCCAGTGAGTAGACTTGACTGGTTTAGGTGGCATGTTTTCGCTCATAGTAACTACTTTGGATGAGTGATACCAAACTCGGTGGCTCTGTTTTCAGAAACTCACTCGCTCACGACGTAGAGCACGCTGAAGAGTGCCCGTAGACCTCTCCGCCCTCAGCCTGCTCTACGGTGACTGGTGAGAAGCGCCAGAGACTAACGTTGATATGAACCTCGGCCGCTGCCGCGCAGGAGACGGATGACGAAGAGCACGACGACCGCGCCAAGAAACGCGACCACGATGCTGGTCAGATTGAAGCCATTGACCGCATCCGGCATGTTAAAGAGCCGTGACGCCAGGAAGCCGCCCAGCAGTCCGCCGACGACGCCTACGATGATGTCGCCCAGCAGGCCGAAGCCTGTGCCTTGCACCACTAGCCCGGCCAGCCATCCGGCGATGGCCCCGACGACGATCCAAGATAACAGTCCCATTTGATTGCCTCCTTATCCTTAGTTAGCGCTTGATGGTGTGGGTCGAATGCTCGGTGCCTGTGCCGGCTACGCTGCCCGGCGTCTGCTCACGCACCGATCGGGTGACCGTGCGCGCGCTGGGCCGATCGGCCACGATTTGGATCACGCGCACGAGGCCCCAGAAAAGCAGCGCATAGACGGCCATAGCAATGAGGGTCGTCAGTTCGAGGGTCGTTCCACCGGACACGGGCGTCCCGATCAAGTCGTTGAACGGCGCCACGAACACCCCCGTAATTCCATAGATGAAAGCGGCGAAGCCGCTGTGCGGATTGGCCGCAATCAAGTGCAACACGAAGCGGATCCCCAGCAAAATCTCCAGTGCGCCCAGGATGGTATAGACGATCCGGTTGATCTGGACCAACCGCAGCCGCCGCTCCGCCGCGACGTCGCGTGTCACCTGCTCAGTCGCCGCGTAGCCCGGTTGTTGAGTGGTCACCGTTTCTTCGCGGCGATCGACCGCTACTTCATTGATGTGTTGATTCTCTGACATGGTATCTCCTTTGTATCTCCTAGTAATTCGTCAAATTTAAGGTGATTTAAGAACTCGGGAGAGGGGGCTAATACGAGTCGTTATGGTTAACAACTCGCCGATTTTGCCGATAATATGCTCACTGAAGTTCAGCTTGTCGGCTTGAATTGCCCTAATTCGCCTTTGAAACCGTCCTGACGGCGAGTTCTTAAAACGGCTTAAATTTGTTTTCCGGACAAAGTGGCTCTGCGATTCGTAATACCGCAGACAACGCATGCCGCGATGTCCCACGGCACGGGCCGAGTCGTACTAATGCTCGCCAGTGAACAATCTGAGAATAGGTCAGGACTTTTGGCTTATAGATGTTCCTCCTTTCTTAACTCGCCCCCACTGTCGCGATATTGCGGGAACATGACGGGCATGACAGCAGACGTTCGTTATCCCCCTCGGCTTTTGAGAGTCGGCCTTCTCCGATCTTGGTCTGAGCGCCCCTAACGCTCTGCGCGGTAGCGTCCCCTCGACCTGACGACTCTTCTCTCTCGTAGAGAGCCGCCTAACAATTACTATGTGGAAGTTTTTCCGCATAGTTGCATATATGCAGAATAACTTCCGCATAACGCGCTCGAAGCATTTGGGGATTTGTGCTAAACTGGTACAAAACCCTCGACAGTAAGTAAACCCATTATACCATATCCAGCGAGAAAACGCAACCACCGTTCGCAAGAGCGGTTTTCTCTCCGTGTTGTTTCAAGAGGCATCTCACTGATGAGTTGGACACGGAACGGTCTGGCCCTTGCTCCCCTTCCTCACGAGGATACTTCGCTTCAGAACCTCCAGTCAGCAGATGACAGCTTTGCAGGGCACACCAACGACTTGGGTAGCAGCCCCTGCTGACACACTAAGCAGCAACCTGGAATGATTGCCCTAAAGTATGGAACGCATCTTCAGCCAATAACTCCAAAGCGGCTCGAATATCCTCTGCCACACGAGGGTCTTTTCTTACTCTCCGTTTCGCCGCTCGTACAAAGGCACTCGAGCGGAGCAAGCGTCGTCTCATGACAATATCTCTGCTATCAATTCGTCTGGCGTCACGGGGCGAGCGTTGCCGGCCTTGAATTCCTCTTGAGCCTCCTGTATGTCTTTGACGAGTTCCGCCCGCCGCTGCTCGATGATCCGGCGACGGATGATGTCTGTCAATGCCTCTTGGTCTTCTAGAGACAGTTGTTCAACTGTGTCTAATACCTCTCCAAAGGATAACGTCTTTTCCATGATTTTCCCTCTCATTTGGGGCAATTGGGCTACAAATGGTCATTGTTGCCTCACGCTGGCACCAGTTCATTGATTCTGACAATCATCTCTCGCTGGCTCCGCTCTTGAAACCTTTCGACAAACGCTCGCGCTGAGCCCCTCTGTGTCCTGCTCGACAAATCCACCACCGTTCGTCTGCCGGGTTGGTACTCAAATATCATCACCAGTGGCGCGTCTTCGATATAGCCCAAGGTCATGCCTAGCAATGTCTTGCTGGCTAGTTGGAGGTTAGCTTGGGTCAATGTTGTATCGTCATAAGAGCCGTGAAAAATATGTGCTCCGTCCGGTATCTGTGTTGCAAGAGCAGGATGTTCCAGTTCACGGCTCAGGAATTCAGCCAGTTGGTTCAGTTTTTGTCTGTGAGGCTGATTTGATCATTTCTCCTCATAGTGTCAGTATACACCAATAGTTGCCAAAATGCAACTCCCCCATTCATTCACTGGAAGCGTACACTTGCAACCGCCGCTTGACAAATCGGCAAACTGCGCTATAATAAATCCAACGTGACTACTCAGGCTGTCATTGCGAGCGAAGCGAAGCAATCCCCAAGCCGCAAGGAGGAGATTGCTTCGTCGCAAAAAACGCTCCTCGCAATGACACGGGCTGAGCAGTTACAATCCAACAAGTGAGATTCAAGACCTTCGGGGCAGGGTGAGGTTCTCAGTGCAGTGCGGAACCAATTCCCGATCGGCGGTATGGAACCAGCGATTAGCTGGTTTCGAGCCCGCGAGCCACAAGGCTGATCTGGTGAGAGGCCAGAGCCGACGGTATAGTCCGGATGGAAGAGGGTCAGCGGGATGGCGGCAAGCTTGTAAGCCATGCCAAAAATCGTGCGAACGCGCCCCGAGGGCCAAAAGGTCTTCGGGGTTGTTTTTTGGAGGGACGAGTAACGAGGGATGAGTAACGAGGCTGGAACAGTAGCACCACTGGTACAGTCAGGGGTGAGTTCGAGGCTTACGAGCCGGCTTTCGATCCTGGCCCGTGAGCGGGCGGAGTATCTATTCGTCCCCTTGGCCTTACTCCTCTTCCTCGGCCTCTGGGAGCTAATTGTTCGCTTAGGCGGCTACCCGCCTTTCATCTTGCCCTCGCCAGGGCGAGTGTACGCCAAATTCTTGATCGTATCCAGGGACGGCACTCTCTGGCGCCACACTCAGATAACCCTGGTAGAGATCTTCGGGGGATTGGCCCTGGGATTGACTGCAGCCACCTCGTTGGGCTACATCCTGGCCAAATCGAGGCTCGTAGAACGCATCCTATCGCCCTACATCGTGGCCTCCCAGTCCATCCCCACCGTGGCCCTGGCCCCACTGCTGGTTATCTGGTTCGGGTTCGGCAGCTTATCCAAGGTCCTGGTCTGCGCCTTGACCCTTTTCTTCCCCGTTCTGATCAACACCATCGTCGGCATCCGCTCAGCGGAAAGGGACCTCATAGACCTGATGCGCTCCTTGGAGGCCACTCGCTGGCAGGTCTTCACCATGCTGGAGGTGCCGGCTGCGCTGCCTGTCCTCCTGGGAGGGTTGAAGGTAGGGGTCACCCTGTCTGTGATCGGGGCAGTGGTGGGCGAGTTCGTTGGCGCCGACCGGGGGCTGGGCTTCCTGGTGAACCTGGCTCGGGGGCTCTTCGACACGCCCCTCATGTTCGTAGCCCTTTTCACTTTGGTAGCCATCGCCGTCAGCCTCTACGCGGCCGTGGCTGCCCTGGAGAGCTTGCTGCTTTCGTGGAAGAGATAGCAGCTTCTCCAAATCTCAAAGTTCAAAGTTCCAAATCCAAAAATCAGGCTGGGAGGTTTTCTACATGAGGGAAACAATTCGTTTGATTCTAAATTCGTTGTTGTGTTTGGTTATCATCGCCCTCGGCGGCTGCGGCCCATCCCAACCAACGGCCACGCCGACGCCGCCCGCGCCGGAGAACATCACCCTGGCTATGGGTTTTATACCCAACGTCCAGTTCGCCCCCTTCTACGTGGCCGAGGACAAAGGCTACTTCGCCGAGGAGAACCTGGTAGTCCAATTCGACTACGGCATGGAGACAGATCTGCTCAAGCTGGTGGGCGCTGGCGAGTTGCAGTTCGCTGTGGCCAGCGGGGATCAGGTCATCCTGGCCCGGGCGCAAGAGCTGCCAGTGGTCTACGTTCTAAACTGGTATCGCAGGTTCCCCGTTTGTGTGGTCTCTTTGAAAGAGAAAGGCATCAATGGGGCAAAGGACTTGGGCGGCAAGAGAGTGGGGACACCAGCTACCGAGGGAGCCAGCTACATCGGCTGGCGGGCCCTCCTCCACGCTGAGGGGATTGACGAAGCCCAGGTCAACCTCCAGGTCATCGGCTACACCCAGGTCGCCAGCCTTGTCGAGGGGCGGGTGGACGCCGCCGTATGCTACGCCTTGAACGAACCGGTACAACTGAGCCAGGCGGGGTACTCGATAGATATCATATACGTAGCCGATTACGCCAACCTGGTCTCCAACGGCCTCATTACCAACGAGCAAACCATTGCCGAGCGGCCGGAGTTGGTTCAAGGGCTGGTTCAGGCCATGTTGCGTGGGTTAAAGTACACTATCGAACATCCCGATGAAGCCTTCGAGATCTGCAAAGAATACGTGCCGGAGATAGCCGGAGATAACGAAGCCCTGCAAAAAGCCGTCCTGGTAGAGTCTATAAAGTTCTGGCAGGGCGACAGATTGGGCCATTCCGACCGCGCCGCCTGGGAGGAGTCCCAGCGCTTCATGCGCCAGATCGGGCTCATTGACGCCGAGGTGGATGTGGACGGCCTATTCACCAACCAGTTCGTTGTTGAATCCCAGTAGCGTTCAGGTGCCCGGCACTTGAAAGAAGTGCCGGGCACCTTTAACTGCAACTAAAGGCAAACTTATGGGACCCGTTCTAGTAGCCGACGAGATAACAATGACTTATCTCGGGGGGCAAGGTTCACTCGAAGCTTTGGAGCGTGTTTCCTTTCAAGTTGATGCCGGAGAGTTCCTGTGCATTGTAGGCCCATCGGGCTGCGGCAAGTCAACCTTGCTGCGTGTTCTAGGCGGCTTGGTGAGGCCCACGAGCGGTAAGGTCTACATCAGAGGCGAACTGCTGACTGCCCCTCGCCGCCAGATTGGCTTCGTCTTCCAGAAGGCCAACCTGATGCCCTGGCGTACCGTCCTCAGGAACGTCACCCTGCCGCTGGAGATCAAAGGTCTGAAAGCTGAAGAAGTGGGTCAACAAGCCGGGGAACTTCTGAAGCTGGTGGGGCTAGAGGGCTTCGAGGATGCTTACCCCCATGAGCTCTCAGGAGGGATGGAGCAACGGGTGGCTATTGCTCGGGCCCTGATTCACGACCCTACCATCCTCCTTCTAGATGAGCCCTTCGGCGCCCTCGATGCTCTCACCAGGGAGCAAATGAACCTGGAATTATTGCGCATCTGGCAGGCGAAGGAGAAGACAGTGGCCATGGTGACCCACAGCATCCAGGAAGCCATCTTCCTGGCCGATCGGATCCTGGTCATGAGCTCCCGGCCGGGTCACATCGAAGCGACCGTCTCCGTTCCTCTGCCCCGGCCTCGCTGCCTGGAAATGCTCTACGGCGACGAGTTTGGCACCCTCTCCCGCCAGGTGCGACGGGCCATCCACTGAGTCGTCCAAAGAGAAAAGCCGCCAGGTCGCGAAACCGGAGCGGCTTTTTCTTTGCTACTGATCATCTGTAGTAGGGTTCAGAGCTACGGGAAGGTGTCCGGCTTTGAAGCCTCTCCAGCCTCCGCTGCAGCCAGCGGCGCCAAAGAATCGGCCTCAAACCTCGCCAGGCTTCCTCAGCCTCCTGCCCACCGACTTCCCTGCCGCTGAAGCGCTCCCTTACGTACAGATCAGTGATGCACTGCACCGGGACCTGCCCCTCAGGTAGAGCGGTGATTAAAGCTGCAGCGTATTCGTAAGGCGTCTGGTGTTCCTGGTAATTGATGCCCAGCCGGCGGGCAAAGCTGCCCAGCCTCTCGTAGACCCGCTCCACCAGGTTCAACCCCCTTAGCTTTCTCTCACGCAAGGTCCAAAGCGTCGCCAACCCCGCCGGTATCGAAAGCAAGATCAGGCCACCCAACCAGCGAACTGCTTGCCATCTCCTCGGGACCTGGCCAGGGATGAGCATACCTCCATGTTCAAACAAGTCATCCTCACGGAACCTATCTTCATACCTCCAGGGTTCGCTTTCGCCGCGGTCTTCCAATGGCTCAATGACTCTTGGGGGCTTTGGCCGAACTATAGCCGGCTCCGAGGCCGTAGGCTCGAATTCTATCCAGCCATAGCGAGGGAAGTAGATCTCAACCCAGGCGTGGGCATTATTTTCCCTAACCCGGTAGGCTCCCGTCTCAGAGTTGTATTGACCCTGGCTATAGCCCGCTGCTACCCGCGCCGGGATGCCGACAACCCGGGCCATCACGGCCATGGCTGCGGCATAGTAGTCGCAGTAACCTTCGCGGATGTCGAAAAGGAAGTAATCTATGCCGTCTTGGCCCTCAGGTGGCGCTTCGATCAGCTCGTTGTACTTTATCTCTCGCAAGTAGCTCTCCAGGGCCGCAGCTTTGTCGTAGGCATTGTCGTGATCTCTGGTGATCTCTTCCGCCAGATAGCGCACGCGTGCTGGTAGTTCTAACGGCAACTGGAGATAGCGGCCGAGGATCCAAACTGGATAATCATCCCCTGCCGCCCGCAGGCTGTCTTCGTCGGCCGCAGAAAGGGAGGAGACGATGGTATAGCTCTGGCCCTGTCTCAGGGGGTAACGGCTATAGAGCATCGAGACAGGGGTGATAACCCCCTCTGTCTCGGCCATGTAGGAACTGGCCTCCTTGCCTGGCGGAACAGGTGGTACGTAGCTAACTACTGCCCAGGCCGGCAGATTCACTCGGCGAGGCTCAGAGGCAGCAAAAAGCAAGGTCCTTCCAGGTAGAAATGTGGTGATGGTTTGAGTGACTTCCTGGCGCAGCTCATATTCAGGTAGCGCTAGAGAGGAATCGTTGGCCTCCAGGCTAATGGTTTCTTTATCTTTATTGATCCAACTGGAGCCGGTGTAGTGGTCGTAGACGGCCGCACACCAATATCGTCCCGCTGGGGCCTGCACGTCCATTATGGCGACCTCGCTGAGGTAGACGGGTCCTGTCAGGCCTAGCACATTTCCGAAGGGATTGGGATAGACCTTACCATAAGACCTAAGGGCGGAGAAGAGGCGACTCCAATTATCTTGCACCTTCTGCCAGGGTCTCTCCAGATACGACCCTACGTCGGAGAGCCGCTGGCTAGCGGCCACACTGGGCGCTAGCCAGGCGAGGGTGATAACAACGATGGAAAAGATAGTCCCGGTACGAAGGAAAGCCAAGCCTATATCAGAGCTATAGTTGACCCTGGCCGTTCGCCACTCTCGCTCTCGAACCAGGAGGTTGGAGTGCATCACCACGAGTAGTGCGAAGAAAAGATAGGCTACCAAGTACAACTCTAACCGCTGGGGGGCATAGTAGAGATTCCAGAGCAAGACCAGGCCACAGGGGATGACAGATTGCCAGGCCTTATGCTCGCGGAAACTATACCAGGCGGAAAGATAGCCCGCTAGCCAAAGGATCGAGGCCAGGAACAGGACAAACATGAGACTATCGCTGCTGGTGCCGCCGTGTAGCGCCTTCCATAGCCACGTGTTTACGCGAATTCCCAGTTCAATCAATCTTTCACGCTGGTCAAACTGAGGAGCCAGAAGATTGCCTCCCAAGAATGTCACCCAGGCTATCCCGTAAACCAGGCTGAACAGATGGGCAACCGCGCCAGGGAATTGGCTTTTGGCCAGGAAGAAGCCAGCGAGCGCGGATCCCACAGCCACCAGGTATAGAACGTCTAGGCCCTCAGCCCATTCGGCCGTGCGGATAGGCCAGGCCACGCTGAGGAGCATACAAATTATCAAAGCAAGGACTGTCCATCCTTCTCGCAATCTCGATTCAGACTTCATTTTTCTGTAATACCTAATCCTTGATAGCACTGCGCACGGGGCGTCGCCCAGGCGACGGTGGAGAAACGCCGCCGCCTCTCTTCGTTGCAGACTCGCGTCAGTAATACTGCCAAGTAGCCAGAAAGGTTCACGGCGCTCTCTGCACTCTGAGGAGAATTATACCTCAAATGGAGATTGTGGGCAAGGCAAGACTTTGCACCGATTGAACAATGTGGTAAAATGTGCATGTATCATCAGTAGGTGGAAAAACTCGTTTGGAGTGCGGACGTCAGTCCGCCAAGGCCTGAAGCAGGCTTGCACCTGCACTCCGGATCCCAAGTTCTCAAGCACAGATCATCTCTACTACAGACAGGGGGAGGGAAGAATGATCAAAGAGTCTCGGTTTCCTGGGCAACTGGATGATGAAAGGGTCATCATCTACGAGCGAAGATACTGGTATACGATCATCAAGTGGATAGGGCTCCCTCTTCTTTTCCTGCTTATCTCTTTGTTGATTGCCTGGGTCGTGACTAACCTCTCAGCACCCCGCTCAAGTTTGGAGCTCATCTTATATTGGCTTGTCATTCTAGCACCAGCGCTCACTTGGAC
>JBAWAP010000112.1:0-7857 GCA_049589355.1 Anaerolineae bacterium
TCAGCGGGTGAGAGTCAGTAACCCGGCTTTTTGTTTTGGGAAGGTGCATTAACAACGATAGAGATTGCGAGCGAAAAGGCAAACCCATCGAGAGGTGGGGACGCAAAGCCACGGGTCCTCGGCTCAACAAGGAGCAAGGATAGCCGGGTTGCCGACTCAGCAGGTTGAGAGTTAGCAACCCGGCTTTGTGTTTTGGAAGGTGCGTTGATCTTTACGCATCCGGCCAACTGAGCAGGATGGATCACGTGGCTTTTCTGTTGAAGGGGGTGGAACATGACTGAAACTGAGCTACCGTCCCTGAGCCAACCCCCAGAGTCCCAGAGATTTCCGATGGGTTCAGATGGGTTCAGTGGGCGGAGGGCTGGCCCCCCATGTCACATAATTACGAGGAGTGTCGAAATGTCCATACATTTGCTAGGTAGAAAGATAGGACCCTTGTTCCTTATCTTGTCCTTGTTCATCGGGCAAGGTACTGTGTTACCCGCACCCATCCATGCCAATGGTGTGGATGGGGATAAAATTGATGATGCCTTGGAAACGGCCATGGCAGAGAATCCCTCTGGGAAGTTCGACGTCATTGTCGAGATGGAGCCTGCCATAGGCTCGCCCCAAGGTCCTCATGGCAATGCAAACCGGGCCAATGCCGCACTGCGGCTGATTGGCGAGCATAAGGGTGTGCCCGGAAACTCCCTGGCTCTCGTCGGTGCCGCCAGCGGTGTACTCCCCCGGGGCAAGATCATCGCCTTGAGCACCAAGCCATCGGTCGCCCATATTTACCTGAACGCCCAGATTGAGTTTACAGACACCGGAGACTTTTCCAACGTTTACCCAGGGCTGATCAGGGCCGATAAGGCCTGGGAACTGGGCTACACCGGGGCAGGCGTGACTGTGGCGGTGCTGGATTCCGGCGTCGCTCCGGCCAACGACTTGACCCAGCCCACCTCTCGCCTGTTGGCGAGTGTGGATTTCGTGAGCGGTGAGACCGGCCATCGGGACCCGGGCGGTCATGGCACCCATGTCGCTGGCATCATTGCCGGCAACGGCTACGACTCCGATGGCGCTCTGAAAGGGGTAGCCCCGGATGCCAACATCGTCAGCGTACGGGTGATCAACCAGCACGGCAAGGCCACTGCATCGTCCATCATTCGTGGCATTCAGTGGGTCGTGGAGAATCGTGACACATATAACATCCGCATCATGAACCTCTCGTTAGGCGGCACGCCCAGCACTTCTTACAAAAATGACATCCTGGCCGCTGCCGTAGAGATGGCCTGGAAGGCCGGCATCGTGGTGGTCACCGCCGCCGGCAATCATGGGCCTGGTTCCGGTTCCATCAGCACCCCGGGCCATGATCCCTTCAACATTGCCGTGGGTGCCATAGACGACAAGGGCACCCCGGATCCGAGCGATGACGACGTGCCCTATTTCTCCGCTCGCGGTCCCACGCTGGCCGGGGACCATAAGCCCGACATCCTGGCTCCGGGACGTAAGATCATCTCCCTGTACGCCCTTAATAGTTATCTCGATGGCGCGCTGCCCGGGCGGCTGATGCTGAGCGGACTGGGCCGCCCATACTTCCGCCTTACCGGTACGTCCATGGCCGCGCCGGTCGTTTCCGGCGTGGTCGCCCTACTGTTACAGAAGAAACCGAATCTGAAGCCGGATCAGGTGAAATACATCCTGACCAAGACCGCCCACAACTTCTCGGGCAGCCGCGATACCGTGGGCGCCGGGGTGGTTGATGCTTACGCTGCCCTCACCAGCGATAAGATGGGAGTCGCTAACACAAGGATACGCCCTTCGGACAGCCTTGCCCGCCAGATGTATGATCTGATGTACGGGCAGCCGCTGCGCTGGAAGGACCCCCATTACATGGGGATTGACTGGGATAACCTGGCCTGGGACAATTTGGCCTGGGACAACCTGGCCTGGGATAACCTGGCCTGGGACAATCTGGCCTGGGACAACCTGGCCTGGGACAACCTGGCCTGGGACAACCTGACCTGGGACAACCTGACCTGGGATGCAGGAGAGTGGGATTCGATCAATGAGACCGGCGTTCCCTGGGAAACCGTGATCGAACTCGACTAACTAAACTGGTTTGTTGGTTGGTTGAACGTGAGGAGAGACCTCCGAGGTCTGGGATGCACAATGTGTCCGACGAATAGTGCCACGACTTCTAATCAGGAAATGATTTTCCAAAGGGCAAGACAGCTCCCAGCCCTCCAGGGGCGTGAAGGGCATCCCCGGAGGGCCTGGTGGCGACCGTTGGGGTCGGGTGTGGCCGCGTACTGGGCCCGGATTTGGCCTGACGGCCAACTAGGCCGTTATCTCCTGTTGGTCATCGTTTCTGGCCTGGCTGCCCTGCTTTACGCCGTCAGCCGGTGGCCCAGCCACGACGTGGCCCTACTCTCCTTCCTAATGATTCTGAGCGCTCTAGCCGAGGCAGTCCCTATCCCCTTGTTGGGAACGTCCTTACAAGGCAGTACCCTCTCCGTTGCCTCGGCCATGAGCTTCGTTGGCTTGTTGCTTCTGGGTTTGCCCGGGGCTGTTCTGGTGAACTGTGGAAGCGCCATCGTCAATGGATTCTATCCCAAACGGCGGCCTCTCTACAAGTTTGCCTTCAACGCGTCCACCTTTCTGCTCTCGGCCGCCGCCGCTGGGGTCCTCTATCAGCTCATGGGTGGCGTCGTCCCTATGGCCTCGTCCTTCCGCAATCTGATCGTGGCCAGCCTGGCTGCCGTCACCTACTTCCTCGTCAACACGGGTCTGGTCTCCAGAGCCATCAGCCTGGCCACTAACCGCCCCTGGCGAGAGCTCTGGGGGAACTGGCAGTGGCTCGCTGTGCAATATATGACTTGCTTCGCCATTGCTATGGCTATGGCGATGGCCCAGAAGATATTAGGGACCTTTGGCTTTATGATCTTTACCTTGCCTTTGGCCCTGCCCTGGTACTCGATTAAACTGTATGCCCGCAAGACCAAAGAAATCGCGGAGCATAACGAACGGCTGGCTTCTATTAACCAAGTCTTGGATTGGCGGGTACAGGAACTACAGACCCTGCATCAAATTAGTCTGGGCCTGAACCATTCACAAAGCTTGCCGGGCATCCTAAACCAGATCCTGCATGCCGTATCGGATCTGATTGATGCTGGCGCTTCGGCTGTCTTCCTCTATGAACCGGACCACGAGACCCTGCAAATCGGTGGCCATGTCGGCTTCAGCTCGGAATATATCGCGGAGGCACAACCGGCATTAAACGGTTCGGCCGCACGGGCTTTGCGGGAAGGGCGATCTTTGGTAGTAGCTGAACCAGGCCTGGCCACAGAGATGTTGAGTGCGGCAGCCATTCGGGAAGGGGTTCAAACGGCTGCCTGCTTGCCTCTAAAGGTGGATGGCCAGATCGTTGGTGGCCTCGATGTCTGCTTCAAATCGGCACACTCTTTTACAGAGGATGAGCTAGACATTCTGAGCATCCTGGCCCAACAGGCCGCCGTGGCCATCCACAAGGCCCAGCTCCTTGACCAGGTGCATTACAGTTATCTGAGTACCATCCAGGCCCTAGCGGCCACGGTGGAGGCTAAAGACCCCTACACACGCGGGCACTCCGAAAGGGTGTGCCGCCTGGCGGTGGCTATGGGCCAGGAAATGAGCCTCGATGAACGCCGACTACAACTGCTCAACCTGGCGGCCCTGTTACACGACATCGGCAAGATCGGGGTTCCTGAAAGCATTCTGTGCAAGCCAATGCCACTAACAGCGGAGGAGATGCGGTTGGTTCGCCAGCACCCTGTGTGGGCCGAACCGATTCTGCGCCATGTTCCTGATATGCCTGAGCTAGTCACCGTTGTACGCCACCATCACGAGCGGTACGACGGGCAAGGGTATCCCGACAGTGTGTCAAGTCGGGCTCATCCTCTTTCGGCAATCATCTGTGTAGCCGATGCTTATGACGCCATGACCAGTGATCGCCCCTATCGGGCGGCCCTGAGCCATCACGCCGCACTGGAAGAAGTACGCCGTCAGGCCGGTACCCAGTTCGCGCCCCAAGTGGTAGAAGCTTTTGTGGAGGTCATGGCGGAGCAGCACAAGGCCTTGTCTCTGAAGGATTACCGGGTTCGTTCTGCAGTGTCTGGGACACCGATGTCGGCCCAGCCTGCGGTGCAAAATGTAGTGGCGGTGGAGGTTCAACGGTTATTGCGTGTTCCCCAAAAGGGGAAGATGTGAGGAGAAAAACTCAGAAGGAGGGCAACATGTTTGTGAAAATGATGAAAAAGAGTTCCTTGCTCGTTCTAATGTGCCTGTTGCTGGTATTCCAGGGCCTGTCACCTCTACCCGTGCTGGCAGACCTGCCCATAGATACGGGCAAGGTCGACCCGGTGCTGGTGGCACTGATCAAAGCTTCCGATGACGACGATGAGGAGTTTCCGGTCATCGTGACCATGGAATGGCCGGGCGTGCGCCATGCCTCGGCCGATGGCAATGCCAAACGGGCTGAGAAAGCTCTGAAGGCAATCCGATCCCAGGGCGGTCAAGGGGGCAACGCATTAGCTATCGTCGGCGGTGCATCGGGTAAGATGACGGCCCGAGCCATCGCCCAGCTCAGTCGTCGCGGTAATGTTAATGTTAGCCGCATTTCCTACGATGTTCCTGTGACCGTTCAAGGCCCACTAGGTGCGCCTCTGGAAAGCCTCTATACCCAACTGGTCCGCGCACCCGACGTCTGGAATCTTGGTTACACGGGCCAGGGGGTAACGGTGGCGGTGTTGGATTCGGGGATCGCCCCCGTGGCTGATCTCACCCAGCCTACTTCTCGCATCATCACTGCTGTTGATTTCGTGACGACCACGGTAGGTGTGGGCGACCCTGGCGGCCACGGCACCCATGTCGCTGGTATCATCGCCGGCAACGGTACTGACTCGGCAGGGGGATACCAGGGCATCGCGCCCGAGGCGAACCTGATTGATGTGCGGGTGTTGAACGAGGGGGGCACGGCCAGCATGTCCACGGTGATCCGTGGCATTCAGTGGGTTGTCAGCCACAAAAGCGCCTACAACATCCGCGTCTTGAACATCTCCCTGGGCACCACTGCTTACGTGAACTACCGCCTCAGCCCCCTGGCCTCAGCCGTAGAGATGGCCTGGTTCAGCGGTATTGTCGTTGTCACCTCGGCCGGCAACAATGGCCCGCTGCCCACCACCGTTTCTTCACCGGCAGACGATCCCTTTGTGATCAGCGTCGGTATCCTGGATGACAACCAGACCCTCGATCCCCTGGACGATCTGATCCCCGATTTCTCCGCGCGTGGGCCGACGCTGTATGGCCACGTCAAGCCCGATCTGGTGGCTCCTGGCCGTAAGGTCATTTCCCTGCGTTCCCCTGGAAGCTACCTGGACGAACTGCTTCCAGAGCGCCGGATAGGGGAGAGCTATTTCCGCTTGACGGGCACCTCGATGTCCGCGCCGGTGGTTTCGGGCATCGTGGCCCTGATGCTGGAGCACAATCCGGGGTTGAAGCCCAACCAGGTCAAAAACATTCTGCGGCAGACCACCCGCACTCTCCCATGGGATACAAACATCGCCGGCACGGGCGTGGTAGATGCCTACGCTGCGGTGACCAGCAGTATCGCTCAACATACCAACCACGGCCTCACCCCCAGCGACGATTTTGCCAGAGATATCCTGCCTCTGGTGCGGGGAGCCCCTCTCTTCTGGCGCAGCCTCACCTACGCAGGCATCAGTTGGAGCAACATCAGTTGGGACAACATCTCCTGGGACCGCACCACATGGGAGAACCTGGTCTGGGAGAACATCAGTTGGGACAACATTAGCTGGGACACCGACGCTACCTGGGACAACATCAGTTGGGATACTACCACGTGGGATACCGCCGAGGCCGACAACGCTGCCGATGCGGATTCGTATGGCTGGCTGTCTCTAAGGGACTTGGATTAAGCGTATTAGATGAAAGCATTGAGCCGGACCGCACAGGTCTATGTTATCTGCGTATCCCTGTTGGGCGTGGCAGGGCTTCTGTGGCCACAGACAGAGCCGCTGGCTGATCTGTGGGGCTTTGTCCTGTTCTTTGTCCTGTGCGGTCTGGCTCAGCTCATGCCGGTGCAACTTTTCCAGGAGACGTCGGTATCCGTCTCGGGGGCCATCGCCCTGGCTGGCATGCTGGTCTTTGGCCCCTTCTATGCTGCCTGGATTAACGTGGCCTTTGGCGTGGTGCACTATTTGACGATGGTGCGGCCACGTCAGCACCCCGTCTATCGCTCGATGGTGACCACCGCTTCCGTGGTGCTGGCGGTGCGCCTGGCTGGAGTGGTACACGGGATCCTGATGGGCCTGGTGCCCTCGGCCAATCCGGGTTGGGCTCTGCTCACCATCCTCGGTGTGGGATTCGTCTATTTCGCGGTCAACACGCTCATTGTCAGCTTGGCCATGGCATTGGAAAAAGGCCAACCCATCACCAGCATCTGGCGGATCAACTACAACTGGCTGACCCCGAACTACTTGGCCCTGATGGCCCTGGCCTGGGGCATTGCCCGTGTTTACACGAGTCTGGGAACCCCGGGTCTGCTCGTCTTTTTGATTCCTCTAGCTATGGCTTATTACTCCTTCAAGCTCTACATGGGCAGCACAAAGGAAGTACGTCAGCGCAACGAGGAATTAGAAAAAGCTAATGAGCGCCTGAACATCATGCAGCAAGTCAGCCGGTCGTTTTTAGCTTCCCTCGACCCCGAGGAAACTCTCGATCTGATCATTGAGGCCCTCACCGAACGGATGGGCTTCCCCGTCTCCTTTGTCATGCTGGTAGAGGACGGACGATACGAGATTGTGCGCAGCTATGGCACCGGCGGTGATTTGAGGGCCATCCGCGGACACGTGGTAAACGACATCTGGCCCTGGTTACACCTGGACAGCGGATCCTACATGGCCAGCGCAGAAACTCACCCGCGCCTGATCGAGGCCTGTCGGGGCGAGGACTCACCGATTGTCGCGCTGTACTTCTTGCCCCTGATCGCTGATGGCCGGGTCAGCGGTGTGATCGGCGTGGCTTCAGAAGCACCCTGGGACGAGGCTCAGCAGAAGGAGTTCTTCATCTTCACGGCCCAGGCTTCTACGGCGCTGGAGAGGGCCAAGGCCCATGAGAGAGCCCGGCTGGAAGCGATTCTGGATCCCCTGACTGGACTATACAATCACCGCTACTTCCAGGAATCCATCCGGCAACTGATCGAGGAGACGGCTCTACGCGGAGGCTATCTCTCCTTGTTGATGATCGACATCAATGACTTCAAGCAGTTCAATGATACCTATGGACACGTAGCGGGCGATCAGGCGCTGAGCCTGGTAGCGCGGTTGTTGCAGCAAAACGTGCGCCAGCAGGACATTGTTTGCCGCTACGGTGGCGATGAAATGGCGGTGCTTCTGGTCAATGCGGACAAAGCGAAAGCCATCGAAATTGGAGAACGGATCTACCAGGTTATTCAGTCTTATCCCTTCCAGGTACGACACCAGAAGAAAGGATTATCGAGGTTCGATATTTCGGTTAGCATCGGTATCTCGACGTATCCGGGGGTGGCTGGCAGTCGCGAGGCGTTGATTGAAGGTGCAGATGAGGCTTGCTATCGCGCCAAGCGGCTGGGAGGTGGCGTTGCCTATCATGTCCCAGTGCGTGATGTGGCATCCAGAGTAAGGACCAAAGTCAGCATCGTTAAGTGAACCCATCTATCTCATATTTGTGTTTTTGAGAAGATGCCTTGATATTTACATCGCTGATACGCAGGGGAGTGACTACTCAGGCTGTCATGGCGAGCGAAGCGAAGCAATCCCCAAGCCGCAAGGAGGAGATTGC
>JBAWAP010000113.1:0-9630 GCA_049589355.1 Anaerolineae bacterium
GTAAATCCCCGCTGCTCCAATCGCGCTGTAATCCAGGAACTTGATATCCGATTTGCATCGGTTAAAAGGAGTATCCTCCAGAGGTGAAATCGCGATATCCCAGCGGAGATGGCTTGAGAACCACAACATGAAAAGGGGATATTCTGTTTCTTCTGGCCTGGGGTTAACCACGCGCACCGGCAACTCTTTCAAAGTCTGGAGGGTATCTGCGCGCCCTACACCACCCACAACCTGAAACTCGATCTCGCCGCCATGGCGCTCCCATATCGTTTGAAAGACAGGCAAGATCATCATCAGATCATCATCGTGCGTCAAGGTGCCCATGTACCCAATCACTTTGCGCCTTTGTCCAAAGGGGGAATCTACTCGAGGTAGCCTTCCTCCTACTAACAAGCGTTCGTCGAGCGCATGGGGTACCACCACAATGTTCGGATTGAAGCTCAGGAATCGTTCTCGAAGAGCCTGGGTGGTCACCATGACACCATCTGCCTGACGAAGGAAAAACTGCACCGCCCAGCGGTGCTCTTCGGTTGGCCACGCCTTGCTCTGTGATACCAAAGGCAGTTGCCGCGCTGGGAGGTCCAGCAGATTATCGTCCAAGGCATAGATCAATGGCACCCCTGCCCGGCGAACATCTTCCACCAGGCTTATAGCCAACGCCGGTGAGATATCCGGCCGCCAGAGGCGGTCCACGATCACTACATCTACCTCTTGACCATCGTACGTCAGGCCAGAGGTAACCTCCAGACTCTCGCGGAGGGTTGGGTAGATAAGCGGACGAAGCAAACGAACAAACGTACTGCCATGAGGACGCAGGTCAGCGTCATATTCATAGAGGATGTGGATTCTTCGCCGGTTCATGAGATTTGGAATCCTCTGCATCGAAGAGGACATTTCGTAACTCTCGGATAACCATTCTGAAAGTTGTCATCTTACGTGCGCGGCCAAGTAGATATTTTCCAAAATAGGCTTTGTATGGGACCCGTTCGCCAGCGTAAGAGTGGTAAAATGCATCTTCCAGTTTCAGCGAATAGGTTGCTTGGTATGTGCTGTAGATGCGAACTAATTGGGAAGCCGAAGGAAAATGAAAACTAACAAGCGTCTCTAGTTTATATTTTGTTTGTCCTGAAAGTAAATAGGAGAAGGGCCTCGAGAGCAAAACTTCTGTGAATGCGTCACGTGGCTTCATCGGGAGGAAATGAATGTATGGCAACAAGGTGTGCTGCTCCATCTTGTAGTATCTATTCGGAACATCCAGGAAAATTACGCCTCCTGGCCTTAAAACTCTAAACAATTCAGTTAGATATAGAGTGGGATTCTGGGTATGCTCTATTACGTGCATACTAAGAATGATATCAAAGGAGTCATTATTGTAAGGAAGTACTGAACCATCGTAAACATCTATTTGAACGAAGTCCTCGAATCTTGTCCCCAGGAACCTCTTCCGCGCTAGATCGGCAAGACCATCACTCACTTCAATGCCATAGGCTTTTGAAGCGCCTGCTTCCATAAACGCGAATAAATCCCCTGCTGAACCACACCCGGAACTCAGGACAACACTGCCCGTAACTTCTTTGTATTGGGAAACCTCATTCGCCCATGAGTGAAACCTGCATATGTCAAGATGACCACTTAGCATAGTCTCATAGTTAAAGTTCCCTTCAAATGGTTTCAGGTACTGTATTACAGCGTTTTTGAACGCATCAGTCATGGCAACTACCTATCCCCTGCCATCGCATCGGCAACCAACTTATGCGCTGTACCTGCTGTCTAACAGGTTTTCGAACGCCTCCAGCCAATTGTGGGCACAGCAAGCCAGGATGCGCTCTGCGTAAAGGTATCGGGTGGCATTTTGAGCCATCTGCGTTCTGAGGCAGTCGTCAGAAAGCAACGCCTCCAATGCTTCTACCCACGCACCGACATCGTTTTCAGCCAGCCACCCTGTTTCCAGATGGCGCACGCTTGACTCGTAAGCAGGGGCCTGGCTGTAGATTCCCGCTGCTCCAATCGCGCTGTAATCCAGGAACTTGATATCCGATTTGCATCGGTTAAAAGGAGTATCCTCCAGAGGTGAAATCGCGATGTCCCAACGGAGATGGCTTGAAAACCACGACATAAACGAAGGATATTCACTCTGCTTTGGTCTGAACCGGACCGTACGCACGGGCAATCCTTTCAAGGCCCGGAGGGTGTCTGCGCGCCCGACAACCCCCACCATCTGGAACTCAATCTCCTCACGGTGACGCTGCCATACCGTGCGCAATGCTGGCAAAATCATCATCAAGTCATCGTCGTGTGTTAGAGTGCCCATATATCCTATCACTTTTCGCTTAGCATGGGCGGGATGGGCTATGTTCAGTGCGTACGCTAAAAGTACGTTGACATACCCAATCACTTTTCTTCCCTTCGACAGGCTCAGGACACCGCTTGGCGTGGAGTGTGATCTGCCTTCGGGAAGCCCCCTACCAGATAGCAGGCGTTCGTCAAGGGCATGGGGTACAACCACGATGTTCGGATTGAAGCTCAGGAATCGTTCTCGAAGGGCCTGAGTTGGCACCATGACACCATCTGCCTGACGAAGGAAAAACTGCACCACCCAGCGGTGTTCTTCAGTGGGTCGCCAGTCCTTGCCTTCTGCTGGGAGATCCAGGAAATCATCATCCAAGGCGTAGATCAATTGCCCCCCTGCCCGGCGAACATCCTCCACCAGGCTTACGGCCAATGCCGGTGAGATATCCGGCCGCCAGAGGCGATCCACGATCACTGCATCTACATCTTGACCATCGTACCTCAGGCCAGAGGTAACCTCCAGACTCCCACAGAGGGCGGGGTGTGTCAGCGGTCGGAGCAGACGAATATACGCGCTGCCAAAAGGTCGCAGATCGGTGCCATGTTCATAGAGGATATGGATTCTTCGTCGGTTCATGGCGCTTTGGCATCCGCTGCATCGAAGAGGGCATTCAGAATGTTAAAAGCGGGACGCTCGGGGAAGAAGTTGGGTATCTCAACAAGCGCATTTCTTTGAAGGCGGGAGCGAAGATGGTGATCCTCGATCAGGCACTGCAGAGCGCGCCAACACGCCTCGCGAGAAGAGGTATCCACCACCAGACTGTTCTCCTCGTGCCGGGCAAAACTGATGGCCCCTCCTCGTTCAGGGACAATGACGGCGGCCCCGCAGGCCATGGCTTCCAATGCGGTCAGCCCCATCGCTTGATGGGAGGAAAAATCCACGAAAATATCAACCTCGTTCAGAAGGTGAGCGACCTGTTTCTGAGTGAGCTCGCCAGCAAAGCTCCAGGCAAAGTCGCGTGGTAGTTCAGCAAATCCTGGATCGCCCAGTGAAGTCCCAAAAACCACGATCTCTACACGGCCACCATAGCGCCGGGACGCCTGTCGCAGGAGTTCCATTGTGAGTTTTGGTCCGCGGTAGGGGGTAGTAGTGCGAATCATGGCTGCAATCCTGATGGGACGGTCCGGCCACTCCGGCCCAGACTGTGGGCAGGGCCGAAACAGATCAATATTCACAGTGGGACCCACCACGGTGCACTCCACACCAATCTGTTCCCTCACCTCCTGGCGTGTCCATTCCGTCTTAGTTAACCGCACTAAATCGGGGAAAAGTGTGTAGGAAGCCCAGGCTCTCTGGAAATCCTCCGTCTCGGGTGCATACATGTAAGGTTCAAAACCCTGAACATAATATCCTCGGATCAGACGACCATTTTTACGAATTACGTGGCATAGCCATTCCACAGTGAAGTTCACTGTCGCAATCACTGCGTCATACCCGCCGGCCAGGGTAACAAGGTGCTCTTTCTCCCCATAAAGCACTGGTATCCCAAGCCTCGGGTAACCACGCTCAAAACCGTGGCGGTTGGCCTCCAGGTTGAAAATTCTCACATCCACGCCCATTTTACGCATCGCCATCGCCTCGGTGATGACCACATTACCTCCACCTCCGGGGGCAGCGAGCGGCAAGACAAAAAGCACGCGCCGCCCCACGAACTTAGCCCGCCCCTTATCAATCCATGTCTGCCGGGCAATCATCACTCGACTTCTCGCGCGAATGCCTTCCAAAACTCGGCCCCGCTCACAAATAGCAACCCCTTCGCTTATGATCTGCTGCCCATGCTTTTTGGCCAGAAGGATACCAGCCCGCTTAGTCAGACGCTTCCGAGCGGCATTGGAGTAACTACGGGACTGCGCATGATAGACGTATGCGTCGTCAGCAAGGGCAAGCAGCCATCCCGCTTTACGAGCTCTAAGAGCATAATCATCCTCTTCACCATATCCCGCCCCGAAGGTCTCATCATCGAAGTAGCCAATCTCTGTAATCACTTCCCGTCGAATGAGCAAACAAAAGCCATTCAAAAAGGGCATTGGGGGGTACAGACGCGCCGAGTATCGTGCTACTAACTGTGCCATCGCTTCTATCGTCATCCCCGCTGGCAACGGGTTAGCAGGCCAATCGCCCTGGAACTCTATTTCAGGAATGGATTGCCACGAGGCTGTGTTCGAGAGAGGCCCAACGAGTCCAATTCGAGGATCGGACTCAGCGCAAGCGATGAGGCGGTCCAACCACTCTGGTGTAACGACGGTGTCGCTGTTCAGGAGAACTACGTAATCCGCTGAGGATCGCCGCAGGCCCTGATTCGCTGCCCTGGTATACCCTTTTGCTTCTTCGTTTCTCAGCAAGACCGCTCCTTGTGACTTGGCGAATTCAGAGAGATAGTCGCGGGTCTCTGACTCGCTGCCGTCATCCACCAAGATCAGAGAATAGGGTTGATTCGTGTGGCGCACTATTGCTTCCAGGCAACGCTGTACATCAGATAGAGCATTGTGCACACATACGATGATGTCCACGCTCGCCTGATGAGCCTGCACGGGAGGACGCTCTTCGATTGGATCAATCCGGACCATCTGCCCCCGAGACCTGGGGTTAACGAACAATCGTGCTTTCCACAACAACACCCTTATCTGCCAGGAAATCCCCTGCCCGATAAGGCGCATCAGTCCAATGAACGCCCCTAGATTCCGCAGTTGCAATGCACGGAACACAGCATCCAGCAACTGCTCCCTCCTGCTGCCAGGTGGAGCAACGCGGGCTCGCCAATGCTGCAGTCTCTGCAGAAGTGCCCACCCAATGCTACTTTCAAGATGCGCCCAGCGCGTTTCCCAATCACTCACCTGTGCGGTCAGTGCCTGTACTGCCTGCTCTTTCTCCGCCAATTCGTTGCGTTGCTCAATGCTCAGTTCGCGGCGTGCCTGATTTTCCTGCAGCAACCGCCAGAAACGACGTTCGTAGGCAGCAACCACCCGTGCCACAGGTTCGCTCGTTTTTCGAAAGCGCACTGTCCAGGGCGTGATGAACGAAGCATCGAAATCCACATCACGGAAAAAGCCATGGCGCGCAAACAGTTCGGCCCAATATTCTGGTGATTGAACGTTAACGTGGGTTGCCTCTTTATAATCCAGCGGCGTGGAGGAGAACAACACATCGTCGCTATGCCGACAGAGATTCTCAACGGCTTGCTCTGCTTCACGGTGTGGCAGGTGTTCTAAGACCTCAATACAAACAATCAGGTCGTACTTCTGAGGAAAAGTATCGGTCACGGACCCTACCCAACAATGTGGCTGAATATCTGGGTGTATATTTTGAATGGCATACTCCGAAATATCCACCCCAAACGCTTCCGCTCCTCGCTGACGCAGGGCTTCCACCAGGAATCCCATAGCACAACCAACGTCTAAAACTGTGGAGGGCCGAATATCCCTCATAATGCAATCGGCAACTGAACCAAAAAAACGTAACCATTCCTCATCACGCTGGTATGGTCGTCCACAGCCAGTAGCAAAATAGTAGGCATCATATAAATCTGTATCGCTCACAAGCTTCCTCCATCAATCGCCTGGCCTCAATCGCCACTCGCAGGGTATATAGATCATACCATGCCGCTCTTTCACTGCGCCCCATTGGACGATGAAGCTGTGCATGCGGTGCTGATGGTCGTAGGCGTAGAGGCAATCCTGATCGTAGACGACCGCCGAGAGTTCATAGGTGCCCTCCAACAGGGGCAACGTGTCCACGATGTAGTCAATCTCCCCTGTCCCCTCCACCGATTCCACCATGTAGTCGGAGAACTTGGTGTTGGGGCCGGTGATGTGAACGCCATCGCTGCCGTAGATGGCCACCCCAAAGACGGGCTGCTTCACTTCGGTGTGAGCATGATACCTCAACCTGACCACCATCCTCTCCCCCGTCTTGAAAGCGCGACGCTCCCTCCCCAGAGCATCGAGGAACCTCACATCGGTGATCTCTACCTCCCCGCTCCCCCAGCGATTCTCATTATCCCCTATCCGCCGCTCCCGACTTAACCGCGCTTCTGTAACATCGGCTACGTTGTTCAGGTAACTATCAATGACCCTATCAGTCGTCCCTCCCTCTTGGATCACTCCGTTCTCCAGCCAAATGGCCGCATTGCACAAGTTTCGCGCCGCCTCCAGGTCGTGAGAGACAAAGAGGATGGTCACCCCCTGGCTCTTGAGCTCGCCGATCTTGCCCAGGCATTTGTTTTGAAATGCCTGATCGCCTACCGCCAGGATCTCGTCAATGAGCAAGATGTCGGGATCCACGTGGATGGCTACCGCGAAGCCCAAACGCATGTGCATGCCAGAGGAGTAGTGTTTAATCGGCACGTCAATGAACTTCTCCAACTCCGAGAACTCGACGATACTGTCGAACTTGGCCCGCATCTCCTTCCTGCTGAAACCAAGGAGGGAGCCGTTGAGATAGACGTTCTCACGGCCCGTGAGGTCAGGATGAAAGCCAGTTCCCAGCTCGATCAAAGCCGATGCCCGGCCCTGGACGTCTATCCGACCAGAAGTTGGCTCCAGGATACGAGTGATGAGTTTGAGAACGGTGCTCTTCCCTGAGCCATTGGGCCCGATGATCCCCAGGGTCTTGCCGCGCTCCACGGCGAAGCTGACGTCTTTTAAGGCCCACAATTCCTCCCGTGAGTTACCCCGACCCTGGAGGAAAGCTAGCGCTGCCTCTTGAAAGGAGCGCCTCCGTTCGTGGCGAAGGGTGAACTTCTTGGAAACATTATCGAACCTGACGGTTGCAGCCACCGGTACCCATCCTCAATCTCAAATACCAAATACCTGCCCCCTGGCGACGAGGAGAATAGCTTACCACAATTATCTCCATCGCGCAACAACGTTACCCGCCAATTCATTCCAACGCCTGGTCTAAATCGGCGATGATGTCCTTGATGTCTTCGATGCCTACCGAGAGGCGCACCAACCCCTCTCCGATGCCGATGGCGGCGCGCTCCTCCGGGGAAAGCGCGCGGTGGGAAGAATGAGCAGGGTAGAGAGCTAGGCTGTAGACGTCGCCCAGGGTTGTGGCCGGCAAGATGAGCTCCAGGGCCTCCATAAAACGAAAGACCTGGGCCCGACTGGCGCCAGCAATCTCGAAGGAGACCATACCACCGTAACAACCATCTCGGAAGAGGTGGGTCGCTACAGAGTGCTGAGGGTGACTAGGCAGGCCGGGGTAGTTCACCCTGGCGATTTTGGGGTGCTCGGCCAGCCAATTGGCCACCGTGGCAGCGTTGCGGCAGTGCTGAGCCATGCGCAGGGGCAGGGTCTTGAGGCCCCGCATGGTCAGCCAGGCCTGATGAGGGCCCAGATTGCCGCCGGTTAGCTTGATGATCTCCCACAGACGCTTCCGCCTCTCGGCGGAGGTGACCACCACCCCGCCCAGGACATCGCCGTGACCACCCAGGTACTTGGTTGAGCTGTGAACAACGTAGTCAGCGCCAAGAGTCAGGGGCCGGGCGAGATAGGGGGTGGCAAAGGTGCTATCCACGATTACCTCGGCTCCGTGGGCGTGGGCCAACTCAGCCACGGCCGGTACATCGGCTACCTTAAGCAAGGGATTGGAGATGACTTCGCAGAAAACGCCCTTGGGTTTTTCCTCGACAATCGCCCGTTCCACGGACGCTAGATCGGTGATGTCCACGAAGCGCACCCGCACACCCAGGGAGGTGAAAAGGTTAGCCAGGAGAGCATAGGTGGCACCGTAGACATCTTGAGCGGCCACAACGGCCTGGCCGGCCTCCAGGTCCGTGGCCAATAAAGCAGCATGGATGGCCGCCATACCTGAAGCGAAGGATAGAGCCGCCTCGCCGCCCTCTAAGGTTGCCACCGCCTGCTCCAGGGCTGCATTGGTGGGGGTGCCGTAGCGGGGATAGACGTAACCCTCGCGCTCGGCAGCGAAGACCGCGTCTAGCTGATCCATGCTCTCGTACAGGTAGCCGACCGAATTATAGATCGGGGTCACTACCGGAGTGAAATCGGGCCGTGGGCCACGCTCCCCAGCGTGCACGGCTTGAGTAAAGATGCTTAGATTTGTTAACATGACTCAGTTCTCCTCATCGTAGGTCTTGAGGAAAATCAATGTGGGGGTAACTGGGCTGTTCCCGACCTCATCCTTTTAGCTCTTCGATCTCCCTTTCCACTTCCTCCAGTTCCTTTTCAAGCTCCTTCTTGGACTCTTCAGGGTATTCTTTTCAGGTCGGAGAAACAACTAACTTCAGGCGCTACTTGTACTATTTCCCCCTCGCATTGCCTGCAGTACGAGAATGAAAGCCCCTATGCCGATAAAGACGTCGCCAATGCTGAAGACATTGCTAAATGGCAACCAAGATGGAAGAAGAAAGATATCTGCTAGAAAGGGCAATCGCGTTTCACTGATCAGTACCGTGGAGTTGGAGAGGTATCCTCTGGCTCGCAGTAGCTCTGCCCTATGGGCCATGCCAGCTCGAGTTAGATTATCCAGGGAAACAGGCATGTAACCCTCGTTGGCGGCGATCACGAGGAAATTCAATAGCAGCCCTAGGCCGAGTATCTTCATTCCGCTCAGCGACAGATTGAGACCTACAGCAAGCAGTAGCAGGAGGATGGAGGAGATATAAAGGGCAGGGCCAAGGCGATTTGACCAACCTAGACTCTCGAACTGGGGGGAGAAGGCGACGATCTGAAGCAAAAAAGCAATCAAGATCAACCAGCCGCAGCGCAGAGGAAGCTGTGTCAATTTGACTAGACTTCCCCCACGCGCCCACCCTACAATCAACCCACAGAGAAGGGCAAGCAACAAGAACATCTTAGGCCAGCCCCCTCGCTTTGGCCTTGATGGGCATGAAAATGGGTTCTTCCTCGAGAATAGTCAAAAAGGTATCCACTATTATTGGATCGAATTGGGTTCCCCTGCCTGCTTCTAATTCAGCAACTGCTGCCTGATAGGACAGGGCAGGTCGGTACGGGCGGTCGGACGTCATGGCCTCGAAGGCGTCGGCTACGGCCAGGATACGTGCTCCTAGAGGGATCCTGTTTCCTTCGATCCCGCCAGGGTAGCCGCTTCCTTCAAACCACTCGTGGTGATGGAGTATTATGTTCCTAGCAGTTGGATGGAAGGAAAGTTGGGCAATGATATCGGCACCAACATCCGGATGTTTCCGTATGATTCTCCATTCGTCGTCCTCTAAAGGGCCAGATTTCGAGAGAATGCCCTCGGGAACGTCGATCTTTCCCAGATCATGGATGCTAGCAGCCCAGACGATGGATTCTATC
>JBAWAP010000114.1:0-33907 GCA_049589355.1 Anaerolineae bacterium
GGTGGGGGTGGGTTCAAGCACCCGGAGGCTAGTGCCACCACGGCGACTAACTGTCCGGCCTCCATCGGTAGAGATATCCACAGCGAAGGCGTAGTCGCCTGGCTCTCCAGCCGTCCATACATAGCGAGGATCGCTCAGTGGCTTCATTGTTTTGGATAGCTTACCCGTTGCGTCTTCCACTGTCCAAATCAGCTCAAACCGGCTTTCCACTGAAGGTGCTGTGAGTTCTCGGAACTGACGCACGACCTCCCAAACCCTCTCGTCGTTCCCCTGATCAAGCAGATTCGCTATGGTTACACCCCGCAGATTGTACTGGGCTATCAATTCCAGTTTGTGGGCGATGCACTCTGCACTTCCCAACCAAACCGTACATTGCTCGCCCCCCTCGTCGGTGTAGTTGAACCAATAGGTCTGAGTGGCCTGATCGAAATTAAGGCCGCCTGACTCCTCCAAAGTAGCCAGGGCCAGGATCACCCGTTCGCCGGGATCAATGGTGGGATCCTCCGCCTCGACCGCGATTTGGACCAGGGGAGCCAGGGTTTCGATATAAGGTGTACTGGTGATGATGTCGCCAACCCTTTCCAGGCTATAGGTGGAGATAACCGGTTGGATCTTGTAACGGTTCACCTCACCTACCGCCCAATCCAGGAGAGATTCCATCCACCCACCAGGAGCGTAAGCCATGGGATCGTCAGGAACCGGGATCTTGAGAACATCCACGGCCCGTCCTAAGGTGCGCCAGTCGTAAGCACCTGTCTCCCAGCCACCTCCGGCCCTTTGGCTGGGGGGAGTGACCCACAAGGTCAGCAATCTCCCGTTCTCGTGCAGCCTCTCAGCTAGCTCAGAGATGAAAAGGCTGAACACATCCCTCAGCTCGACGTTGATTCCTCGATAGTCTATGTCAATGCCCCCACAGGCGCTATCAACCGCTAACCCAACGATGGTCGCGATGTGTTTTTCCCGCAGTTCGACGTTATTGAGCATGTTGTTAACGAGATCGTCTCTGATGCCATCTTGCTCGCTCCAATTGCGCAGGGTGGGCAAGATAGCACACGAGGTCATCTCACCCGCCTGGCGCAGGGATTCGATGTCGCCCTCTATTCCGCCCCCATCGCCCAGGCAAAGGCCTTGGGGATTTAGTCCTGCCAAGACTTCCCCCGCTTCAGGCGGCACGGCATCTCCGCTGGACAACTCGGTCGAAACACTTGGGGGGACAGGCTTGGTCTGCATTACCACCACCGAGGAGGGCACAGAGGACAAACGGGCTACGATCGTATCGTCCTCGGCGATAACGTGGCCAGGAAGCCACTGCCACTCTTCACCCGTCCAGGTGTAGAGGTCGAGGGTGTGGTATGGCTCGGCGTCGTTGGGGATGGGCACGGTGAGGATAGCCGCCGAGGGCATCTTCCCCCGCAAAGTGATCTGGTAGAAGGGGCTTCTCATGTCCAGGTTGGCGGGGATGGCTTCGGCCGCTTCCGCCAGTTCTTTCCCGGCCGATTTTTGCAGGAAATCGGGGCGCGGCACCGGAGTGAGCTTGACCTTGACCGAGCCCGACATCTCAGCGGGAGGGATCTCTAATCGGGTGCCGTCGGGATTCTCCACCCACCAGTTGTCTTGATTGATGGTGGTGTAGCCGACTTCCAAGATACGATCCTTGATCGAGATGGGTGGAAGAAGCAAGGCTGCCAGAACTAACAAAGGGATCAGCCCGAAATTCATGATTCGGCTGATCCACTTTCTCTTTGTCCCTGTGGTAATAGTATCTGACAAGGAGTTTGGTTTATCTTCCATTGAGACTCTCGCTCCTTTTTGTGAAAATAGGCGATAACTGTAGCGCCCTCTATCGTTTGACGGCTCCCTGGTCTATCAAACACGATGGGTATTTTATCACAAGAGAAGCCTTTTGGCAAATATAATAGCTCGCGGCAGGAGAGATCCCGGTTGCGCAAAATGGAGTCTCCCTGTATAATAGCTCCGCATCATGATCAGGTCATCCATGATCTCGTAGCAAGGAGGGTACTTGGACCACAAGCGATTAGGGTTTGTCAGCGGCATCATTTTGGGCTTGCTGGTGAGCTGTGGGCCGGAAGAGGTTCCCCTCAGCGAAGGGGTGACGCCCAGGCCGACCAATACGGCTACGCAGGAGGTGGCTCCGCCTCCAGCGACAGCCACGGTGGCCGAACCCTCCCCGACAGCGACGGTGGCCAAACCCTCCCCCAATGCGACCAGCGAACGGCCTCTGGCGGCTATGGTGAATGGGCAGCCCATCCTCTTGGACGACTACCAGAAAGAGACGGCCAGATTCGAGGCGGCTATGATGGGGCAGGGCTTAGATCTGGAGGGCGAAGAGGGACAGGGGAAGCTGGCCCAGATGCGCCGCCAGGTTCTGGACTCGATGATCGAGCAAGTGCTCATCAAGCAGGCCGCCGCCCAAGAAGGCGTGGCTATCTCCGAAGAAGAGGTGGAAGCGGCGATCCAAGAGAGCATTGAGGAGGGAGGAGGCCAAGCGAGCTTCGAAGAATGGCTGCGAATCAGCGACTTGGACTACAAGGATTTCGAAGAGGAACTCCGTTTCCAATTGCTGGCCCTGGCTATCTTCGAGCAGGTCACGGCCTCTGTACCGACCACGGCCGAGCAGGTACACGCTCGACACATCTTGGTGGATACAGAAGAGGAAGCCCAGGCCATCTTGACTCGACTGCAAGCGGGAGAGGACTTCGTGGCCTTGGCCAGGCAGCTATCCCAGGACGAGAACACTAAAGAAGCAGGGGGCGATTTAGGCTTCTTCCCCCCGGGACTGTTGATCTCGCCCGAAGTTGAAGAGGCTGCCTTTGCTCTCCTGCCTGGCCAGATTAGCGGAGTGGTGCGGAGCCAGTTCGGCTACCACGTCGTCCAGGTCTTGGAAAAGGTCCCCAATCGCCCCCTCCCGCCGGAGCTATTGAACACCCTGAAGGAACAAGCCTTCGCTCGCTGGATGCAGGAGCAGTGGGATAGCGCCACTATCGAGCGCTTCATTGATTAGAAAGAGGATGGAGACACATGCCTAAGATTGCTATCACTGGCAAGGGAGGGGTGGGTAAGACCACCCTGGCCAGTTTACTGGCCTATATCTATGCCCAGCGAGGCCAGAGGGTGCTGGCCATAGACGCTGATCCCAACGCTAATTTGGCCTCGGCTCTGGGATTCCCCGCGGAAGTGGCCGCTCAAATCGCCCCCATCGCCGAGATGGAGGAACTCATCTACGAGCGCACCGGGGCCAAGCCAGGGGAGTACGGTGGCTTCTTCAAGCTGAATCCTCGCGTGGACGATATTCCCGACCGCTTCTCGGCCGAATGGCGCGGTGTGAGGCTGCTAGTGATGGGCACCATCAAGGGAGGTGGCACCGGCTGCGTCTGCCCTGAGAGCGCCCTCCTCAAGAATCTGGTGCGCCATCTACTTTTGCAGCGTTCCGAGGTAATCATCCTCGACATGGAGGCTGGCATCGAGCATTTGGGGCGGGGCACGGCTGAGGCCGTTGATGCCATGATCGCCGTCGTCGAGCCGGGACAGCGTAGCCTGCAGACAGCTCAAACCATCTCTCGTTTGGCCGCTGACATCGGCATTGAGGAGGTTTACATCGTCGGCAACAAGGTGCGAGGCCAGGCCGACCGGGACTTCATCACTGAGAACCTACCCGGCTTCAAGATACTCGGCTTCCTTTCTGAGAGCTCCCTGGCTATCGAGGCCGACCGCCAGGGAATCTCGGTTTTCGACCTCGACCCCCAGATGGTGAAAGAGGCCACAGCCATCGCAGACGGTCTATCTAGCCTCTGAACTCACCCTGCGGGTCCTCAGCTACAGAATCCCGGCCAAGCACACAAGCTCCGACCGTAAGCAACGGTCGGAGCTTTCGCTGTCCGGGTGCAAACGTGTTCGGGCAGGCATTTGCGTTGCTTTTTCTCGGGCTCCATGCTATAATATCGTCAGTTGGATATCGAGGAGATACTTGATGTCAGAGGATTCGAAGAGTGGACGACTATAGAGAGATTTCTCGATGAGGTGGTGGAGAGATGCAAAAGGTTATTCCGTTGAAAATCGAGGATGGCAGACTTTCTCTGAGCCAAGATGTGTTGCCAGAGGCCTGGCTCGATGAGCCAATAGAGGCCATTGTGAAGAGCTACGCCATCCTCATCAAACCTCAGTCTCTGTCGCAAAAAGTGCGAGGAATCGTCAAGAAGCGCCTGTCATACGAAGAACTGGACGAACTCTACAGTAAGAGGTGATCATGGTCCAGGATCTGGCCGATTTCGTTGCCGATGAGCCTATCTTCGTTGATGCCAACATCTTCCTCTTTCACGCCTTCGACGACGAGGAGCATGGGAAAGCAGCCACCTCTTTCCTCGTCAAGATTGAGAATGAGGAGATCGAAGCCCTGACTTCGTCACTGGTCATTGATGAGGTGTTCTTCAAGATCCTCGTTCAGGAGGCGGCTGCTCATTTGGAGAGACCGACGGTCCGGAACATCAAGCGGGCCATGAAGGAGAAAACCTTCGTCGAGAAGGTCTATGCGCCTGTTTTGGAGTATAAGACCTACCTGGAGAGCCTGGCTTTCCTGGGGATGAGGATCGTGGAAGTAACAGGTGTGCATATGCTCACGGCTGCTGATATCGGGGCCGAGTTTGGGTTATTAATCACTGATGCAGCCCATGTTGCTGTCATGCGAGAGCGAGGGATAAGCCACCTGGCAACGGCGGATGCCGACCTTTTCGACATAGAGGGGATTACAGTCTGGACACCGTGACCGAGCTAGTCGACGAGCTCTATGCACATGTCGCACCCTGAGGACGTACCCCTCCAACTCAAAGGCGCTTCAAATCCACCAGGCTTGGGCCAGAGCAGAATAGCCAGACGCAAGAGCCTCGCCCTCAGCAACCGGGGGCGAGGCTCTTCTTCGCTTGGAAACAGTTTATCAGCCTCGTGTTTCTACTGCGCAAAGCGTACTCTTGCCACAATTTCGTTGCGACATTCATCTCAAAACGTAACTGCTCAGCCTTGCGAAGGTTTGAAGGCGAATTCACCTGGAAACGTGCCTGGTGAGCAAAACTGCGTACACCTGCAAGCATGTTTGCAACCTTCGCAAGGCTTGGCTGAGCAGTTACCTCAAAACAATAAAGAGCCCATTCCTGTTGGATCAGCCGAGGACGTCGTCAATAGGGTAGGCGAACATGATGCGGGTGGTTTGGCGAAAGCCAACTTTCCTCCAGAAACCTAGCTCGCCTGGCACGGTCACGGCCAAAGAGGAGGCTCCTCGCTCCTCGAATCTTTTGGCTATCTCTTGCACTAAGGCCCTGCCAATGCCACGACGCTGGTAGTCAGGGTGCACCGAGGCGATGTGAATGATGGCCCTGGAGCCATCGTAGATTCCCCTGATGAACCCCACCACCCTGTAATCCTCCTCGGCTACCAGGAATTCGGCGGCCTGGCACTGATGCACCCTCAACATGGCCTCAGGGCCATCAATCTCGGGATGTCCATATTGCTGGTTGGCTTTCAGGATCTCCACCAGTTGGTGAGCATCGCTGGGCACAAAATCTCTGATTCGCATTTCACCGCCTCCCCTCCTTTGGCTAAAGCCTTCGGCGAATCTCGGGTGATAATCATAGCACCGACGGCGTCGTCCCTGCACGTAATTATACCAGGTTTCAGTGGCTCTGGCAAAATAGCGGGGCGATGAAGTCGCCCCGCTACGAAGCAGCGCCCGATTAAATCAGGCTTGTATCCGGTTTGCTGGAGTCAAAGCCTCATTGATGAGGCGCTACTCTGTAGCCCGACGACTTCATCGTCGGGCGAACCTTTGACGCTGGGCTTGCTACCCAGCTCAATAAGCTGTCCCCAGGGCTGACCCTCTTCGTCGTAGTCAATGCGAGCATAGGTTAAGCGGCGGTCCTTGGTAAACTTCTCCGGATGGTTGAAGAGTTCTCTCCACGCGACCTCATCTTCGTCAGAGAAATCCCTTAGCCAAACCCACGTCCCTGTATTGAGGTAGAGGCCACCGGTCTCCAAGGGCTCGCTCAAGGCCACGTGAGTGTGGCCGAAAACTACGACGCGGGTGCCCTCCTCCCTGCTCTTGACTTCGGCTGCTTGATGCAAAGCAGAGTGTACCTTGGCTACCTCGCGCCGGGCCAGGGTCACGGCTGATGCCTTCCTGATGCCCAGGTCTTGGACATCCCTTAGATCTTCCAGCGTCCTGCCAGGCTTATCTGTTTTCGAAGGAGTGGGGGTTTCTTTCAGGGTCAAGCTGCCGAGGAACAGTGGTAGGGCTGCCTTCAAGAAGCCTACCAGAGCTTTGACAGCGAAGGAGAAATCGAAGGCGAAGCCGTACCAGATCAGGGAAGTGATGGGCTTGACACCGTCAATCCAGTAGCGCTCTCTCTCCACATCGTTAAAAAAGCCAATCACGAAGCGTGAGCCGGGCACCAGAACCAACTGATCCTCATCTGCTGGATTGTGGGGCTCCTCGAAATCGTCGAAGCGGTTGATCTTCTCCGCATATTGATTACCGTGCTCGATGTAGACCCCCTCGCGGTTGATACACCGCTCCTCGAAGGTCAATAGGGCCTCTTGCTCACCAGTGGCCCCCACTGCTTCCCTGATCCGATCCTGCACGGCCATCCAGTGGAGGTTCACGTCGTGATTGCCCTTGATGATGGTAGCTCGACGCAGAGGATTCGCGGCATTCAAGAAATCCCGCAGAGCGGCGAAGAAAACAGGGTGTCCAGCGATGATCAGGTTGACCCTCTTGAGAGAGTCTTCCTCCGAGGAGGACCGATAGTCTTCAACCGGGTAAGCTTTAGTGGGGTTGAATTCATTGAGGGAAGGAACCTGGAGGAATTCCATGATGTCGCCAGCCAAAATCAGCTCACATTCCGTGCCCTCGGCGTCGCTCTCATCGCTTACGCCATTGAGAAACTGGGCGAGCTTTGCGTCCTGGGTGAAGTCCTCCAGAGCATTGCCCGCCTCGGCGAAACCTGCCCCCAGGTGCAAGTCGCTAACGATGATCTTGAACTTGCCAGCCATGAAACCGCCTTCCGTATGGAGTTGCCCGATATTATACTACAAGGCTGCTTCAGCGTCCACTATCCTGAAGCTCCCAGAGGCAGAGCAACCAATCCGGCATAGTGGCTTCTTCGATCAGATCACCTCGTCTAAGGTAGGGCTTAATGTCCAGCACAGGTGTGCTGTCGTAGGCATCCAGCCCCAGCACTTTCAGGACGTTCTCCCGGCGTTCCAACAGCTTCACCACCGTGACCCCGATGGGGTTGGGTCGGACAGGACTCCGGGTAGCGAATACCCCCACCAACGGCAGCTCCTCCCTGTTCTCAGGGTGGACTTTCAACAGCGAGCGCCTGTCTTCGTCCACTTTGTGCAAGTAGAAGGTGATCAGGACATGGGAGAAGCCATCTATTCCATCCAGGGCTTCCACCAAGTGGGGAGCGACAACGACCTTGGAGGTGATAGTTTCCCACTTGGCATCGCTAGGGTATTCGATGCCATTGATCACCCGCCCAATGGGCACGAGGTTGATGCTCTCCTGTCGGGTGCTCTCTTCCATCATTGTCTCAGTTTCCTTTCTCCAAGTGCTTAACATTATAACATCGGCCCCTATAGATAGCAAAGTTGCATCTGGACTAAAAACGACCAATCCTGTATAATGGTGGCAAGCTCTACTAATGTCGTGAGGAGAGGATTAGTGGGTATCCTGTACGTGGTTGGAACGCCTATCGGCAACTTGGAGGACGTATCTCTGCGGGCGCTGCGCATCTTGGGTGAAGTGGACCTCATCGCCGCCGAGGACACCCGCCGAACCCGAAAGCTCTTGACCCACTACGGGATCGAGACGCCTCTCACCAGCTACCACGAGCATAACAAGCTGACCAAGCTGGATGAGCTTCTCAGCGCGCTGCAGCAAAAGGACGTGGCCCTGGTCTCGGAGGCGGGCATGCCTGGCCTCTCGGACCCAGGCTATGAGCTCATTGAAGCCGCCATCGCGCGGGGCATCCCCGTGGTGCCGGTGCCCGGCCCTTCGGCCTTGATCACCGCTCTAGTGGTTTCGGGACTGCCCACCGATAGTTTTCTCTACCTGGGCTTCTTACCCCGCCGCCAGAAGGAGCGCCGACAGCTCCTGGCCTCGGTAGCCGGGGAGACACGCACCTTGGTGGCCTTCGAAGCGCCCCACAGACTGCTTGCCAGTCTGGCCGACCTGCAAGATGTGCTGGATGACCGGCGCATTGCCCTGGCTCGGGAACTGACCAAGGTGTACGAAGAGGTTTGGCGAGGGAGCGTCAGCCAGGCTCTGGCCCATTTCGAGGAGAACCCTCCTAGAGGCGAGTTCACCCTGATCATTGAAGGGGCGAAGGAAGAACGAGTAACGTGGGATGAAGGACAAGTGATGGAAGCGCTGGCTGAGCTACTGGCGGAGGGTGTGGAGAGGAAGGAGACAGTCAAAGCCGTGTCTGAGCTGGCAGGCTGGCCCAGGCGAGAGGTTTATAAACTGGCCTTAAGGGAGTTCTGACTTTCTCTTTCACGATAAGTGTGGTAAAATCCGAGTGCTTAACGCCGGAGAGATGTCTGGCCAAATACGTGATAGAGGAGGCTGGAAGTGATTGACCTCAATAACTGGTCTCTTTTCCACGAGATAGACCCCGATGACATGCTGGGTCGCATCGCCGGGCTGCCTCAGCAATGTCGTGATGCCTGGGCCAATGTGCAGAACCTGGAACTTCCCCCCAAATACCGCCAGGTCAACAAGATCGTGGTCCTGGGCATGGGAGGTTCGGCCATTGGCGGGGACCTGCTACGCGCCCTGGCCGAACATGAGTGTGCTGTGCCCATCGCGATCAACCGCGATTATACTGTGCCGGCTTTTGTCAACGCCGAGACCTTGGTCATCGCTTCCAGCTACTCTGGCAACACCGAGGAAACCCTATCGGCCTTCAAAGAGGCCGGAAAAAGAGGCGCTGCCCTCTTGGCCATCACCACCAATGGCAAGCTGGCCCAGCAGGCACGGGAATCGGGACTGCCTCTATTGACCTTCTGCTACAAATCCCAGCCCCGGGCAGCCCTGGGATACTCCCTAGTTTCTTTGATCGGTGTGGTGCAAAAGTTGGGCCTTATCGCCAGTAAGGCGGCCAACCTCGAAGAGGCCATCGAAGTGATGGAAGCCCTGCAAGAAGAGATAAAGGAGACCGTACCCGTAACCGAGAACCCCGCTAAGCAACTGGCAAAGCGGCTTTACGGGCACCTGCCCGTGGTCTATGGGGCGGGATACCTGGCCGAAGTAGCTCACCGCTGGAAGACCCAGTTCAACGAGAACTCTAAGGCCTGGGGCTTCTACGAGCAACTGCCGGAGCTCAATCACAATGCCGTGGTCGGCTATCAGTTCCCGGAAGAGTTGGCCGAGCGAATCCTGGTGGTGATGCTTGTTTCCTCTCTGGACCACCCGCGCAACAAAGCACGGTTCCAGGTAACTCAGGAGATCTTAGCCAAGCGTGGGATTGCCTACGAGACGATCGAAGCCCACGGCCAAAGCCCCTTGGCTCAGATGCTATCGGCCATCCACTTCGGCGATTACGTCAGCTATTACCTGGCCCTGCTATACGAGGTTGATCCTACACCGGTGACAGTCATCAACTACCTCAAAAAGCGTCTAGAGCAGGTTTGACAAAAGGGTGCAAAAGAGGTATACTATTCCCAGAGTTTGAGATGTATCATTGGGAGGATGCGACCATGATTGTATCCGCTTTACAAATCGGTAAACACTTCGTTCCAAAACACTGAGGCTTGATTCTGCCTTGGTGTTTTGTTGTTTGGGGAGCCGTCCGCTACCTACTAATCAGAGGAGGCAGAAATGGACTCGGGGATGATCGGCAAGATCCAGAAGGCCAAGCGCTACGCCCAGGAGCGCGAGAGGATCGTTTTCAATGAATTCAAGGTCACCTTCAGAGGCAATCACGGCACCTATACGGTCACCTACGACGAGGGGCAATGGAGCTGCGGCTGTAACTTCTTCGCCAGTCACGGTGTGTGCAGCCACACCATGGCTCTGGAGAGGATTCTGGAAGTGATGCTTGCGCCGGAGGAGGCCGAGCCGCGTAAGGTTGAAGTATAAACGGCCTTAAGCTGATCATGCGGGGTATCGAGCAAGCCGATACCCCTTTTTGTTTCTTTTCGCAGGGTGTGGTAAAATTAGCCAGCATTGAGGACGATTTCAGAAACCAGGTTTTTTGACTGAAGGATGTGGCTTTTCGCACTGTGGAGAGCGTCAAAAGCAAAAGTTCATCCATTCGAGTAAGAGAAAAAAACCTGGTTTCTCTAAAGTGTCGTAGCAAAAGAGAGACATTATGCTCAAGAGATGGCAGCTTTGGGTTGGCTTGATGATCAGTGCTGTTTGCCTCTACATAGTCCTGAGGCGCATGCAATTGGACCAGGTCTGGCTGGCCTGGAAGACAGCCAGGTATTGGTGGATCGTCCCTGGCGTGGTGGTCTACTTCTTCGCCGTTTGGGCCCGCACCTGGCGCTGGCATTACCTGCTACGCCCTATGCTATCCGTATCCCTGACTCGCCTCTTCCCAGTGGTCTGCATAGGCTACATGGGCAATAACGTCTATCCAGCCCGCGCTGGGGAGGTCATCCGGGCCTATGTTCTCAAGAAGAAGGAGGCGGTGAGCGTCAGCGCCTCCTTGGCCACCATCGTGGTGGAGCGCATTTTCGATGGGGTGGTCATGCTTCTGTTCGTCTTTTTCTCCTTGCCCTTCGTCCCTATGCAGCAGTGGCTTAGGCTCGTAGTCCTCTTCTCCAGTTTGCTTTTCTTTGGCGCGCTGGCTGTTTTCTTCGTCATCGCCATCTTGCCCCAGCGCTCACAAGCGGTCTATAGCTGGCTGATCGAGCGCCTGTTGCCGGCGCGCTTTCGAGAGCAGGCCCGCGGGCTGCTGGACCGTTTCGTGGAGGGCCTACATTCTCTGCGCAGCGGCAAGGGTGTATTGATGATCTTCGGCACCTCGTTGGTGATCTGGCTGGCGGAGACGGTCAAGTACTGGTTCGTGATGCACAGCTTCGATTTCAGCGTGCCTTTCTACGTGTTGATGTTGATGAACGGCGTGGTGAATCTGGCTACGACCATTCCCTCCAGTCCGGGCTACGTGGGTACCTTCGACGCTCCTGGCATCGCCATCCTGGCCGCCTACGGCGTAAACTACGAGGTAGCCACGGCTTACACCCTGGTCCTGCACGCCGCGTTGTGGTTTCCCATCACGGTGCTGGGGGCATACTACATGTGGCGGGAGAGCATCTCGTGGGCGGAGTTTGGAGTGGCAGCAGAGGTAAAGGCGGGAGGATAAATGAGAATCGGCATTATCGGCGGGGGGATCGCCGGGCTGGCAGCGGCCTATGAGTTGGCCAAGAATGGGCATCGTGTAGTTGTCTTTGAGAAGGAGACGGAACTGGGTGGCCAGGCCAGCACTTTCCCCATTGAGGAAACCCGCCTGGAGAAGTTCTATCACCATCTCTTCACCAGCGACCGCCACATCATCCAGCTCATCAACGAGCTGGGCCTCTCGCCCAGGATGCACTGGATTGATTCCCGGGTGGGCCTCTTTCACGGCGGCAAGGTCTACGACTTCGTTACGCCCCTGGACCTCCTGCGGTTCACCCCCTTGAGCTTGCCTAACCGCCTATGGGCTGGCCTCATCTCCCTTTACCTCCAACGCCAGACCAACTGGCAAAAGTATGAAGGCATCACCGCTAAGGAGTGGCTGGAAAAATACGCGGGGAAAAGTGTCTACAGCGCCATTTGGGAGCCGCTGTTGCGAAGCAAGTTCGGCGATAGCTACGATGAGGTATCTATGACCTGGTTCTGGGGGAAGATGCGCCTCCGCTTCGGTTCTCGTCCCAAAGGGATGCAGAAAGAGCAGTTGGGCTACATGGAGGGCAGCTTCCAATTCCTGATAGATGGACTTGAGAGGCGGATCCAGGAGTTGGGAGGCAAGGTCTATACCAGCGCGCCCGTTGAGCGAATTGCCGTGGAAGATGGAAGAGCACTTGGACCCAGGTCGCAGGTCGCAAGTCGCAGGTCGCAGGCTTCAAAGAACTCTACAACTTGCAACCTGGGACGTGAGACCTGTGACTTCGATGCCATCATCGCCACGGTGCCCTCCTTCGCCTTCACCGAGATAGTGCCGGAGCTGCCCTCTGACTACATCGGGAAATTGAGGCACGTTAAGTACCAGAGTGCGCTCTGCCTGGTGTTGAAGATGAAGCGATCGCTCAGCCATATTTATTGGATGAACATCAGTGATCCCAGCATCCCGTTCGTCGCCGCCATCGAGCACACCAACTACATGCCGCCCGAGTTTTACAATGGCAAGCACATTTTGTATCTCTCCAACTATTTGCCTTTGGATAGTCCACTTTTCTCCCTTTCCAAGGACGAGCTCCTGCAAGAGTACCTGCCTCACGTGCAGCGCATCAATCCCGAATTCGACTTGGAATGGGTGGAGGAAAGCTGGCTTTTCCGCGACGATGCAGGACAGCCTATCGTCACCTGCGACTACTCTCAACAAGTACCCGACCATCAGACCCCCATCAAGGGCTTGTATCTTGCCAACACCACTCAGATCTATCCTGAGGACCGGGGCATGAACTACAGCGTACACTTGGGACAGAGAATCGCCGGCATCGTTCATGGAGATGTTTGATGCCGATGGGATTCTGCAGTATAATTACGAAGTGCGGTTCGGGCTTTCCAGAATAGACTGAACCCAACGGAAGGATATGGGATGCGCTACCTCATCATCTCCGATGTTCATTCCAACCTGGCAGCTTTCGAAGCCGTCCTTGCCGACGCTGGCTCCTTTGACAAAGTTTGGTGTCTGGGCGATATGGTAGGTTACGGGCCCGATCCAAACGAGTGCGTCGAGCGGCTGCGAGACTTACCTCACATCTGCGTGGCCGGTAATCACGATTGGGCGACGCTGGGCAAGTTGGACACCGAGGATTTCAATCCCGATGCTCAAAGAGCCTGCCTTTGGACCAGGGAGCACTTGTCGCCTTCAAACCGAGAATACTTGGAGACCCTCCCTGAGACCATCATTGAGGAAGGTTTTACGCTGGTACACGGGAGTCCCCGTCACCCCATCTGGGAGTACATACTGTATCCTTCTATCGCCAAGGCTAACTTCGAGTATTTTGATACCAGGTTTTGCTTTGTTGGGCACACCCATGTCCCGGTCATCTATCGCCATCATCCCGAAAACCCCAACCGGGCTTGCGACACGCTGATGCCACCCCTCGACGATCCCCTAGTCTTGGGTGAAGAGCGTTTGATCATCAACCCCGGTAGCGTGGGGCAGCCTCGCGACGGCGATCCCCGGGCCAGCTACGTTGTCCTAGATTCCGA
This sequence comes from Anaerolineae bacterium, assembly GCA_049589355.1. GTDB lineage: Bacteria > Chloroflexota > Anaerolineae > VGOG01 > VGOG01 > JBAWAP01. The sequence goes on from JBAWAP010000114.1 coordinate 13,433, forward strand.
TGAACTCACCCTGGAATATCGGCGCATCCCATACCCCATCGAAGTCACTCAGGCGAGGATGATGGAGAAGGGCTTGCCACTGCGCCTCATAATCCGTTTGGGATACGGGTGGTGAGGGGCAGGTCACAGGTCACAAGTCGCAGGTTGCATGTTGCACGGAGGAACTTTTCAGCGCCTTTCAGCGTCTCATGGGTGAGACAAGGGGTGAGTCAACCCATTAACTCGCTTGCGAGGAGGTCTGGACTTTGGACAAATGCGATTTTCAGGACACATGTAGTGGTTCATAACTTGATAAACTACTAAATATGGGTCAAAAAGCCGTTTTGTCCAAAGTCCAAGGAGGTGAGGAAAAGGAACAGATACGGAATAATCATCACAACCTATACTTACCCAAAGACCAACTTGTGAAAGGAGAAGAAGATGTTTACCGACAAAAAGTGGATAATGGCTCTCGCCCTGGTGGCGGTGATTACCATCGTACTTTCGGCCTGTGCTGCCCCTACGCCAGTAGTCGTCGAGAAGAAGGTACCAGTATACGTCGAGAAGGAGGTAGTGGTCGAGAAAGAAGTGGCAGCCATGCCCGCCCCCGATTTGGGGCTGGAGCCGATGGAAGAGCGCATGATCATCTGGACGGGGGACGTCTCACTGATCGTGAAGGACGCGGGGGAGAGCCTGGAAAAGGTCGAAGCCATCGCCGAGGACCTGGGGGGCTATGTGGTCAACTCCAGCTCCTGGTACGAAGAGGAGCAACTGCGGGCTCGGCTGACCATCCGCGTGCCGGCCGAAGAATTCGACACGGCCATGGCACGCCTCAAGGACCTGGCTATCAAGGTCGAGAACAGAAACGTCTCCACCCAGGATGTCACCGAGGAGTACACCGACCTCGACGCCCGGTTGCGCAACCTGGAGGCCACCGAGAAGGAACTATTGGAGCTTCTCACCGAAGTGCGCGAGCGGACAGGCAAGGCCGAGGACATTCTGGCCGTGCATCGGGAGGTCTCCAACATCAGGGGGCAAATCGAGCAGGTCAAGGGGCGGATGCAATACCTGGAGAAGATGACGGCTATGGCCACCATCAACATTGAACTGATCCCCGATGTATTGGCCAGGCCCATCGTCGTCGCCGGTTGGCGGCCATCCGGTACGGCGGCCAATGCACTGCGAATCCTGGTCAAAACCCTCCAGTTCATCGTAGATGCCGCCATCTGGTTGATTATTTACGTCCTGCCCACTCTGGTGGTCATCGCCATCCCCTTCTTCATTCTATGGCTGATTTGGCGTCGGTGGAGGAGAAGGAGAAAGACAGCGTAGTACCAGAGGCGTGTTGCTAGAGAGTTGACAATTGCCGCTTTTCTGGTATAATATATCATAGATCGGGTGGCCTAGGGACCTCACGGTAACCACTCCGTGGGCTGAACTAGGTTTACCTGCCGCAAGGCAGTCCCCGATCTTTTTATTTTTGAGTTTTGAGCTTTGAGCTTTGAGCTTCGAGCTCTATCTTCCAGGGCCAAAAGACAACAAGCTCTTAAATAGGGTTATTTCCTCCTCGCTGAACGTCCCCAGTAAGATTAGGGCTAGGAGGTAGATCAAGCCGCTCAAGGGCACGGTTAAAAGAAGGCTCACATCGCGCAACAACCCCAACAGGCCACCCATCAGTGTCGCGGCTAGGGCTGGCCGCCAGAGCAGTCTCCCCCAGGGAACGGGGGCCAGATGCCTACGTAAGCAGTAGTAGAAAGGCAGAAACAGAGCCAACTCGGAAAAGAGATGGATGAGAGCCGAAGCTCGATAGCTGTAGATGGGGATAAAGACAACGTTGGCGACAAAAGTGAAGGCCAGGCCAATAGCGAAGGCTTTGGTCAAGAAGCGCTGCTGATTCAGGGCGATGAGGACGTAATGGGTGACGCTGTTGATGAAGCCAACTGGTATTGACCAGATCATGAGCTGCAGGGCGATCCGCGAATCGGGAAGGTATTGGGAGCCGCCCAGGAGATAGACCAAGGGCTCGGCCAGGACGGTAGTAACAATGGCAGTGGGCAAGGCGACAATGACCAACAGGCGGACGGACAGGAGATAAGCTCTCATCAGCGAGTCCTTGGCCGAGGCCGCATAGCGAGACATGATGGGAAAGATGGCGATGGTGAAGGAGGCAGGGAGAATTTGCAGGGCGTCCAAGAACTTGTAAGCCACACTGTACAGCCCGACCACGGCGGTCCCCCGCATGTATTCCAGGAGAACCACATCAATAATCTTGAAGAAGGAAAAGGAGATCAGGTTGTTGAGCATCAGGGGCCAGGAGAGATCGAACATCCTGCGCTGCAGGGAAGAATCGAGTTCGAGGCGCGGCCGGAAGCAGTGGCGGATCAACAGGTAGAGCAGGATGGCTGCGGTGATGACGTTGATGACTATGGAGAGACCCGCCAGGCCAATGAAACCCAGACCCAGTAACAAGACCAGAGTGCCCAACACGACCTTGAGCACCGTGGTTACGGTGGTGATGGCCGCCGGGTACTCCATCCTCTCGAAGGCATTGAACACAGCAGTGAAACCGTTGGCCAGGCTGCCGGGTAGAAGGCCTACAGCCAAAAGCACAAGGGCAGCGATGGTATCGCCAGCCAGGGGGCGAGTGAGCTGACGCGCGCCGATGAAGACGCACAAGAGGGGCGCAGCGATAGCGATAAGGATCAAGCGCAGGATGGTGGTGTTGGCCAGATACTGGTTGCCGAGGGCGCGATCCTTGGCTACTTCCCGCTGTAACAGGATGTTCAGTCCAAAGGTGGTGAAGATGTCGAACCAGACCCAGATGGTTACGGCGAAATAGTACTTTCCGGCGGCATCGGGGCCCAGGATGCGCAGCATCAGCGCCGCGAAGGCGGTCTCGATGGCCTTGTTCGCCAATTGAAGGACCATAGGAGCCAGGCTATTCTTAGCCACCCGCCTGGCGTCGGAATCCTCGACGCTCTCACGATAGAAGCGTCCCCACAGCCAGTAACCCAACAGTAAGATGAGCATCAACCCGGCCATGAAACTGACGAAGAGCCCCAACTTGAAGGACATCGGCGTATACTTGAAACGCACCGTCCATCGGCCAGCCGGGAGGGAAACCGCGCGGAAATTGCCATCGGCGCGATAGATCTCCAACTCCTGTTCCTCATTCTCACCTGCCCCTTGAGGTCGGCGGAAGGCCTTCCAGCCGGGGAAATAGCTGTCGGCCAGGACGAGAAGACTCGGCTCTTCCAGCTCCACATCAATGAACACTTGGTTGGGGGTGTAGGAAGTGATAGTAGCAGGGAGCAGGGAGCAGGGAGCAGGGGTTTCTTCTTGCTTCTTGCTTCTTGCTTCTTGCTGCTCAAGAATCACATGTTGGCGTGGATCGTAAGTGCGTAGTGCCTCCGCTACGTCGTCGGTTACAACGGCACAGCTTGTAGGCAGGGAAAAAGCGCGAGGCATGCACCCCTCGTTGCGATAGACCCGTACCTCCTCGTCGTAGACCAGGGTGTACTTGGGGCTCTCAATCTCCTGGGTGGTCAGGACATACTTGACGTTGAGCAGATCCAAAAGGGGTGAGTCCAAGGCCTGGCGATGGTCGGTGTAAATGGGGGCGATACGGTTGTATTGGAGTTCTGTCTGGGAATAGATGAGGCCCATGTAGTCTGTGTACTGCATGGGGATAATGGAGTCGTAGCCGCGTACGTCGCTGAGGTCATAGAACATGCCCACGTTGGTGTTGAAGGTCTTCTCGCCGGGGGCATTGTAGGTGGTGATGCGGTAGAGGTCTCTGTCCTGTTGGAGGAACTCCACCACCGGCGGCTTGAAATCCAGCAGCTTGGGATCAGTAGCGGGGTTAAAGTGATAGCCGAAAACGAAAACATCACAGATCAGGACCAGCAAGGCCACAGGTTTCCACACCTCATACCCACCCAAGGCTTTCGGCAAGCGAACGGAGTGACGAGCCAGAAGCAATACGGTCCCGCTGGAGGCCAGGAATAGCCCAAAGATGAGTAGATTGCGGAGCTCGTAGGAGTAAAACATCCGCCCGTCGGCGAAGGCTTCGGGGGCCTTGGCCAGGCTGAGCATTAGCCGCTCAGCGAGGGGGATAACGATGTCTGGGAAGAAGAGGCTGAAAGCCAGGATAGCCACCAAGCCGAGGCCGGCCAGGAGAGTGATCCAGCCCAGCTTGCGAGCAATTCCGAATTCCGAACTCCCAATTTGAGCTTTGAACTTTGAGCTTTGAGCTTTACAATGATGTGCCCCAATCCCCGCCAGCACTGCCACGCTCAGTGTGTAGGGGAATATCCACCGGAACGGCGAGTGCAACTGCTTGACGCCGGGCAAGAGGTAAAAGAGCAGGGCGTAGAGAGGAGTGCCGAAGACGAAAGCCAGGGAAATGACGGCTAGGCCGGCGAAAATCCAAACGTACTTGTTACGCCGTCTGACAATAGCGATCAGGGCCAAAAGCAGAGGCAAGATGCCAAGGTAGCTGCCCCCTTCGACGTAGTTCTTGATCCCCCAGTAGATGGTGTTGATAGCATTGCCATAGTAATCCCGGGTCACAGTCACCGCTTGGCGGCTGAAAACATCGAGGTAGCTATGATGGCTGGGGTTGCCGAAAAAGTCGGGTATGATAAAGGCGATGAGACGTCGGAGGGGGTAGGCCCACCCCACCACCTGCTGGTAACTCGTCGAACTCTGCCGGAAGCTGCTGCTCACCAGCTCGTAGAGGGGGATAAGCTGCACCGCCCCCAAGGCCAGGCCCAGGATGACCATGGCCGTTAACCAAAAGAAAGCTCGCCCCACTTTGTTGATTTGTTGATTTGCTGATTTGTTGATCCGCCATAGTTGCCATAGTCTGACTACAGCATAGAAGGCCATAACCAGCAATACATAGTATGAGATTTCTATGTGGCCAGCCAGAAGTTGAAAGCCGAGAGCGATGGAGCCGAAAACAACGTAGAGGATTGGAGGAGAGGCATCTCCTTGATTCTCCCCCATCTTCTTGATAATGAGCTCTATCATCGCCAGAAGCAATGGAAGCCAGGCGGCAGCAGCGATGATCATGGTGAAGACCACGCTGACGATCATGAAGGCGCTGAACATGTAGGTGATGGCGGTCACAGCGGCTCCCAAGCGACCCAGGCCTATGACCCGAGCATAGATGAAAGCGAACAAGCCGGCCAGGAAGAGTTGAAGGACGGTAAAATAACCATAGGCGCGAGCGATGGGTAAAACGTAGAAGAGGACGCTGAAGGGGTATAGTGCCGAATGTTGTCCTGCCGCCAAAAAGGGTAGGCCAGTAAAGATGTAGGGGTTCCAAAGAGGAATCTGGTGGGCTTTAATGGACTGAACGATGAAACGCTTCCAGACGTAATTCTCTAAGATCAGGTCGCTCAGGAGATCGTTGTGAGGGACGGAGATGCCGAACTCATCGGCAAAGGAGCGCCAGGGCTCAAAAGTGAACAGGTTGTCGGCAGGTAGGAGGGTTCTGCCGCCAAAGATAACCGGCCAGAAGAAAAGGACGGTAAGGCTGAACAAGCCGACCACTACGATTAGGGTTGAGAGCCTACTTCTATACATCATTTGAAGTTTAAAGGTTTGAGGTTTGAAGTTTCCAGACGATTATACTATGGTAGGGGCAAAAGGTCAACAAAACTACGGCTGAGAATCTGCTTCATAAGATCCGGGGACAAAGCAGGCTATCCAACACTCTCGTATCGCACCCCTTTTGTGTCTAGCGAGGGCCCGTGACTACGACATATTGCGTTTATCAATAGATTGAATCTACTACAAATCGTGATCATTGTGAGACAAGCCTGCTATTCAGGCACGGCGATTTCGCTCAGTTGCCCTAAAAAAGATAATGCGCTATAATATGTGAGTCCCTCTTGGTTTACCCGCTTTGACCAAACCCTTCTGCTCCATTTCTGTCCTCTTGCTGGACACCATTGCCGACTGAGACTCGTGGAGAATATTTCAATAGCCGTACAGGAAACAGCCATGACCGCAAGCGTTCTGCTCGTGCAAAAAGCCAAGCCGTCCATAGATTGGATTCTCCAGAGCCTGGAGAAAAAAGGATATAGAGTATCGGTGGTTCGCAGCGAGCAGAAAGCTGTCCGGCAAGCAACTTCTGAGAAGCCTGATCTAATTATATTGAATGCTACGTCCTTCAGAATGGATGGGACCAAGATCTGCCGAGCCTTGTACAAGAAGGTCGAGGGAATCCCCATCATATTGATACTACCCGAGGGCCAGAAGGGTGACTATACTATGGGGGCTACTGTTATTCTGAATTCCCCTTTCACCTCTCGAAAGTTGTTCAACCGCATCAGGATAGTTTTGAAGAGCGACAAGGGCGAGATTATTCAAACGGGAGGGCTAGCACTAAGTTTGGGTAAACGTTGTGTTATTAGGGGAAGCAGAGAGCTGAGATTGAACCCCAAGGAGTTCGAACTGTTAAAGGTTTTTATGCGCAGCCCAGGGCGAGTTTTGAGTCGTAAGTTCTTGATGAAAAAGATCTGGAAAACCGATTACATGGGCGACACCAGAACTCTGGATGTCCATATCCGTTGGCTGCGCGAGAAGATAGAGAAAAACCCGAACTCACCGATTTATTTGCGCACGGTGCGTGGTGTGGGCTATCGCTTCGATATACCGGATGAAACAAGCGAAGAAACCAAATGAACAGCTTCTGAAATGCTGCGCCTGAGTTCAACTCCAGTGCAGCCAGAAAGATCCATTCAGTCCAACGAGCTAGGGCCACCTGAATACACCCTAGCTTGTTTGCTTAAGAGCCTCTTTCGTGTTACAATAATATGTTGCCGAGGAAAGTTATCTGGTATTTGAGGTCAGGGAATGGCTCAAGATAAGCTCATCGTGCAAGGCGCGCGAGAGCACAATCTTAAGAACATAACGGTTGAGATGCCCCGCAACAAACTCATCGCCATCACCGGCATCTCAGGATCAGGGAAGTCGAGCTTGGCCTTCGATACCATCTACGCCGAGGGGCAACGCCGCTATGTGGAGTCCCTATCGGCCTACGCGCGCCAGTTCCTGGGCCAGATGGAGAAGCCCGACGTGGATCAAATTGAGGGCCTCTCTCCTGCCATCAGCATTGATCAGCGAGGGGCCAGCCACAACCCCCGCTCCACCGTGGGCACGGTGACCGAGATCTACGACTACTTGCGCCTCCTCTACGCCCGTATCGGAGTGCCCCACTGTCCTCAGTGCGGCCGGGAGATCACTCGGCAGACGGCGGAACAGATGGTGGATGCCATCATGAACCTGCCAGAGGGCAGTCGCATCATGGTCCTGGCTCCTCTGATCAAGGACCGCAAGGGCCACCACAAGGGAATCTTTGAGGATGTGCGCAAGGTGGGCTACGTGCGGGTGCGAGTGGATGGCGAAGTGCGAGAAGTGGACGAGGAGATCGAGTTAGACCGTTACAAGATGCATACCATCGAGGTAGTCATTGATCGGCTCGTCATTCCCCACGCAGATGATCTTACCGACTTCCGCCCTCGGCTGGCGGACTCGGTGGATACAGCCCTGCAACTGGGCGAGGGGGTAATCATTGTCCACAACCTCTCTGCTGATCCCGCCGAGGACCTGCTCTTCTCTGATCAGTTCGCCTGTGTCCATTGCGGGGTCAGCTTGCCGGAGATCGAGCCTCGCACCTTCTCCTTCAACAGCCCCCACGGGGCCTGCCCGGAGTGTCAAGGACTGGGCACCAAGATGGAGCTCGATCCGGACCTGATCATCCCCAACAAGGAACTCACTCTGGCCGAGGGAGCCATCCACTCCTGGAACGGCTCCAAACATGACGATGGCTATTACACTCAACTGCTCAGGGCCGCCTGCGAACACTTCAACATCCCTTTTAACGTGCCCGTCAAGGAGTTGACCGATAAGCAACTGAAAATCCTCCTTTATGGTGGCGGTTGGGAACGGGTCTCGATAACCTATCGCCGCCGGCGGGGGGGATGGCGAAGCTATGAGACAACCTATGAGGGGATCGTCCCCAACCTCAGGCGGCGTTATGAGGAAACCACCTCCGATTACATCCGGGGTAAAATCGAGGGCTATATGGCCCACCGGCCCTGCCCTGCCTGCCAGGGGAAGCGTCTTAAACCCGCCTCCCTGGCCATCACCGTGGCGGAGAAGAACATCGCTGAGGTGGCAGCGATGTCGGTGGCTGAGGCCAAGCGGTTCTTCGATGAACTGCCCAACCACCTTAACGAACGCCAGCAGATCATCGGCCAAAGGATTCTCAAAGAGATCAAGGCTCGCCTGAGCTTCATGGAAAACGTGGGCCTGGACTATTTGACTTTGAACCGCACGGCAGTGACCCTGGCGGGTGGGGAGGCCCAACGCATCCGCCTGGCCACTCAGATCGGGTCTCAATTGATGGGGGTGCTTTACATCCTGGACGAGCCTTCCATCGGGCTGCACCAGCGGGACAATGCCCGCCTCATCCGCACTCTGAAGGAGATGCGCGATCTGGGCAACACGGTTCTGATCGTGGAACACGACGAAGCAGCGATCCGCGCCGCGGATTACATCGTTGATCTGGGGCCTGGGGCCGGTGAGCACGGCGGGGAGGTGGTGATTACCGGAACGTTGGAGGATGTCATGGCCTGCCCCCAATCCATCACCGGCCAATACCTGGCTGGCCGCCGGCGTATCCCTATCCCCGAACATCGCCGGAATGGCAACGGCAGGGAAATCGTCATCAAGGGGGCGGCGGAGCATAACCTGAAGAGCATAGAAGTGCACATCCTCCTGGGGAAATTCGTCTGCATCACCGGGGTCTCGGGCTCCGGCAAGAGCACCCTTTTGGTGGATATACTCTACAGGCGCTTGGCCCAGGTGTTGCAACACAGTCGGGACAAACCCGGCCGCCACGACGCCGTGCTGGGGATAGAGAACATTGACAAGGCCATCAACATAGATCAGTCTCCCATCGGCCGCACACCCCGCTCCAATCCAAGCACCTACACCAACGTCTTCACCTACATCCGCGAGCTCTTCGCCGAACTGCCTGAGTCCAAGGTGCGGGGATATGCACTAGGACGTTTCTCCTTCAACGTCAAGGGAGGGCGTTGCGAGGCCTGTCAGGGACAGGGAACCGTAAAGATCGAGATGCAGTTCCTGCCCGACATCTACATCGCTTGTGATGTGTGCAAGGGAACGCGCTTCAACCGGGAGACTTTGCAGGTGCGCTACAAGGGGAAGAACATCGCCGACGTATTGGACATGACCGTCGAGGAGGCCATGGAGTTCTTCGGCAACATCCCCAAGATCAAGCGCAAGCTCAAAACCCTCTACGACGTGGGTCTAGGCTACATCAAGCTGGGCCAGCCGGCTCCCACGTTATCGGGAGGTGAGGCCCAGCGGGTGAAGCTGTCCCGGGAGCTCTCCAAGAAGGCCACCGGTCGCACCCTCTACGTGCTGGACGAACCCAGTGTAGGGCTTCACGCCGCCGACGTGGACAAGCTGATCAAAGTGCTCAACCTGCTGGTGGACGCGGGTAACACCGTAGTCATCATCGAGCACCACCCGGACATCATCAAAGTGGCCGACTGGATCATTGATCTAGGACCGGAGGGCGGCGACGCCGGCGGGGAGGTCGTGGCCGAGGGAACCCCCGAGAAGGTAGCTGAGGTAAAGAGCTCTTACACGGGGCAATTGTTGAAGAGAGTGCTGAACAATGAGGCACCGAGTTAACGGGTCAATGAGGTAATGAGTGCCTCGTTAACTCGTCACTCGTTGACTCGTTACTAATTTCCGAGAGGGCCGAGGAGGGATGAATATGCAAGTGACCATCAACAAATCACGGCTCGAGCTCGTCGAGGGCGACATCACGGAGCAGGACACTGAGGCCATCGTCAACGCGGCCAATCCGAGCCTGCTGGGCGGTGGCGGAGTGGATGGGGCCATCCACCGGGCGGCGGGGCCAGGGCTTCTGGAGGAATGCCGCACCCTGGGTGGCTGCCAGACCGGCGACGCCAAGATCACTAAAGGCTACCGGCTTAAGGCGAAGCACGTCATCCACACTGTAGGCCCGATCTACTATCGCGACGGCGAGCGAGCGCCGGAGCTATTGGCCAGGGCCTACCGCCGCAGCCTGGAGGTGGCTTCGGAGAATAACGTACGCTCAGTCTCCCTCCCATCCATCAGCACCGGCGCCTACGGCTATCCGATGGAAGAAGCCGCCCCCATCGCTCTGCGGACGGCCATCAACTACTTCGAGTTTCACACCGACATCGAGTTGGTGCGCTTCGTCCTCTTTGGCCGCCGCGCCTATCAGGTCTACGAGAAGGCGCTCGAGGAGATTCTGGCCCAAGGGTGTAAATGAGATAAGAAGGTTCGGAGGACTTGATGTCACAACATCACTACGACGTCATCATCGTTGGCGCTGGGCCAGCGGGGATTTTTACCGCCTTGGAGCTGTCGAAACACGCGAAGCTGAACATCCTGATGTTGGAAAAAGGACCCGAGATCGAGAAGCGGCGCTGTCCTGCTCGGCGCCCTGGCGGCCACTGCACCCACTGCCGGCCCTGCTTTCTCCTTTGCGGCTGGGGAGGGGCTGGTGCCTTCTCAGACGGCAAGCTAACCCTCTCGCCAGCAGTGGGTGGACACCTGGCTGAACTGCTGGGTAACGAGGGAACCAGTTCCCTGATTGAGGAAGTTGACGAGACTTTCGTCAAATTCGGTGCGACGGGACCCATTTACGGCACCAACTCCGATGACATAGAGCGACTCGAGAAACGAGCAGCCTTGGCCGGGTTGAAGCTTATCTCTGACCCCATACGACACATGGGGACGGAGCGGAGCGGTGAGATCCTAACAGCCATGCGGGATGAGCTATTAGGCCGAGGGGTGGAGATCAGGACCAGAACCAGGGTGTCCAAGATCCTGGTCGAGAACTGGCAGGCGGCAGGGGTGGAGACGCTCGAAGGAGAAACCATCAAGGGGCAGTACGTGGTGGTGGCTCCTGGCCGGGAGGGGGCACCCTGGCTGAAGGAAGTGGCTGAACAGTTGAACCTCTCCCTCAGCCGTAACCCCGTTGACTTGGGCGTGCGGGTGGAGCTGCCAGCCGAGGTGCTAGCACCCCTCACCGATCTGGTCTACGAACCCAAGCTGTACTACTACTCCCGGGCCTTCGACGATAAAGTGCGTACCTTCTGCGTCTGTCCCTACGGGGAGGTAGTGATTGAGTTCGCGGGCGACGTGATGACCGTCAACGGCCACAGTTATGCTGACCGAAGGACCGAGAACACCAACTTCGCCATCTTAGTGAATAAGACCTTCACTGAGCCCTTCAAGGAACCCATCGCTTACGGTAAGTACATCGCCAGTCTGGCCAACTTGCTGAGCGATAGTGTCATCGTACAGCGTCTGGGCGACATGGAGCAGGGACGGCGCTCAACGCCTGAACGGCTGGCCCGCAGCCTCGTCACCCCTACACTGAAAGATGCCACCCCCGGCGACCTGAACCTGGTGCTGCCCTATCGCTACGTGGTGAACATCCTGGAAATGCTGAAGGCCCTGGACGAGTTAGCTCCCGGAGTCTACTCGCGCCATACCCTCCTCTACGGCGTAGAGGTCAAGTTCTACTCCTCCAAGCTTGAGTTAAGCAAGTCCCTGGAGACTGAGGTGGAGAATCTCTTCGCCGCCGGCGACGGGGCGGGCCTGACCCGGGGCTTGGTACAGGCCTCGGCCTCCGGCCTACTGGTGGCACGAGAGATCTTGGCCAGAGGGTGAATCGAGCACACATTTACGGAGGTAGAGGGAAATGACAACACGATTCTGCAAAATCGAGAAAGAGGGGATAGTACGAATCCCCCTTGAGGTCCTTGAATCCGTTGGCCTTAAAACGGGGGAGGAACTGGAGGTAAAAGCTCGAAGGGAGAGCTTGGTGTTGACTAAGAAAGGGTCTATAATCGCCAAACTGCGGGGAAGACTTCAGCTTGACCAGCAGACCGCTAAAGAAGTCTTGGAGTCGCCGGAGATCGAGTATGAAGCTCTCTGATATTCCGACTGGTTCCTGGGTCTTTGTTGACGCCAATGTGCCTTTGGCTGTCATCTTCGAGGAAAGAAGCGCCCCTGTTGCCGAGGATTTCCTCACGCGAATCGAGAGTGAGGAGATCATCGGAGTAACATCGGTTGTGGTGATCAACGAGATCTTCCATCGCTGTTTAGTCGCCGAAACTTGTAGGCTCCTCGGGGTCCCTCCTCCCATCGCCTTGCAAAAACTGAAAAAGGAACCGGAGATATTCCATTCTCTGCATGAAAGCTGGGAAGTAGTCACCGATTTTCTGAAGCTGCCACTTACGATCTACCAACTGGATATTGACACGATGAGGAGCGCTCTCCATTACTCCAGGGTGTTCCAATTGCTGTCCAACGACGCTACCCACATCGCTCTAATGGCTAAGAACGGGATTCAAGCTATGGCTTCTTTCGACCACGATCTAGAGCGAGTGGATGTCATTCAAGTGTACGGACAAACCTGATCCGGAGACGATTTACTCACGATTTTGCGCCCCGCTTTGCATTCGCAGGGTGCAAGTCTACATGAAAGCTATTGATGAAGTATTATCACATTTGGAATATCGGCTGTCAAATGAACACTGCCGACTCGCGGCGAGCGGCAGAAGGCCTGGAACGCCTGGGTTATCGTTGGACGAAACGGGCCGAAGAAGCTGACCTTATCGTCCTCAACACCTGCGTAGTCCGGCAGAGCGCTGAGGACAAGGTCCTGGGCCGTCTCAGTTCCCTAAAACCCCTCAAGAAAAAGCACCCCGAAGCCATCATCGCCGTGATGGGCTGCTTCGTGGACGACGTCCCTGCTCTAAAACAGGACTTCCCCTATGTGGACGCCTTCTTCAAGCCCTCCGACATCCAGGGGCTCGTCGAGTTCGTCAAAGGGTACCGCTCATCGGTAGCTGACTTCCAGCTTCCATCCTCCAACTTCCAATCTCCAGTATCCTGCTACGTTCCGGTCATTGAGGGCTGCAACCGCTTCTGCACCTACTGCATCGTACGCCTCAGGCGAGGGCGGGAGCGAAGCCAGCCTGTGGGCGAGATTGTCGAAGAGGTGGGTAGCCTGGTGAAGCGCGGGGCGCGAGAGGTAACCCTGCTGGGCCAGAACGTGGACGCCTATGGTTATGACCTGCCGGGTCAGCCCGATTTGGCTGACCTCCTGACCGCTGTTCACGGGATCGAGGATCTGTGGCGCATTCGCTTCCTGACCTCTCATCCCGCCGATATGAAAGAACGAATCATTGATGCTGTGGCCGGCCTCCCGAAAGTCTGCGAGCACATCGAGGTCCCCGTCCAATCGGGCGACGACGCTATCCTCAAGCGCATGGTCCGAGGTTACACCGTGGACCAGTACCGCCGGCTGGTAGACAAGATCCGCCAACACATCGCGGGAGTGAGCCTGGCAACGGACGTGATCGTCGGCTTCCCCGGCGAGACCGAGGAGCAATTCATGAACACCTATAAGCTCCTGGAGGAGACCCGTTTCGACGTGGTGCACGTTGCTGCCTACTCGCCCCGCCCAGGCACGGCCGCCAGCCGCCTCCCTGACAACGTTCCTCGAGAGGAGAAAGAACGCCGCCGCCAGATTATCGAGGAACTGCAGGAGGACATTGCGAGCGAGATCAACCAACAGCTCTTGGGGGAAACTGTCGAGGTATTAGTCGAGGAGAAGCACAAGGGCAAATGGAAGGGGCGCACCCGCACCCATAAGCTGGTCTTCTTTAAAGACGCCCTCCCTCTTTCCCCCCAAACGTTGGGGGGGATGAAGGGGAGGCGAGGAAAACTAGCCCAAGTGAAGATCACCTGGACGGGGCCATGGTCTATGCAGGGGGAGTTAGCCTGAGCTAGTTCGGCGCGTCTTCTTCCTCGAAGAGCTTGTCCTCAGCCTTGCCGAAGGGCATTATCTTGTAGTTCCCCTCGTCCGAGGGCACCAACTGGCTCACTTGCAACTCAGCATCGTCCAGCTTCTGGCTGCAGTGCTTGGCCAGCCTCATCCCCTGCTCAAAGAGGGCAATGGACTCATCTAGAGTCAACCCTCCTCCCTCCAGTCGGTGCACTGTGTCCTCTAGTTCTTTGAAGGCCTCTTCGAAAGACAATTTCTCTACCTCATTCATCTCTAGCTCTCCTGGCGTTGCGCTGTTCAATCCACTATGCCCTCGAATTCTCCATCGCTCACCCGGGTCTCGATTCGATCCCCAGGAGCCACTTGGGCCACGCTCTTCACAATCTCCCCTGTTCTCAATTGACGAGTTATGGAATAGCCCCTATCCAGGGTGGCGAGAGGGCTGAGGCTCTGCAGGCGCAGGAGCTGGCTGTGCAGTCGCTCTTGCTGTAGGGCCATCTGGTGAGCCAGACTTGCGCTGGCCGAGTGGGTTAGCTCATCTATGCGCTGGCGGTGGCTGACGGTTTTGGCTTGAGGTGATAGTCGGCTGAGGGCACGTCCTTGGACCTCAAGCGCACTGCGCCGTTCGACTATTTGCCTCCCCACAAGCGCAAACAAGCGGTTTCGGTGGAGGCCCAACGTTCCCCTTAGCTCTGCTTGATCCGGCACGGCGATTTCCGCCGCAGCCGAAGGGGTAGGAGCCCGCACATCGGCCACAAAGTCGGCGATAGTGAAGTCGGTCTCGTGGCCCACGCCGGAGATTACAGGCAGGCGCGATGAGTAGATGGCTCGCGCCACCCGCTCATCGTTGAAGGCCCACAGTTCCTCCAGCGATCCGCCGCCCCGAGCGACGATGATGGCCTCTGCATCGGTATGCTCGTTGAGAGCTTCGATGGCAGCCACGATCTGCAGCGGCGCTTCGTCTCCTTGCACTAGGGTAGGAGAGAGGATCACTTCAACCAGGGGGTAGCGACGCCCCAAGACGTGCAAAATGTCCCTGATTGCGGCCCCAGTAGGCGAGGTGACCACGCCAAGGCAGCGGGGGAAGGATGGCAAGGGCCGCTTCTGCTCAGGGGCGAAGAGGCCCTCGGCCTCCAGGCGTTTCTTCAGGGCCTCAAACTGGACGTACAAAATCCCCAGGCCAGCCGGTTGGAGGGCATCTACGTAGAGCTGATAAGTGCCCTGAACCTCGTAAATGGAGATGCGGCCGTGAGCGATAATGGCCTCGCCGTTGGAGGGGAGGTAGGCTTGCCGTTCAGCCAACGAGCGCCACATCACGCAGCGGACGCTGGCCGCTTCATCTTTCAGGGTGAAGTAGGCGTGTCCCGCCGCCGATCGAGAGAAATTAGAAACCTCGCCCTCTATCCAGAGGTCCTGGAGCACGAAGTCAATCTCGAAGAGCTCTTTTATGTAGTTGGTGATCTGGCTGACGGTGAAGTAGTGATTAGCCTTAGACATAGCAGTCCTATCATAGTATCCTGTCCGATCCATCAGCATTATATCACGGCTAGAGGGTAAAGGCAAGGGAAAAGCTGTCACACCAAAAGCAAACCCCCTCTGCTCCGCAGGGGAACAGAGGAGGCGATGTGCTTTTGTGCAGCCTCTCACTCGGTAAGGATGAGCGTCGGTAGCGTTAGGCAGGAACTGACTTGCGACGACGGAAGGCCTCCCAGACCATCAGCCAGATGGCTCCCAGTCCAAAGAGGGTGACAATCAGGCCGATCCACCAACCCAGAATCGGGATGGCTCTAAGGATGGCGAAGAGCACTACCCCCAGCACCAGCGGCCAGACACGGCCTACTCCCCACGGCTCCCGGATGCGTTGGAGGATCATACGCCCCACCAGGAAGCTGACCACAATTTTGGTGATGTAGGCTACCGCGATCAGGAAACCTACTATGATTGTCGCGTTGGTGAGAAGGCCCACACCCGTGATTGAGACGACCAAGCCGCCAAAGCCCAGCCCACCGAGGATGAGATCCAGAACGATCATCAAAAAGGCTACGACGGGGACCGCGATAAAGACGAAGACGACGACGAGGATACCCCAGCCCAGGCTACCCCATGGCCTGGTCTGCAGGGCGGTTGCAGCCTCACGCACTGGGCCCGGCAAGAGCCAGATCAGTATCAAGCCAATGACCAGCAGGGCAGCCAGCCGACGCAGTTGGTTAAGGGACCAGTTCACAATGACCTGCTGTTGAGTTACCTCTTCCACTTCTTTCTCTTCCACCGGTGGTGGCACCGGTGTCTGGTAGACGATGCTTCCTGCTATCTCGGCTCCGGGCTCTATCTCGCCCTCGCTGCCGCTGGTGTAAGTCAACTTCCCTCCGATCTCGGCCCCTTCGGCCACCCTGAAGCCGGGTGACATCAGCGGCGCTGGCGTCCACGTCCGGAACCAGGGCAGCATAGCCTCGAAATCGGGATCGGGCTCACCGACTTCTACCTCCACATTGCCCCCGATGCGCCCGGCGATCTCCAGCGCGCCCATCCCGCCGTTGAAATCTTCCTCCACCTCTCCGGCTAACTTGGCCTGATAACCTCCCCAGAAGAGAGAGCCTTCAATAGTGCTACCAGCCGCGGCGTCAAGACTGTAGCCAGCAGCGAGGACATCGTCAGCGATTTGTGCGTTCGGACCAAAAGTGAGCGTCCCGCCAGCGATGCGCACGTCGTCCTGAACCTCGCCATTGATGGTGATGTATCCGGCGGCGCCCCAGAAGTCGCCTTCCACCGTTCCGTTGACGATGATCTCACCACCTACGGCGATAAGGTCGCCTTTAATCGTCCCCTCGATTTTGATCGTCTCGGCTCCCACGTAGAGGTCATCCTCGATCACCTCGTCCGGGCCGATGATTACCTCCTCCCCGCTCTTGAATTCACCGGCCCAGGCTGTGGGTACCAACCAGAAAAGGCTCATGAGCAAGATTCCCAAGATCGCCAGCCCTTTCTTGACCCAAGAATTAGATTTGGTTTTCATTAAAATTCCTCCTTTGCTTGAGCGAATCTGCGAATACCATGATTCCTGCTGAGTAATCGGTTTTCACATCACCTCCTCCGATTGGATCTTTTCATTAGTCTGATGGAAAGAGAGCTATGGCCTTTCCCTGCAGAGAAATGCGATAAACGGGCGGATCATTTATACAATCTCTTGTCGTTCGGGCCGAGTTGATGACGCCTGTCATTTCGCCAGCCACGTAGACGGAGACGATGGCCTCTGCCTCCTGGCTCAGCTTGGCGTAGATCCTGAGGAAATTGCCGACGGAAGGTTGGGAGGTGTTGGGCAAGTCGTTAGTTTGCCTAAGCATTTGGCAGAATTGCCCCGTCGTCAAGTCTACTCCATCCTGAAAGCTCCGGCCCTCTCAAATCAACAGAAATGGGACGACTCGTATGTGGAGCTTATTGACTAGCTCCGCAGGCATGCAGGCCCCGCTGTCGGTGACGATGGCCACGGTGTCCATACTTGCTCTATTATACCTGACCTCCTCAAAAAGGCAAACCTTCGTATTCACTCACGTAAAGTGAATAGCGGATTTGACATCCGTGACAATATATGTTATAATAGTGTCGCAATGCTCAGATAGTGACATATATCTAGAGACGACACTTTTTCAAGTGCTAAGCCTCAGGCGCGATCCAGCCCGAGGCTTCGGCGTGAGCCTTCGGACCGAGCGCCTCAGTTGAGCGTTCAGTGTCAAAGCCTCAGACCGAGCCCTCAGCCGAACGGCGGGCCTTTGAGCCACGACAGTATCCCCATCTGTTCAGAAGAGACTAGAAATGTCTAACTCGCAGGATATAATCTTCACCCTGTACGGAGACTACATCCGTCACCGGGGTGGAGAGGCCTGGACGGGCAGCCTGATCGAGTTGCTGGGTCTTCTTAGGCTTTCGGAACAAGCTGTCCGTTCTACCCTCTCGCGCATGTCCCAAAAAGGCTGGCTAGAGAGCCGCAAGGTCGGTCGGCACAGCTTCTACTCCCAGACCCCCAAGCTCCTCAAATTGCTAGAGGAAGGCGCAACACGCATCTTCCAACCCCGCTGTGACCCCTGGGACGGGCGGTGGTACCTCCTTACTTATTCCATTCCTGAGTCCAAACGTCACCTGCGGCGCAGGTTGCGCAAGCGGTTACTCTGGCTTGGCTTTGGCACTTTGAACCAAGCGACCTGTATCTCTCCTCGGGATTTGCGAGCCGAGGTGGAGCAAGTCGTGGATGACCTGCGCATCCGCCCCTACGTAGATTTCTTTACTGCCGAACACCTAGGTTTTTCCAGTGACGAGGAGATTGTGGCGCGTTGCTGGGATCTGAAGCGACTTAACGACTATTACGCCACTTTCATCGCCCGCTACAATCCTCCGTTTCAGGAGCATCAGGCCCGATTGATGGCCAGTGGCAGCCTGAAGTCGCAGGAGTGCTTTGTGCAGCGCTTCATGCTGATCCACGAATATCGCTCTTCTCCCTATGTGGACCCCAATCTACCACTGGAACTGCTGCCCGACGACTGGCTGGGCGGGAGGGCCACGCAACTGTTTCAACAGTATCGCAACCTGCTAGTTGAGAAGGCCGAGGCTTTTGCGGACTCGGTCTTTGCCAAGGCCCCACGATGGGCACCGTAGGTAAAGGAGGCTAGATGCGAGAGGTAGTCATTGTTGAGGCGGTACGTACCCCGGTGGGACGGCACGGCGGGACGTTGGCGGCGGTTCGGCCGGATGACCTGGCCGCGCTGGTCATCAAGGAAGTTGTGGCCCGGGCAGGTGTCGAGCCCGATCTGATCGAAGACGTGTACATGGGGTGCACCAACCAGGCGGGCGAGGACAACCGCGATGTAGCCCGCATGGCGCTCCTGCTGGCGGGCCTGCCCTTCAGTGTGGCCGGGGTCACCGTCAACCGGCTTTGTGCCTCGGGATTGGATGCTATCAACCAAGCCGCTCGCGCCATCAAATGCGGGGAAGGAAACGTCTTCGTGGCCGGTGGGGTGGAGAGCATGAGCCGGTCGCCGTGGTCGGTTCCCAAAGCGGAGCGCGCTTTTCCCTGGAGCAACGTCACCATGTACGATACGACCATCGGCTGGCGTTTCCCGAACCCCAAGATGGAGGAGATCATTCCGCTGGAGGGTATGGGCGAGACGGCGGAGAACATCTACGACGAGACCGGGATCAGTCGGGAGGAGCAGGACGCCTTTGCCCTGGAGAGCCAGCGGCGGGCGGCGGCGGCTATTGAGGCTGGGCGCTTCAAGGATGAGATCGTGCCGGTGCCCGTTCCCCAGCGCAAGGGTGCTCCGTTGATAGTGGACACCGACGAGCATCCTCGCATCGAGATTGACGCCGACGGCAAGGTGCGGCTGACCACCAGCGCCGAAGAGCTGGCCCGGCTGCGTCCTGCCTTTCGCCCTGGCGGCACAGTGACGGCCGGCAACGCCAGCGGCATCAACGACGGAGCAGCGGCGCTGCTACTGATGTCGAAAGAGAAGGCCAAGGAGTTAGGCCTGGAGCCGATGGCCCGCTGGGTAGCGTCAGCCGTGGCCGGGGTGAACCCCCGCACCATGGGCTATGGCCCTATTCCAGCCACCCGCAAGGTGTTGCAACGGGCCGGGCTGACCATTGATGATATGGACCTGATTGAACTGAACGAGGCGTTTGCTGTCCAGGCGCTGGCTTGTATCAAAGAGCTGAGCCTTGACATGGCCAAGACGAACGTCAATGGCGGAGCCGTGGCCCTGGGGCACCCACTGGGCTGCACCGGCGCCAAGCTGATGGTTACACTGCTGCACGAGATGCGGCGGCGAGCGGCAACTGGGGAGCGGATGCGGTATGGCCTGGCGACCATGTGTGTTGGAGTCGGCCAGGGATGCGCGACCATCGTCGAGCGCACGGCGTGAGGGGGAGATGGAGATAGAGATGGAATTGGAAGGTAAAGTCGCAATTGTCACTGGTGGCACGCGAGGCATCGGTCGGGCCATCGTGCTAGACCTGGCCGCCAACGGCGCTGATGTTGCTCTCAACTACCGCCAGAGCGCCGACCTGGCGGCGGAACTCGCCGAGGCCATCCGGGACATGGGCCGCCGCGCCCTGGTCGTCCGGGCCGACGTGTCCAGTTTTGCCGACGCCCAGGAGATGGGGCAGAAAGTACTGGATGAGTTCGGCCGGCTAGACATTCTGGTTAACAATGCCGGGATGAACTGGGACGGCGTGGTGTGGAAGATGACCGAGGAGCAGTGGGATCGAGTCATTGAAGTGGACTTGAAGGGCACCTTCAACTACACGCGGGCCGTCACCCCCATCTTCCGCGAGCAGGGGTCCGGCAAAATCGTCAACATCACCTCGATCAACGGCCTGCGTGGCAAGTTCGGCCAGACCAACTACTCGGCAGCCAAGGCCGGGGTGATCGGGTTCACCAAGGCCTGTGCCCGTGAGCTGGGCCAGTATAGCATCAACGTCAACGCCGTCGCGCCGGGCTTGATCGAGACGGAGATGGTCAAGGAAGCGCCGGAGAATGTGCGAGAGATGGCCCTGACGGAGATCGTGCTGGGTCGACTGGGACTGCCGGAGGAAGTGGCCTACGT
>JBAWAP010000115.1:0-10020 GCA_049589355.1 Anaerolineae bacterium
GTGCAGGCTCTGGCCCGAGGTTGCGAGTGCGGCAGCAAGAACCTCCGCGTCACCGGCGGCACTGGCTTTAATATGCTAAGTCTCGGAGTGGAAGTGCAAGAAGCAAGAGGCAAGAAACAGGAAAAGAAAAAGGAGAATAGTGACTACTCAGGCTGTCATTGCGAGCGAAGCGAAGCAATCCCCAAGCCGCAAGGAGGAGATTGCTTCGTCGCAAAAAACGCTCCTCGCAATGACATGGGCTGAGCAGTTACGGAGAATAAGCAATGACTGAAGACGTCTACCGTAAATTGGCCCAGCGCTTGGATGCCATCCCCAATGGCTTCCCCGCCACCGAGAGCGGTGTGGAATTGTGGCTGCTGGCCAAGATCTTCACGCCGGAGGAGGCAGCACTGGCCGCCGTGATGCGCCTGACCCGCGAGCCGGCTGCCGACATCGCGGCCCGCGCCGGTGTGGATGCCGGCTTGGCCTACCGCACGCTCAAAGGGATGACCCGCAAGGGACTGATCCGCTTCAAGAAGGGTGAAGGCCAACTTCTCTTCGGGCTGATGCCCTTCGTAGTCGGCTTATACGAGGAGCAGTTGCCGCGCATGGACGCGGAGCTGGCGGCGCTGTTCGAGCAATACCTCCAGGAGACGCAGGGCGGCAGCATCGTCCGCGACGCACCCGCCGTCCATCGTGTCATCCCCGTCGGAGAGGCGATTCCCTTCGATCTGGAGATCTTCCCCTACGAGCGCGCCACCGAACTGCTGGAAGGAGCCAAATCGTGGGGCGTGCGCGACTGCGTCTGCCGCGTCCAGCAGAAGCTAGTCGGCAAAGGGTGCGACCGACCGGTCGAGAACTGCATGGTCTTTGCGCCGGTCGAGGGCGCGTTCGACCACGGCGAGGTGGACCGTGCCATCACCAAAGAGGAGGCGCTGCGCATCCTACACGAGGCCGAGGAAGCGGGGTTGGTGCACTCCACCGGCAACTACCGCGACGGGCACAACTACATCTGCAACTGCTGCACCTGCTGCTGCGGGGTATTGCGCAGCGTGGCCGAGTTCGGCGTTCCTACCACCGCCGTGCGCTCCGACTTCCACACCGTTGTGGATGCTGAGGCGTGCATCGGCTGCGGCGATTGCATCGAGCGCTGTCAGTTCGGGGCGCTCTCCGTTCCCGAGGATGTTTGTGTAGTGGACTACGACCGCTGCGTGGGCTGCGGACTGTGTGCCACGGTCTGTCCCACCGACGCGCTGTACCTGGAGCGCCGGCCCGAGGGCGAGGTTCCCCCGCCACCGGCCGACATCAAGGAGTGGATGGTTCAGCGCGCCCAGGAGCGCGGCATCTCGATCTTTGATGTTCTGTAGTGGAGCGAACCCTTTGAGGTTAAACGAAAGGAGAGAAAAGATGAGTGTCAAAGCCTACATACTGGCAAACGTGGAGGCCGGCATGGGCGGGGGCGTGATCGAGGCCCTATCAGCCATTGAGGGGGTCAAGAGCGCCCACAACGTCACGGGACCCTATGACGCGATCGCTTTCGTCGAGGTTCCCGACACCGCCGCGCTGGGGGAGTTGGTTATCAACGAGATCCAACTGATAGACGGCATTGACTACACCCTCACCTGCGTGGTTATATGAGCTTCGAGAATAATGGCTGCTGGCTGACCGCTCTGGATTTGTGATCCAATGAGTCGGGCAAAATCCACGGCATCGGCAATCTCAAGTCAATAGCGTGGAATACAGCCGAGGGGCTCAGCGATATAGACGGCTGGGTCGAGCCATTGCCGCACGCCGGAGAACGATGGGGAGCAGCCAGGGGACGAGGCGGCGGAATCGCTGGGTGGAAAAGCATTTTAGAGGAAGAGGACATCAATGAAAAAACGGTTCAGTTTCATCTTACTGGCAGCTTTGGTCCTGATACTCGCTGGATGCAGCTCTTTTGATGAGACATCCCGCCCGATGGAAGGCGCCAGCGTTACTGGCGCTACCCTTGATGAAGGAGATGCGGGCACTTATATGCCGTTCACGGTGCGGGTTGAGCAAACGGGAGATCCTATCGGCGTGGACTTCCGGGGCATCCTCGCCACGGGCAGCCTGCGTGTGCAATTACTGGACTCCGAAGGCCAGGCCATCTGGGAAGAGGCAGTTGTCTCGCCGGGGACGTTCGCAGTGAACACCGTCGTCAGGCCGCCCGAATCGGGTGAGTATCAACTGGGGCTGGCGTGGGATGGACCAGTACAAGCATCGTATTCGCTCCAGTGGAAGCCCGGCGAGATCGAAATCGCCACCATCTCTCCGGTGGCATCGTTGGGGGGCCTGGGCATGATCGCAGTGGCGGTGGGTTTCGTAATCTACGCCGCCCTGCGCAGGTTGGGTTGGGGCTACCTGGGGCTGGGCGCTCTGGCGTGGGTCGTGACGGTGATGCTCAAATTCGCCTGGGCCGTCCCCGTCAATTCCTTCGTCTACAATGGTCTCTATGATGCACTGCCTGAGGTAATCGCCGCACTGCTCTTTTACCTGTACGTTGGCGCGCTCACCGGCATCTTTGAGGTGGGAGTCGTCTGGTTGGTGATGCGCTACACGCGGTTGGGCCGGGTATCGTGGAAACGCGCGCTGGCCTTCGGCATCGGCTTCGGCGCGGTGGAGGCGCTGTTGTTGGGATTGAGTTCTCTGGGAACTGTGCTGACGGCCGTAGCTGTTCCCGGTGTTTTCCCGTTGGAGGCGCTGGAGCAGGTATCTCGCCTGAACAACGTTCTGTACGGCCTGGCACCCATTTCGGAGCGTTTCTTCACTGTGCTCGTCCATATTCTGGCCAACGTGTTGATCTTCTACGCTATCGCCCAGCGGAGGCCCAAGTGGTTCTGGCTAGCTTTTGCCTACATGACCGGCTTAGACGCCGTAGCTGCCTTCGCGCAGTTCTGGGGACTGGAAACCCTGGCGAAGATCTGGACCATAGAAGCTGTTGTTGCCCTGTGGGGTATCGTTGGGTGGCTGGGGATCAGGTGGGTGCAGCAACGCTACCCAAATCAGGCTGAAGCCCAGGTGGTAAATCGGAGAGAAACCAGGTTATGATGACAAGCGTCACGCGAAGAGAGTTTCTCCGCCAGATGGCAGCAGGGCTGGGGGCGCTGGCTGGCGGGTGGCTGCTGAGCGCCTGCGGAGTACAGAAGATGCCCACGCCTACCGCGTCGCCTCCGCCGACGCGCATCCCGCCGTCCCCCACCGCAACTGCGGGCGCAACTATTGTGCCCACTCCAACTGCGGGCGAGACCAGTGTGCCCACTGCAACCGCAAGCGCGACCAGTATGCCCACTCCGACCGCAGGGGCGACCAGTATGCCCACTGCAACTGTGGGTGCGACCAGTGTGCCCACCTCAACCCCTTCCACGGGATATCCAGACCTGGTCGTGGCGCGGGGTGGCGAACCTGAGGAGTTGGTGCAGCGGGCACTGGCAGCCTTGGGTGGGATGGAGCGATTTGTGCAACCCGGCGATGACGTGATCGTCAAGCCCAATATCTGTGTCGCGTATCACACCTACGAGTACGCGGCCACCACCAACCCCTGGGTGGTCGCAGCCCTGGTCAGGCTCTGCCTGGAGGCTGGCGCGCGCCGAGTCCGGGTGATGGATTACCCCTTCGGCGGCGGACCCGAGGAGGCCTACGTCCGCAGCGGCATCCAGGAGCAGGTGGTGGCCGCTGGCGGAGAGATGGAGATCATGTCCCGCTTCAAGTTCGTCGCTGCCGAGATCCCCCAGGGGTTGGACCTTCGCCAGTGTGATATCTACGACCAGGTGCTAAACGCCGACGTGGTGATTAACGTGCCCATCGCCAAGACTCACGGCCTGGCGCGGCTGACCCTGGGCATGAAGAACCTCATGGGCGTCATCAGCGACCGGCCCGCGATGCACCGCAACCTGGGGCAGCGGCTGGCCGATCTGACCAGCCGCATACGACCCGCGCTGACGGTCGTTGACGCCGTGCGCATCCTGGTGGCCAATGGGCCGACGGGCGGCAATCTGGACGACGTGAAGAAGATGGACACCGTGATCGCCAGCCCGGACATCGTGGCGGCCGACAGCTATGCGGCCACGATGTTCGGGTTGCAGCCTGATGACCTGTCCTACGTCCGGGCGGCCGCGGCCATGGGGCTGGGCCGGAGTGACCTGGACAGCCTGAAGATCGAGGAGATCGCCGTTGGCGACTAGGGCGAAGCATAGGGCGAGGTGGACATCCCGCAGTTGGACGGTGCTCCGGCGGTTAGTCCAGTATGCCGCGTTATTGGCGTTCGTGGTGCTGTTCGTCTGGTCGCGCCGGGGGGGCTGGCCTGGTTCCCTGGTCAACATCCCCATGCGGCTCGATCCCCTGGCCATGCTGGCCCATCTGCTGGCCAGCCGCACGGTTCTGGCCGGATCGGCTCTGGCGCTGATCACCATGGCGCTGACCCTTGCGTTGGGCAGGGTGTGGTGTGGATGGCTCTGCCCCCTGGGGATGCTGCTGGACCTGCTCTCTCTACGCCGCTGGCGTGGAAAGCGGGAAGCGCCCGCCGACTCGTGGCGCAGGGCAAAGCATGGTCTGCTACTGACTATCCTCGCAGCGGCGCTCCTCACGAACCTGACCCTGATGATCTTCGACCCCCTGACGATCCTGTTTCGCACCCTGTCGGTTAGCGTGTGGCCGGCAGTGGATCAGTTGGTCACGGCGGCCGAGGTTACGCTGTATAGAGCTCCGCTGCTGCGGCCGGCAATTTCGGCCTTCGATGGCCTGGTGCGGCCCAAGGTGCTTCCTCCCGATCCCGCTTTTTATCGCTACACGCTGCTGTATGCCGGCGTGTTCCTGGGCGTGGTTCTGCTGAACCTGGTCGCACCACGGTTCTGGTGCCGCTATCTGTGTCCTCTCGGCGCGCTGCTGGGATTGCTGAGCAAGGTGGCGGTGGTGCGGCGGGAGGTGAATGACCGGTGCACCCAATGTGATGCCTGCGCTCGGGTCTGCCCAACCGGCACGATTCAGCCCGCGAGGGGATACGCCAGCGACTCGGGCGAGTGCACGATGTGCCTGGAATGTCTGGCAGCCTGTCCATACAGCGCCATTGAGTTCCCGGCTCACCTCTCGCTGGCCGAGGGGCGGCCCTACGATCCCAGCCGACGGCAGGCGCTCATGGCTCTCGGCGCGGCCATCGCAGGCATCGGCCTGTTCCGCAGTAATCTCACTGCTGGAAGAGATCATTCGCGGCTCATCCGCCCCCCAGGGGCGCGGGAGAACAACCTGCTATCCAAGTGCATTCGCTGCGGGGAGTGCGTTCGGGCCTGCCCGACGAGCGCTATCCAGCCCGCTGTGGCCGAAGTGGGCCTCGAAGGGCTGTGGACGCCGGTGCTGGTGCCCAGGCTGGGGTATTGTGACTACTCGTGCAACGCCTGTGGCCCGGTGTGCCCCGTGCAGGCGATACCTCCCTTGACTCTGGAGGATAAGCGGCAGCAGGTGATCGGCCAGGCGTACATTGACCAGCACCGCTGCATCCCGTGGGCTGATCATCGGGATTGCATCGTGTGTGAGGAGATGTGCCCGGTGCCCGACAAGGCCATCAAGCTGGAGCAGGTTGAGGTGCGGAACGCTGACGGCGCGCTGGTAACTGTGCAGCGCCCTCACGTGATCCGGGAGCGCTGCATCGGTTGTGGCATCTGCGAGTACAAGTGCCCGGTCAACGGCGAGGCAGCCATTCGCGTGTACGTGCCGAGTGCAGAGTATGCTGTGCCTGCCATGGGGCGGTAAAACTTATTTGGGGGACTAATGAAAATCCTGACTATCAGCGACCGGGTAGTGGAGATTATCTACAGCGGGGCCATCAAGCAGCGATTTGGCGACGTGGACCTGGTGCTGGCCTGCGGCGATCTACCGCCTTACTATCTGGAATTCATCGTCACCATGCTCGGCGTGCCCCTGCTGTACGTGTTTGGCAACCACGACCAAGGCGTTTTCACCTCTGATGGCAATTTCAAGTATGCCCCCACGGGCGGCATCAACGTGGACGAGCGGGTGGTGAAAGTCAAGGGGTTGCTAATCGGCGGGCTGGAGGGCTCGATGCGCTACAGCGATCGGGGCAGCCACCAGTACACTGAGGGGGACATGCGGTGGAAGGCGTTAAGGATGGCCCCGGCGTTGTGGTGGAATCGTCTGCGGTATGGCCGGTTTCTGGACATCCTGATTACCCACGCCCCATCTTACCGCATCCACGACGGTACTGACCTCTGCCACACCGGGTTCAAGATCTTCTTGCGCATGATGGACATCTATCGCCCTCGCTACCTGATCCACGGCCACCAGCACGTCTACGGCCCGCTCACCACCATCCGCACGACTTACCGTCACACCCAGGTGGTGAATACCTACGGCTATCAGGTGATTCATTGGAGGGACGTCAAGGGAAATAAATAGTCCGTGGAGGATAGACGGAGGCTATTATCATGATGGAGCAGAGTCCCCTGAGTTTTCGGTCGGCGGTGCTGGACTTTCGCCGCGCGCGTCGCCGGGCCGATATGGAGCAGATCATGGCTCGCCTGACCGGCAAATCGGCGGATCTTCTCTCTTACGAAGAGGTGCGCCAAAAGCTAAAGGTCAAGGGCAGCGGGAAGCAGGAACTGAAGGAAGTCCCATTGGATGCCATCGTTGGGAGTGTGGGACGTTACGCCGACTTTACCCGCAGCTTCCTGCCTCGACAGGATAGCGACGAAGAGCGATGGGCGAGGGTCAAGATAGCAGTGACCGATTTGAGCGGGTTGCCGCCCGTAAAAGTCTACCAGGTAGGCGAAGCCTATTTTGTGCTAGACGGCCATCACCGCGTGTCGGTTGCCCGGCAACTTGGCGCAACCCACATCCAGGCCTACGTGATCGAAATTCGCACCAAAGTGCCTCTCTCGCCCGACATCCAGCCCGATGACCTGATTTGGAAAGCCGAGTACGCTGACTTTTTGGCGCACACCCACCTGGACGAGCTCCGTCCTGAGGCCGACCTGAGCGTGAGCATCCCTGGACAGTATCAGGTGCTCGAGGAGCACATCGAGGTTCATCGCTACTTCATGGGCCTGGAGCAGGAACGGGAGATCCTGTATGAGGAGGCAGTCACTCATTGGTACGATGAGATCTATTGGCCGGTAGTGCAGGTTATTCGAGACCGGGGCATACTGCGGGATTTCCCTGGGCAGACAGAGACCGATCTCTACCTGTGGGTTTCGGAGCACCGCGCTGCACTGGAGAAGGAGTTGGAGTGGGGGATCAGAGTTGAAGCAGCGGCCGCCGACCTGGCTACTCAGTTCAGCCCCAGGCCGCAGCGCGTCGTTGCTCGCATAGGCGAAAAGATACTGGATGCCATGACGCCCAATGGGTTCAAGGCTGGCCCACCGCCGGGACAATGGCGGAGTGAACAGCTAGAGGCTTGCGAGTATGATCGCCTGTTTGCTGATATTCTGGTGCCCGTCAGTGGCGAGGAGATTGGCTGGCAAGCGCTACAACAGGCGCTGGAGGTGGCCCGGCGCGAGGGAGCGCGGCTGTACGGTCTCCACATTGTACTTTCAGAGGCTCAAAGGGACAGTGAAGAGGCCCACGCTGTGCAGGCCGAGTTCAACCGGCGCTGCCAAGCGGCTGGCATTCCGGGAGAGTTGGCTATCGAAGTTGGAGGGATGGCGCGCAAGATATGCGAACGTGCCCGGTGGGCCGCTCTGGTCGTTGTGCATCTTGCTCACCCTCCGGCACCCCAACCGCTCGCCAGGCTGAGTTCGGGATTTCGAACCCTGATCCGGCGCTGTCCCAGGCCGGTGCTGGCAGTGCCAGGGGCTTCGTCCCATCTGGACTGTGCATTGTTGGCCTATGATGGCAGCCCCAAGGCCGATGAGGCGCTCTTCATCGCCACCTATCTGTCGTGCCGATGGAATATCACCCTGGTAGTTGTGACGGTGATAGAAGCCGGTCGTACCACGTTGGGAACGCTGACTCGCGCTCAAAGCTACCTGGAAACGCACGGGGTGCAGGCCGCGTTCGTGAAGGAGAGCGGGCCGGTCGCCGAGGCGATCCTGAAGACGGCCGAAGAGCACGAGAGCGATCTGATCATCATGGGGGGCTATGGGTTCAGCCCGGTGCTGGAGGTGGTGCTCGGCAGCACAGTGGACCAGGTGCTGCGCGCGAGTCGGTGGCCCATGTTGATTTGCCAATAGAGGGTTGCCCTGGGTTGAGAACACCGACGGGTGCTCTGTGTGCTTGGATCGTCTTCAGTGGACAGCTAAAGCTTGAGGCAGAGTAGGGATTGTGTTTTCGTCCAGAGTGATGTATACTCACAAATGCCCAGTCATTTGGCCGAGATAGGGCACAAATGTATAGCCGTTTTCGTCCGAGTGACGGAAGAATGGCCACTCTTTTTGGCATTAACTGATGGAGGTGAACCGTGGCAAGCGTAGCGATCCGAGAGATCTATCTGGAAACGTTGCATTCCCTGGGAGATGTAAGCGAGGAGGTAGAAGCTGCCATCCGCCGGCACACCGTAGAGCGGATCAGCGATAAGATTGCCTCATTGCGCGCCGAAGACCGGCGATGGGAGGAGAAGTACGGCTGTAGCTACGAAGTCTTCAGGGAGAAGACAAGCAGTGATCCCGACTTCGTGGAACGCCTGCATCGTGAGCAGCCGACCTGGGAGCTTGACGTAGCCCACTGGGAGTTTTGTCATAAAGGAGTCCAGGATTGGACACAGGAATTGCAGCGCATTTTGACGAGTTGATTTCGCTGGCGAGGGCACATCTCAACTCTCCAACCCGACGCCAGCCAAGGCCGCGCCCTTGCGTGCCCTGAGGCTGGCGTTGTGTTTTAGTGAAACAGTATGAGCCCAGAGACATGTGCTCTATCCACTGGCGAGAAGCATCTGGGGCAACAAAGAGGTACAGCGTGGGGCGGAGGAATACAAAAGGGCCCGTGAGCGTCACCGCCAACGGGCCCTGGGGGAGTTCTTATGAGGGAAACGCTTATGGAGCGACGGAGGCCCGTAACTCACCGGCCACTTCACGCAGCTCGGGCAAGTCAAACAGATCAGCCAGGTCTGCCAATCCATCCAGGAATTGGTCCGGCGAAACGATCTCGACATCCCGACGCTTCAATTCGTCCAGCATCTCGTAGATGTTTAGACCAGCGTAGTGAACTGCGCCCCGGATGTCTATTTCGCCTCGCGCATAAGCCGCGCAAGCCCAATCCAGACGACGGCGGGCCAGACTTTCCGACACCAGTTTTTTCAACAGTACGGTCTCCGACAGATGTTCTTCACGGCTCATCTGCTCCAGAGCCCTCTCCTCCTCAGGGGAGAGGCAGATGGTCTTGGTTACAGCCTGCATCGTCATCGTCGTTCTCCTTTCCGTCGGGCCAGCGCTCCCAGTACAGCCAGGGCAGTGCGAGCCAGGTGTTTTCCGAGGCCCAAGCGACCGATGGTAGATTCGGCGGTGGTATAGCTCAGCTTACCTACATGGTACAGCAACACCACGAAGTCGGCAGTGTTCACTACCCTGAGGCCTCTTGAGCGGGCGTAATGGTATGGGTTCTGGTCGTCAATCAGAAGTACGTAGTTGCCATCAATGGCCAAAGCAATGGCCGCATTCTCGCCTACATGATACCAATCTACCGGACGGGCCGGCTCCTGCCGGGTAATGATCTTTGTCTCACACCATTCCCGGAATTGCAGGGCAGCAGCCACCGGCAGGCCCTTCGTAATCAGAGGGTGCAGTATTTCCCTCTCCACCTCGGAGCAAACGAAGAGCTGAAAGTATTCAGGAAGAAAGGGAGTCAAACCAGCTTGATGGGCGTTGATCCAGAATGAGGCATCCAGGGATGCCTTCGGAAGGGCCATTGAGAGCTTTTCTCCACGCAGGAATGTTCGTGAGATCCATCCACGGTAACTGCTCAGCCCATGTTGTCACCCTGAGCGCAGCGAAGGGTCTCGTTCTCGCGACAACGAGATGCTTCGCTCCGCTCAGCATGACAGCCTGAGTAGTCACCATCCACGTATGATTATACCAC
>JBAWAP010000116.1:0-1590 GCA_049589355.1 Anaerolineae bacterium
CCTTTTAGCTAAACTGATGGAGGAGACAGGATTCAAGGTTCTACAAATCGAGCAGTTGAGGAAACGTGGTGAACGTTGGATTTTGGAGAAGCGCAAAGGGGCTAAGACAGGGCTTGGCGAATATCATATCGTATCGAAGCGAGTATAGGAGACATGATGACTAAAGAGGCAGAGACGGAGACTCTTTACGCGCTTGCCGGCAGAGTGATACGCCGCTACATAAAGGTGTATCTCGAAATGGCCCGCACGACCAAAGGCTTTACTGATGTAAAGCAGACGGATCTATTAAACTTTGAGCGGAGGGTGATAGTACTTGGCGGGATCAGTAGCCCACTTGACCCTGCTGGTGTTTCTCCCGATCGAGTTGCAGAAGAGTGGTTGAGAATGCAAGCGGTTCCCTTCGAAGTTGAACAGGCAATCACAAAGGGGGTCTACATTGAGCTTCGACAGAGAGTTGAAGTCCTCGTTAAGGAATTGGAGCAGGCAACTGCAAGCTTCATGGAGTTTGCCCCCGATTACATTTCTGACCATCCCCACTTTTTGCCAGTTCTACAACGCCTTGCTGATATACCAAGCAAAGCTGAACTAAAGCGAAGAATCGGAAGCGTTTCAGATAATGCGGTCTCAATATCCGCTGCAGAGCGGTTAGCAGAGATCTTGAACCAGCGACAGCCAGGGCGAGCAATTACACGTGCGCAACTACTACAGAGCATTGAGCCAACACTGGAAGGCATCATCCGTGACCTACTAGTGGGAAGGGTTCTCCTTGAAAGTATTGTTGTTAATGCTCTTGATGACGCCGAAATCCCGTATAAAAGGGAATCTGAGTATGAGGCATTGAATGGCGTGGTCTATGATTTTCGAGCCGACTTCGTTATACCTGATGAGCATAATCCCCAGGCCTTCATAGAAGTAAGAAAATCATCTACACGTCATGCGTCGTTGTATGCGAAAGACAAGATGTTCTCTGCTATCAATTGGAAGGGTAAGAACCGTGAATTGTTAGCAGTGCTTGTCGTGGATGGCCCTTGGACATCTGCAACACTTCGTGTTATGGCGAAGGTATTTGACTACATCGTATCCATTAACCGGGTTCCAGATGTTGTTGAAGTTATCTCTGCTTATATCAATGGAGACCGATCCAAGCTAAAGTGGCTGATCGATTTCTCCATTCATCCTGCTAACCCAGAAAGTGAGACAGGAGCAGCGTAACCACTCGTTGATGCGACCCGTTCGCTCGAAACTGGCACAAAAGAGCCGGGGGAAAAGCGGGGAAGGGAGAGACACCGGCAAGTCTCGAACTTTTACAACTGTGTGCCCATTCAGGTGAGATGGGGAAGCCCATCAACCCCTGACCTTCAGGTTGAGGAGTGACCGCATCGCCCTACGGCGTGCGACTGGTTATCAATCCTTCGCTTTGCTCAGGACTGGGGTGCAAAGGACAGAAAAGGGGATAAGCTGCCAGCCGAAGACGGCGACCGCCCCCAGCAAGCGGCTATGGACAGGCAACGAAGGTGTGACTGATGACAAAGGTTCGTGTACTGAGGAGCCGGATGATGGGAAACTATCATGTCCGGTTCTGGAGTGGCG
>JBAWAP010000117.1:0-13066 GCA_049589355.1 Anaerolineae bacterium
TGCGCTGTGCAAAAGATCGTTTTTGGGTTGTCGGGGGCTTCGACAGCACGCTGGACGTGCATCCGTCCCATCGGCCCGCCAGCGCCGACGAACCAGGCCCGCCCGCCTGGCTTGAGCTCGGAGCGAACCGGCACATCGCTGTAGGCACGGGCGATGTCGGGACCAGGGCCGCCAACGTATAGCCAACGATTGTAATGCACGTGCCCCACGTCAACGTTCACTTTGCGATAGAGCGGCGTGCCGGCAATGATGGCCAGGACGCCAAAGTAGGCCAGGCGCGGGCTCACCGCCTCGATGAGGTCGGGATCGACGCCTAGCAGAACGATGTCGTCCACCTGCTCCACAGGCGGGGCAGTGACGTCATCCACCTCGATCACCTCCACGCCCAGCGCCTCGGATCGCGTCCTCAGCCAGCCGGCGAATTCGGCGGGTACGTCCGTCAGCAGTAGCCGGTCGGGATATGAGGTCTCGTCGAAGCCCGCACTGATAGTGTACGGCTGCTCGCTGCTAGCGCTGGTGCCGATGATCCAGGTGATACCCCCTCGCTTTAGTCCGGTTCGGTACTTCAATCGGTAAGCAGCGGTGACGCAGGTCCACGGCTCGGTGAGAGCACTCTCGGCGTAGCCGATGCTGGGTTGGATGGGGATGAGGCAGTTGCCGTGATCTCCGTCAAGCACCCGCTGATCAATCACGTTGTACTGAGAGAGCCCACCCTGGATCTCGTAGCCGTAGGCGTAGCCGACGCCGCCTACAAAGATGTCGGCCTGAATGATGAAACGGTCGCCCGCGCGGTATTGGTCGCGCAGGTTATCGCCCACACCGACGACAGTCATGCACACCTCGTGGCCCAGCACCACCGGATTAGTTTGCATGTCGTGGTAGATGCGGGGATGTTCTTCGCCTGCTTGGATGACCTTGACGTCGGAAAAACAAAGGCCACAGGCATCGTGGCGTACCAGCAGTTCATCGGGGCCGTATTGCGACATCGGCACCCCAATGGGTTGCCCGTCGCGCCCCAGGTTCTCAAAGCCCGCGCCGTACAGGGGCCAGAGGCGGTTGGTCTTGGGCAGCGGCGCATCGGCGCGGCGGTATACGGCCAGTTTATCTATCATCGTCTACTCCTTAGCACGGCCCCCTTATTGAACAGGTCGTCCTTTACGCAATCTCCAGTCGCCCACTCAGGCGGATGTCCTCGGAGGAACTGCCCACCATGATCTCGAATTCGCCCGGTTCTACTGTGTAGTGCAGGTTGGCGTCGTACAGGCCCAGTTGTTGTACGGGGATCTCAAACGTCACCTCTTTCGCTTCCTGCGGCTGGAGCGAGATGCGCTTAAAGCCCTTCAGTTCTTTCACCGGCCGCGCCACGCTCGCCACCACGTCGTGTACGTATAGTTGAACCACCTCGTCCCCGGCGCGCTCGCCGGTGTTTTCGACCTCCAGGCTCACCTTGACCGTCTTTTTCCGCTCCAGGCGAATCTGTAAGTTGCGGTAGGTGAAGGTCGTGTAGCTGAGGCCATGCCCAAATGGGAACAGGGGTTTCCCGCTGAGGTCCACGTAATCGTAGATGCGGCCCGTGGGCTTGTAGTTGTAGTAAAGTGGCAGTTGACCCACCGTGCGCGGGAACGTGATCGGCAGTTTGCCGCCCGGGTTGGTATCGCCAAACAGCACCTCGGCAATCGCCGTGCCCCCAACCTCGCCCGGATACCACGCTTCGACTACGGCGTCTACCCGGTCAATCCAATCCAACATGGTGACGGCGCTGCCGTTGATCAGCACGACGATGGTGGGCACGCCGGTGGCGGCGACTTGCTTGATGAGTTCAGCCTGGACACCCGGTAGATCGAGATTGGCCCGATCGCGCTGTTCGCCCTCAGTCTGCCCGTTGTTGCCGACGAACAGCACCGCGACCTGGGATTGGCGGGCGGCCTGAACCGCCTCCGCAAAGCCCTCTTTCGAGGTTCCGGTGACGGCGCAGCCCTGGGCGAAACGGACCTCTACGTCGCGGGCCCGCTCCTGGATGCCCCGCAGAGGCGTGACGATCCGCTCCCAGGCGTAACCATCCCAACTGTACCCTCCCAGCCGCGGCTCGTCGGCCTGCGGCCCGATCACGGCGATGGACTTGACCTCCTCATTGGCGAGAGGCAGCGTCCCGCCCTCGTTCTTCAGCAAGACGATCCCCTCGCGGGCCATCTGCAGGGCCAGCACTCGGTGCTCTGCGGCGTTGCAGACTGCCTCCGCTTGCTCCTCGTCCACGAAAGGCTCATCGAATAACCCCAGGCGGAACTTGACCGCCAGAACCCGCCGTACGGCTTCGCCAACCGTCTCCGCCGAGATGTCGCCTTGCTGGAGGCCCTGGAGGAGTGGCTCCCCGTAGCAGTCGGTCTGCGGCAGTTCGACTTCCAGACCGGCCTCGACCGCCTTCTTGGCTACTTCCTGTTTGTTGGCAGCAACCGTGTGCTTTTCCATGATGTGGATAACCGAGCCGTAGTCGGATACCACGAAACCCTCGAATCCCCATTCGTCTCTGAGCACCTCGGTGAGCAGCCAGTGATTGCACGAACACGGCACGCCGTCCAGCGAGTTGTAGGCCGCCATGATCGAGAGGGCTCCGCCTTCGCGCACGCTGGCCTCGAAAGCCGGGAAATAGACCTCCCGCAAAAGCCGCTCGGAGAAGTGAATGGCATTACTATCCCGGCCGCCGTCGCCGACAAAGTTGGCCGCATAATGCTTGGGGGTGGTCACGACTCCCTGGCTCTGCACCCCGCGCACGAATGCCACCGCCATACGCGAGGCCAGGTACGGGTCCTCGCCATAGGTCTCTTCCGTCCGCCCGCAGCGCGGGTCGCGGGCGATGTTAATCGTCGGGCTGAGGAGTTGGCGGATGCCCCTGGCCCTGGTCTCCCTGCCGATCGTGGCGGCCACCTCCTGCAGGAGCTCGGGGTGCCAACTACTCGCCATGGCGATAGCCTGGGGGAAACTGGTCGCATCGTTGGCCAGCAGCCCGTGCAGCCCCTCATCGTGGATGATCGGGGGAATGCCCAGGCGGGTGTTCTCGCGTGCGTAGCGCTGAATCTCGTTGGCTTTCGCCGCGGCCGCCTTGGGTGGCAGTTCTCTCAAGAATATGCTCAGTTGTCCCACGCCTGGACCGATCGCGTTAGCCGGGGGTATGGTGCGGGTGCGCGCGATCTTTTCCTCCAGGGTGCAGCGCACCCATTCTCTCCAGTCCGCAAAGGGCAGACGAGAACCCAGTTGCGCCACCTTTTCCTCCATCGTCATGCGGGCGAGCAGGTCGGCGACCCTTTGTTCGACAGGCAGGATGGGATTCTGATAGGGCTTGGCAGAACTTTCCGGTTGAGGGGTCATTTTTTGTTACCTCCTATGGCTAATCAGTGTTGACAGGATGTCAGACGGCGTCTTCGCCGCGTCCAACTGCTTAAGCCTAGCCAGGCCAGCCTTTCCCGGCGGCACACGGTATCCCACCTGGGTGTAGAACTCGTTGCGCTCACGCCGAGACGGCATGTGGATCTGCGCCCACTCGCTCTGGTAGCCCATCCCCAGCGCGCGCTGAAGGATGGTGTGGCCGTAGATGAAATGCGCGCCGTCTAGAAACACCTGGCGCACCGGGGCTAGCTCAGGGGCATCAAAATCATCCGCTACTTTTTGTCCGAAACTGTTCATCTCCGTCCCGACGTTTAATGGCAGTGCCAACTCCTGGGCCAGCCGAACGACGTCGTATAGATTCTGCACCTTCAGGCGGCGGGTCTCCGGGTCGGCGATGTTCCAATTGCGATCGGGGATGATGTTGAGGGCGACGACCCCCTTACCGATCAACAAATCCAGCAACTCTTCGATGGCCTGTTCGCCAGCAGAGATGCCATCCAACCAGGCAGCGCAAGGTAACGCGCCGCACGCTACAATCAGTGTATGAAATTCGTCCACTGTGGGGAACGTGCCGGGACTGGGCTGAACGTACCCTATGCCGCCGCGCTTCATCAATTTGGCGCGAATCAGGTTTTGGAACTTGGGGGTGTCACCCATGAACGTCGCTACCTGACCAGGCTCGACGTTCAGTTTGTCGGCCCAGAATTCGATCGGGTTCGAGACGCTGCACTCTGCGGCTCGCACATAGGCCGTGACCATGTGGCGTTCAGTGGGGTTGCCTGCCGGGGTGAGAGGCAACACATCGCACTCATAGTCAATCGTGACCGGGGCCAGGTAGGCGTTGACACGCTCTACCACAATCTTGTTGCGCCGGGCGGCCCGCTGGCGCAGATTGGACAAGATGCCGGCCACGGCTTCGGGCACCCGTCTGGTCGTGAACCCAATGCCCATGTGATAACAGACGCCCGGCTCGCCCGGCGAGTTGATCTCGCGGGTGGCAAATTCGGGGAGGAATACGCGGGTTTCTATCCCTGCGCTTCCACGCACCTCGACCAGTGCGCAGGCATCAAAAAACTCGTCCACACCATCCAGCACGTCGAAATCAACGATGCCCATCAGCCTAAATCCATGCCGCTTGGCCAACCAGGCCAGCGACATGGGCGAGTGACCGTAGGCATTGAAAGAGAAGAAGGTGTGGCAGTGCACATTGGCCACGTCGGCTTCTGGCTCCAGCGGAACAGCGCCCTGTTGAGCCAACAAGACTAGCTCTGCCAGGGCACCGGCGCGGACATCCGGGGCAAAGTCATTGAGGCTCTTTTCCAAGT
This sequence comes from Anaerolineae bacterium, assembly GCA_049589355.1. GTDB lineage: Bacteria > Chloroflexota > Anaerolineae > VGOG01 > VGOG01 > JBAWAP01. The sequence goes on from JBAWAP010000117.1 coordinate 4,707, forward strand.
TGGCAATTCGCTGGTTAATTTGCCACCTCATCAGACCTCCGAGGTTTCCCGAAACCTCGGAGGTCTAAGCTGAAACCTGGATAACCGCCCGCAACACACCATCATCGTAAGCGGCGACCATCTCAAGGGCCTCGACGATGCGCTCCAGGGGAAATGTGTGGGTGACCAGGGATTTGACGTCCACCATGCCCGTCTGCACCAAGCGGATGGCGCGGGGGTAGGTGTGCTTCATGCGCCGTACCAGCTTGATGGTCAGCCCTTTATGACGGGTGGTGGAGGCGTTCATGGTCATGGTGTCGTCAGACGGGATGCCAGCGACGATCACTTTGCCGCCGATGCGCGTCACGGCGGCGGCTTGCCGAGGGGTTTCCGGCGCACCGGCGGCCTCGAAAGCCACGTCCACCCCGCGACCGCGAGTCAGTCGCATGATCTCGGTAACGACGTCCGTCCCACTTTCGTAGGGATTCAGCGCTGCATCGGCCACGTAGTCCAAGGCGAACTGCCGCCGGCAGGCCAGTGGCTCGGTCATATAGATCGCGCTGGCACCGGAGGCCTTGGCCACCGCTGCGATCAACAGCCCGATGGGACCAGCCCCCAGCACGGCGACGGTATACCCTAGTTTCAGGTGTGCCAGGTCAACGGCGTGGATGGCGACGCCCAGCGGTTCCAGCATCGCGCCCTCCGCAGGGCTAAGCCCCTGTGGCAAGGGAAAGCACTTCTCGGCGGGCATGACGGTGTACTCAGCGAAAACGCCATCCACCGGCGGTGTACCGCAAAAGCGAACGTTCGGGCACAGGTTAGGATGCCCATGTCGGCAGGGTTCGCACTCTCCACAAGAGATCGCCGGTTCGACGGCGACCAGTTGCCCAATTTCCAGGCCCTCAACCCCCGCGCCCAGTTCAGCGACCCAGGCCGAGAACTCGTGCCCCATGATGATGGGGCCGGTCACCACCTGGTCGCCGATACAGCCCTCCAGGTAGTAGTGGACGTCGGAACCGCACACCCCCACGAAGGCTACCTCCAGCAGCACCTCGCCGGGGCCGGGTGTGGGTCGGGGCAGGTCTTCCAGCCTCAAGTCGCGGATGCCGTGCAGTCGCGCCGCCCGCATCGTACGAAGCTCTTTCATCGGCTCTCCCACTCCTTGCGGCGGTATTGCTCATCCGGCCGGGTATGGATGCGCACCACGGCTGCCGGACTGAGAAAGTGAGGCCCACCGAGTGCATAGGTCCCCAGCAGCACCCAGGCCGTCTTGGTATACATGGCGGTGATGTTTTCGACCTCCAATGCCGTCTTGCCCAGGGCGATCAGGCCGTGGTTCTGCATCAGGATCACCTTGGGCGGCTGGCTGTGCTCTGCCTGGTAATCGGCCAGGGCCTGGCGCATCGCCCGGGCCAGGGGCACGCCAGGATCCGTGTAGGGTATATAGACTGGGGCTGGGCCACAGTAGACGATCTCGTCGGGGAACAGCCGCCCGGCGATCGCTTCCTCGACTTTCTGTGAACAGAGGAGGGCACCGACGACCGTAGGATGGGTGTGTCCAACGAAGTGGACATCCTCCAGTTGTAAGGCCAGGGCGTGCAGCACCGTCTCTACCGATGGATGGGCGGTCACGGACGGGTCCGCCTTGGCCTCCTCCAATCCAGCCTCGATGGCATCGTCACTGGGGTCACCTGCCTCCAGCAAGGCCAGTGCCTTGTCGAAGCACACCCGCACAAAGCCGGCGCGGTCAATGGTGCGCAGCTCAGTGCCGCTGGCCTTCACCCAGAAGGTCTCAGAGTCGGCACGGGCCGAGGTGTTGCCCTCTCCCAGAATCACGTAGTCCAGGGCGGGGTCGCCCAGGTTGTTCGACATAGTGACTAGTTGTGCCAGGACGTCGTCTTGTGGCATAGGTACTCTCCAGTTGCCGCGTGCACACCTGGTATCGTATCAGGTGCCGTTATTATACGGCGCTATCCAAAGGTCTTCCTCATCCTATCGCAGTAATGCTGAACGTTTTCCCATTTGGCATCTGGGGCGATACGATGGTCGGGACAGGGGATATAGCCGCCAAGTTCGACCAGGGGTTTAAGTCGCTCCACTTCGGCATCAATCGCGGCGTAATTGTAGGCAAAGACCCTTTTGTCCATGCCGCCAACTCCGCGTAGTTCCTCACCATATTCCTCTCGCCAGGGCTTGATGCTGGCGTTCCATACGCCCACCTCGATCGGGAACATCGTGTTCACGCTATTCTCCAACCAGATCGGCACCAGCGCATCAATCTTGCCGTCGCAGTCAAGGGAGACGATGTTGATCCCGTGTTGTCCAAGGAGATCCGTGATGCGCCTGTAGTGGGGGCCGACCTTCTCCCTGAACACCCGGGGGTTGATTAGTGGCCCGCTCCTGAAGCAGATGTCCTCCCAAAAGTGGCCGAAGTCGAATCTGGCACCAGTCTCGAGCGCTCTTTCGGTACAGCGGTAGCAAAGCTCGCCGACAGTCTCGATTATTTCGTCGAAAAGCTCCGGGTCGTCCACCTGCAGGTAGGCGGAACCCACCAACCCCAGCCAGTTGCGGATGACACCGTACAGGCTGCCACAGAACAGGCCATGTGGCTTCTCCCATTCTTCTCGTTGCAGATATTCGAGCCCCCCTTTACTGAAGGGGAGTTCCTCTTCCCCGGTGTTGACGGTCGTGCCGGTGATCCGTTCTTCGGAGAACTGGAGTCGCGGGAGAAAGAACTCTGCCCATTCCTTTCTACCCTTCAACAGGTGATCCACTTCGGTGGGAATGGATGTGATGCCTTCTTTCTTGATCACGATGGCCCCGTCTTCGTTTAGCACCTTTCGCGAGCCGTCAGGCAGTTCCTCCAGGACCTTTTCCTCGATCTCGGGCAGCAGCCGAGTGAGCGGAGAGAAACAGTTGGCCCAGTTGAAATCAAAGCCGAGTTTCTGGGTGATGGCAGCATCTACAGGGTTTCCGTCCTTCCAATTCTCGGCTTCTTCTGTCGTGAGATGGCCTTCCGCCGCCCACTTGTGCAGCGTGTCCTCCCAGAAACCAAAGTGTACCAAGGGTAGCCTGTCGTAGTTTCCGTAGTTTAGTATGGCGAGTGTTCTTTCTCTGTTGTTCATCTATCTAGGCCCGCCTCGAGAGTTCCCGCTTTTCGTAGTCTCGGATTTCATTCATAAAATTGATCCCCACGGGAACACCTTGCTGCAAGCAGGAGTAGTCCCATACCGCACCAAAGGGCAGCCCCTTGAGTTCTTCGAGCAGCGCCAGACGTTGGGTGTAATCGCCCGACACCTCTAACTCCCGCAGTTGGTCAATGGGCTCTAGCAGGGCCAGCAACAGAGCCCAAAGCACACTGCGAGTGCCGATGACCCATGCTGCCACGCGGTTGATGCTAGCGTCGAAAAAGTCCAGCCCAACGTGCACGCGGTGCAGGAAATCGCCGCGCACGATCTCCTGCGCGATGGACTGTAGCTCGTCCGAGAGGATGACCACGTGGTCGCTGTCCCAGCGTACACCTCGGCTGATGTGCAACAGCACCTCGTCCAGGAACGTCAGGACTGAGGAGAGCTTATCGGAGATTACCTCGGTGGGATGGAAGTGCCCGCTATCCAGGCACAAGAGGATGTGGTTGGCGATGGCGTAACCCAGGTAGAACTCGTGCGAGCCGACCACGTAGCTTTCAGAGCCAATGCCGAAGAGCTTGGACTCTACTGAATCCAGGTTGTACTTGGGGGCGATCTTCTCGGCCAAGATCTTGTCCAGAGAATCTTTGAGCAGCATACGGGGCGTCTTGTGGTCAACAGGGATGTCCTTGAAGCCATCCGGGACCCAGATGTTGGTCACGCAAGGGGTGCCGAGTTCGCGCCCAATGTGCTCGCCAATCTTGCGGCAGGCAATGCAGTGTTCGATCCAAAACTTGCGGATACCCTCGTCATAACTGGATAAGGTGAAGCCGCTTTCGGCCATCGGGTGCGAGAAACAAGTGGGGTTGAAGTCTATTCCATGCCCTGTGCCCTTAGCCCAGGCGATCCAGGCGGAAAAGTGCTCAGGCCGCAGTTCGTTGCGCGCGACTTTCTGGCCACCGGTCTCGGCGTAGATTGAATGCAGGTTGAGACGATGCGTGCCGGGGATCAGGCTATAGGCTTTGTCCAGATCACTCCGCAGCTCGTCGGCGTTGCGGGCCTTGCCCGGATAGTTGCCCGTCGCAGCCAGACCACCTCCCAACTCGGCATCGGGCGACTCGAAGCCGCCCACGTCGTCGCCCTGCCAACAATGTAGGCTGATGGGGATCTGCACAAGGGTATCCAGTGCCTGATCGGTGTCCACGCCGAGCATAGCGTACCGTTCTTTCGCCATTGCGTAGGCGTCTCGAATCTGCTTGTCTGTGGGTTGATTGCTCACAATCTCGCCCCCTTTACCCTTTCAGGTAACACCTCACTCTTGTGAGCGGTACACCTCTTCACAAAACTAGACCGTTACCCTTTCAAAAACAGTTCGATCACCGGCACCGCTACAGGTGGCTTCTGAACCGGGAGTTCGAGCGTCAGCGTGCCCGGCGTGCCGCTCATAAAGATAAGGTTAGCTTCCTGGTTCGGATCAACGACGCGCATTTTGATCTCCGATCCATCGTTGAGCAGTTGCGCATATTCGACCCTGTCTGCCAGGCCGTTGAGGTGGACGTGGCGGAACGGCCACGAGAACAGGTGCAGGTACAGGCAGTTGCCGTCCCTTCGACTACGCTCAGGGCCAGTCTGGGTGTAGCGGCAATCGGGTGGCGGGGTGAAGTCGCTGGCGGTGCAGCCGTAAATCGAGCGGCCATGCAACCGCATCCACTCGCCGATGCCGCGCAGCCGTTCAATCGCCCTGGGCTCAAACTCGCCGCGCGCGTTCGGCCCGACGTTGAGCAGCAGGTTGCCGCCCTTCGACACTGTGTCCACCAGCATCTGCACGAGCATCTCCACCGGCTTCCAGTCCAGGTTATCGCGGTCGTAGCCCCAACTGCCGTTGAGCGTCTGGCACGCCTCCCACACAACTGGCTTGCCACCCACCTCCATCCAACTGCGCGGCTGGTACTGCTCGGGCGTCTTGAAGTCGCCGCCGATTTCCATCCGATCATTGACGATGATGCCCGGCTGGAGCTCACGCACTATCGCCATCAATTCCTCCGACCGCCAGTCGTCTTTGCCCTTGCCCTTCGACCAGCCCCAATCTCGCTCCGAGTAGGAGAAGTCGAACCACATAATGTCTATCTTGCCGAACTGCGTCAACAACTCGCGGGTCTGGCCATGCAAGTACTCGGCGTACTTGCGGATATCGCGGTGTTTCTGCGCTTCGCGGAACACTATGTCGTCGCGCAGGGGGTGCAGGCCGTCAATAGGAAACTCAGGGTGGTGCCAATCAAGCAAGGAGTGATAGAACCCGACTTTGAAGCCCTCCGCACGGAACGCCTCCACCATCGGTCTGAGCACGTCCTTCCCCCATGGTGTGTTCGTGGCCTTGTAGTCGGTCAGCGCCGAGTCCCAGAGACAGAAGCCGTCGTGGTGCTTGGAGGTGACGACAAAGTACTTCATTCCCGCGTTCTTCGCCTCGCGCACCAACACGGTTGGGTCATAGAGGTCGGGGTAGAAGTGGTCGAAGTACTTCTGATAGTCCTCGTCGCGGATGCACTCGCGGTGCTTCACCCACTCGTGCCGCGCTGGCAGGGCATAGATGCCCCAGTGGATGAACAAACCGAAGCGGTCATGGACAAACCAACTGGTATCGCCAACTGTAGGTTCTGGTAGTTTGGGCATGATTATCCTCTCCTTTTTCTCTATGACTCGAACGTTTTCAACGTCACCCTATCGAAGCCAAAGGGCACCAGGATGTAGTCGCCCGTCCAACGGCTCTTGTCGCGGAAGTCGCTTGGCCCTGTCCACGCCAGGTCGCCGCCAGCACGATGGTGCGGACCCAGGAGGTTGCGCAGCGTCCCTACCAACTCGATCTCAACCACGTTTTCACCCGCGCGCAAGCCCTCGGTGACGTCCACACGGTGCGGCGGCCAGGCGACGGTGCCTATCTGCTGCCCGTTCACGCGCACGTGAGCAACGGCGGCGCGCAGGTTGTGTATCTCCAGCACGGTGCGCCCGTCGAGCGCTGGCAGCGTGACAGTCTGGCGAAGCGTGGCTCGGCCGGCGAAGAAGGCCAACCCCTGTGCTGTCAGATCAACGGACAGCCTATCCGACTTGTCGCTCCCCTGGACGCGGTCGGGCAAATCCGTCACGCGAAAGTCCGGCGCGTAGCGGTCGAAGACCTGGCCGTTGTACCGATTCTCCTCCCCCACCCTGCGTCCGGTCACGCCGAAGTCGCCGATCACACATAAGCTCTCCAGTTCCGTGTCCAGGGCGAACACACCGCTGAGCACGATCTCATTCCGTCCAGCCTGTATCACCGCACTGACGTCCACCTTGCGGAACGAGATGTCCGTCCACCAACCGACATCATCGCTGGAGACCGGCTGCCCATTGACGGTGATCTCAAAGCGCTCGGGTGACTCTACGACCAGATAGATAGGATTGGCAGGACAGACGGACACGTCGAAGGTGAAACGCAGCGCAAAGATAGTGCCAACACCGGCCTCAGCGACGGCACTGTGCGCATCCAGGATATGCATCGGCTTGCTCCAGCCGTCCTCATCGCCGATCCGCACCTGCGGGGTGTCCAGCGTCAGGGCATTGGGGCCGCCCAGGGCAAGCTCCCAGGTATCGTCCAGCGTGACCTCCGCCACGACACGCTCGGCGGTCGGCTCAATCACGGCCGGGGGTTGATCCCGGTGCAGCACGAGCAGGTGAGAGGCAACCGGCGGAAAGTCGAGCACGATCTCGGTGACGTCATCGCTCTGACGGCTGGGCAGCGGGCGCACTTCCCCGGTGGCCGGATCCCACGATTCCAGTCGCCCCGTGCCCCGCAGTTGCACCGTGGCGACGCCGCCGTTGTCGAGGTCAGTGTTGGCCAGGAAGTAGCAATCAGCATCATCAATACGCCGATGCTGAGCCCAGATCGCGGGACGGCCGGGCACGCGAACGTCGAATGGCAGCATTTCGTCGAGCGTGTCGGGAAGAGTGTCGAGCGTGACTGTCTTGGTCGTCTCGGGCAATATTGGCTTGTTGGCGGGCCGGCCGTTGACCAGCGTGGGCAGCGGCTCCATTACCAACACTGGGCCGCCAGCGGCGGCAAACTCACGCAGCAGGTGGATGGTGTTCTCCGCCAGTGTCACACTTAGCGGCACAATCACCACCCGGTACGCCATCTCTCCCACATCCAACCGCGGGCCTAGGTAGTCAGTCGTCACGCTGGCCTCGCAGGGGGCTCCTGGCTCCATCAGCATCTCGTCACCAAGGTGAAAGTCCCTCTGGGCCTGCATCAGCGTCATCAGCAAGTCGTCGAGCGTCCGGTCGAGTTGATCCACCGCGTAGTTCGCGCCGGGCCGGTAGAGCGTCCAGGCGCTGCCGACGGGATGGATCACCAGGACGTCCACCACGCGCTGGCCCTGGCTGAGGGCGTAGCTCAGGCGGGCGAAGTAATCGGCGATCAGGCGATTCTCAGGCCACCAGGGTTGCTGATAGAAAACGTTTTGTGGGTGGTCGCGCTTGCGCTCGCCGCGCATGCTGTAGAGAGACAGGTGCGGGGTGTTCAGATTGACGCCCAGGACGTAGGCCCAATCGCCGATCCACTTGCGCCCGGTGTGGGCAAAGTCCTGCCCGCCGCAGCCGTAGTTCTCGCACAGCGCCCGGGGCTTGCCAAGCTGACACACGACGCTATCCAGTTGCTTGACTGCCAGCACCGTGCCCGGGCCGGCATTGATCTGCCGCCCTAGCTTATCAATGCCGGGGATGTGCATATAGGGATAGTGCGGCATCGCAGCGCCTATGTACTGGATCTGGCTCAGTAGCGAGTCCTCAGCCAGGTAGTGGCCAGTGAAGGCCAGGCCATGCTCCTGGCACCACTCGTACATCTGCTGGGAAAAGGCCTCCAGGAACCGCCGGGTGAGGGCGTGCCAGAAATCGTAGCGCGTCTGGGAGGCAGTGGGAGTGTCGAAGAAGAGGTCAGGCAACCTGGCCGGGAGGTCGTAGCCCTTCTTCTCCTGGAAGTAGCCCTCCAGGCCGATGGTCCAGGGCACGAAGGCCGGGCGCATCTGGGCCAGGATGCGGCGGTTGTAGGTGGGCTCGTCGGTGAAGATGCCGGGCACAGCCCCGCCGAAGTCCTGGCCCACCTGCTGGTAGTAGGGCTCGTAGGTGGACTCGATGAAAGCCCGCACTGCCTGGGGGTTCAGGAGGTCAATGTAGCAGGTGTCGTTGAACCAGGGTTGGCCCAGCGGCGCGGTGAGGGGATAGAAC
>JBAWAP010000118.1:0-6567 GCA_049589355.1 Anaerolineae bacterium
GGCGTGGCTATAGCCGTTCTTACCTCAGGGACTACTGCCGGTACAGCAGTCATCACCGCCACGGCAGATTCGAAATACGACATAGCTGAAGTCGTCTTTAACCCGGATCCACCCTACACCGTGATGGTGACGGCAAAGCCATACGCTATTCCCGCCAATGGGATATCTACGTCAGCAGTTCGGGCTACGGTGACCGATCAGTACGGCAATCTGGTGGCTGATGGTATAAATTGTTACTTCTACACCACCCTGGGAACAGTATGGCCTCCCTCCGATACTACACTCAATGGTGTGGCTGAGACCACTCTGACCTCCAGCGAGGATCCTGGACTAGCCACTGTGACAGCCACTTGTGAGGGCAAGCAGGGCACGGTGTATGTATACTTCTACTACCCGCTCAAGCTCTATCTACCTGTGATTTTCAAGGGACACTGATTCCCTGTCGCCAGACACTTGTACTAAGCCCTGTCCTGAGCCCTCGGCCTGAGGACCTCGGCTGAGTTCAGTCGAAGCCCTCGGGCCGAAGGCTCGTCGAAGGGCTGTCGAAGCAAATGCAGTGCTACAGAGAGCGACGAGACCGCTCAAGCCGGTCTCATCGCTCAAGACCATAAAAGCCATCGGGAAGATTTACCGGTGGCTTTTTTGTTAGAGTGGGTGAGATTGTGGTATAATAACGGGGTACATTTCAGCGTTCTCCCAATCCCATGGAAAGGACAAGGTATGAAGACCGCTGTCATCATCCCCACCTACAACGAGAGTGACAACATTGAGGCCCTAGTAAAGGAGATTTTGGCCCTTCGACTGGGCTCAGGACAGGCTCTGGGTGACAACACCGAGATCATCATCGTTGATGACAACTCGCCTGATGGCACGGGAGAGATTGCCGATGAACTGACAAAAGTATATCGGGGTATCAGAGTCATACATCGCCCTGCCAAGCTGGGCTTGGGCACCGCCCATATCGCGGGCTTCAAGGCAGCACTGGCCTTGGGAGCCGACTGCATTGTGACCATGGACGCCGATTTCTCCCACCACCCTCGCTACATACCCGATCTGGTGGCCGGGAGCCGAGATTCTCAACTGGTTATCGGTTCCCGCTACATTGATAGGGGGGGGACAATTAATTGGGGTTTGCAGCGGCAGATCATGAGCAGAGGAGCTAACACCTTTGCTCGCCTGGTCCTGAGCCTCAAGGCTCATGATTGCACAGGCGCTTTCCGCTGCTATCGCCGGGGGGTCTTGGAGTCCATCAAGCTGGATGAGATCTTCTCCGACGGCTACTCCTTTTTGATCGAAATGCTCTATAAGTGCCAGCGAAGGGGATGGGAGATCGGCGAAGTGCCCATCGTCTTCGAGGACAGGCGCCACGGAGCCTCCAAGATCTCCCGCCATGAGATCTTCAAGGCCCTCTACACCGTGTTGTGCTTGGGCTGGAAACGTGTCTTTTCCCAGGGTGAGTTGAGCAAGGGACAGTAAATGGAATGCGTGGCCTGCAACCTCTGCGGCTCAAGGGATAGCGAGGTCCTGTACCCAAGTACCTTGCCAGAAGGCCCAGCCGCTGAGGACATCGAGCACTTTCTTTGTACAAGCTCCGGCTATGGCAAGCACTATACCATCGTCAAATGCTGGAACTGTGGATTGGTTTATACCAATCCCCATCGCGAGGCGAGCGCCATCCTCCACATTTATGAGAAGGCTGTTGATAAGCTTTACCTGGAGGAGCGAGACGGGAGGGTGTTAACCTTTAGGCGTAATCTCCGCCCTTTGGAGGAATTGATACCTCCTGGCCAAGGCCGGAGGTTGTTGGACGTGGGCTGTTACATCGGGGTATTCCTGGAGATCGCTCAGGAAAGGGGCTGGGAGGCCTGGGGGGTCGAGCCCTCGCTTTGGGCAGCCAGGAGGGCTCGAAGTAGGGGCTTGCGAGTGATAGATGGTACTTTAGACGACGCCCACTTAGTCGAGGAATCCTGGTTACCAGGATCGAGCCCTATAGCTCCCTCATCGCCAATGGAATGACTAAGTTGGTCACAGTCCTCAATCTGAAGGACAAGGCCATGTCCATCAACCTGGGCGACCTCTTCACCACCTTCGCCCGACCCGAAAGGACTAACATCTAACGACGTTTCTTATCCTCGTCCTCGTCCCCGATGAGCAGGGTCAGAACAAAGCTGACCAGGCTTATCACCAGTGCGCCCCAGAAGGCCGGCCAGAAACCTGCAACGTAGAAGCCCAGCCCAAGCTGTCTCCCCAGCCAAGAGGCTAGTTGGAGCATCAGGGCGTTGATCACCAGGGTGAATAGGCCCAAGGTAAGCACAATCAAAGGGCAGGTCAGGAATTTGAGGATGGGGCGGATCAGAGCGTTCACCAAGCCGAAGATGAGGGCCATGACCGCCAACACCTGCCAGCCTCCATCGGTGTGGATGCCGTGGACTAATTCAGTGGCCGCGTACAAAGCCACCCCATTGATCAACCAACGCAACAGCAGTTTTCGCATGACACCTCCTAAACTTTAAGTTCTATCTCTCAATGCCAGCCGCATATGAGCTAGTGTCCTCTTCTCGACGAAACCATATAGCTTGAGAGCCTCGATGGCTTCCCGGTGTTCAGCAGGATGAGTAACGGAAACACCCCGCTCCGGACAATTCCCCAATATGCGCAGGGCTTTCGTGACCAGCATTTCTTCCAGTTGGCCACGATGGTCAGGGTGAACCATCAATTCCAGGCTGTGGTCGCCTCGCCAGCGGGAGGTTTGCACGGTAAGCGTGACGATGAAGCGGTTGTCCTCTTCTACCGCCAACCGATATTCTTCGCGCCCCCTGATCAGATTGTCTAGCCACTTAGACAGCCGCTGGTCTAGCCCTGCCATAAAACGATCTTCGCGCACTGGCTTGAGCCACTGGGCCTCCTTCGAGGTGGCGGCCAAAGCCAGCTCGTACTCCTTTAGCCACTCGCTGTAGCCCCTTCTACGCAGCGCAAAGCCTTTAACAGGAGTAAAGGCTACCGGCCTTATCTTTTCCAAACGCAGCTCTGTCACGGCAGCGATCTGGTCGAAGCCCAGGTCCTGGTAAAGTCTGCAGGCAGGGACGTTGTTGGTGTGAACCTGGAGGACGGCCCACTCCCCACCGTGCTCTCTAGCCAGGTCAATGGCCGCCTGCACCAGATGGTGGGCAATGCCCCGGCTCTGACAATCAGGCCGAACGGCGACATTGCTGATCAGCCAGCGGAGGGAGTAGGGATCGGTCCTGCCCACGTTGACGTGGCCGACGATGCAGCCCTCTTCTACCCAGACGAAGCCCCGGAAGGTCTCGTGGAACTCAGGGCTGGTGCGATCTAGCAACCAGAGGAAGGGGCCAAAGTGGCTCATGATTTTCAACTCGCGCAGGGCCTCTCTGCCCTGCCGGGTAAAATTCCCGGCGAACGCTTCTTCCATAAGCGCTGCCACCTGCCCCATATCGCGGCTGGGGTCTGCGGGCCGCAGGCCACTGAACTCCCTTCTTTGATGAACGGCCTTAGCTACCATTCACTCCCACCCGGTGATCCACGCGCAGAGGCCGGCCAGGAGGATGGTGCTGACCACCAAGGCCGCTAATTGGCTCGGCAGAAGCCCCACATCCTTGGCCGCCCACAAGAGCATGGGCACCATAAACACCGCCAGGATGAACCAGGCCAATAGTCGCGGATGTAGACTGAAAAACCTTCGCACAGACATCAAAGACTCCCTCCCACTCGATTTCCGATTGCCGATTGCCGATTTTCGATTTAGAAATCGGCAATCGAAAATCGGAAATCCTCTCTATCACTGTTACTCGGCACTATTTTGTCCCACTCCCTTTTCACCTGCTGCCAAGTCTTTTCCAGGCTGCCACTGTTGTCAATGACCACATCGGCCAGAGCTAGCTTAGCCTCTTGGGGCGGTTGGGCCTCAATACGCTGAAGTGCCTCCTCCTCGCTTAAATCCCGCTGCTTCACCAAGCGGGCTAGTTGCTGCTCCTTGCAGCAGGTGACCACCCAGAGGGCATCGCAGGTAGGGTGCATGCCGGCCTCAATGAGCTTGATGGCCTCAACCACGACTACGGGTTCTTGACTACTCCCGATCAATTCCTCGGTGCGGGCGATGACGGCTGGGTGCACGATTTCCTCCAGCCGGTGCAGAGCGGCTGCATCGGCGAAGACGATGTCCCCTAGCTTTTTCCGGTTGATGCTCCCATCACGGCCCAGGATTCCCTCGCCGTGTCCTGAGCTTGCCGAAGGGCCGAATTCCCGTACCACAGCCTGCCAGATAGGCGTGCCTTTCTCCATCAATTCGTGAACTAGAGCATCAGCATCAATGGCCTTAGCCCCCAGGCGTTCCAACATTCCCGATACGACGCTCTTGCCGGTGGCAATGTTGCCAGTCAGGCCGATGACGTACTTCACGCCACACCTACCTCCGCCCACTGGGCCAGTAACCGTTGTAGCTCTTCGTCTACCCTCTGGTATTCTAACCCTAGCTCTCGGAGGCTCTCGACATCTTGGACCACGCTGGCAGCAACCAACTCCTCGCCCAGGGCTGCCAGCCGTGTTTCCAGGGTAGCAATATCTTCTTCCAAGTCCTTGGCTCTAGCTTCTTGCCTCTTATTTCTTGTCTCCTGCTTCCTGCTCCTTGTTTCTTGTCTCTTGCCCTTTGCCTCCTGTTTCTTGTCTCTTGCCTCTTGCTTCCTGCTCCTTTGCTCCTCGTAATCAGAATAGTTGCCGTCGTAGACTCGCAACTCCTCATCTTCGATGGTCCAGACCTGGGTAGCCAAGGCGTTTATCAGGTAGCGGTCGTGGGAAACGAGGAGGATGGTGCCGTTGAAGTCAGCCAGCACTTCCTCAAGGATCTCCCGAGAAGCGATGTCCAGGTGATTGGTAGGCTCGTCCAGGAGTAGGAAGTTAGCTCCCTCCAGGGTCAGTTTGGCCAAGGCCACCCGGCTTCGCTCGCCGCCTGAGAGGTCCCCCACCAGCTTGAAGACATCGTCGCCGGAGAAAAGGAAACGTCCCAGGAAGCCGCGGGCCTTCTCTAGCGGCAGATTGCGGACCTCAAGGATCTCATCCAGGATCGTCCTCTCTTTGTCCAGGCCCTCGTGGGCTTGAGCAAGATAGCCGAACTTGACGCTATCTCCGATCTGGACCAGCCCAGCCAAGGGGGATACCTGGCCGACGACGGTCCTAAGAAAAGTGGTCTTGCCCGAACCGTTGGGCCCTAGGATGGCTGCCCGTTCGCCGCGGCGCAGATACAGATTGGGGCAGGTGAAAAGAGATAAGTCAGGCTGATAGCCGATGGCTAGATCCTCTGTGACGAGGACGAGATCGCCGCCGCGCAGGTCGGCTTTAATAGAGAGGTTTATCTTTTTGGCCTCGCGCGGGCGCTCCAGGCGCGGCAAGCGATCCAGCCTCTTCTGGCGCCCCTGCGCTTCCTTGGTCCGTTGACCAGCCATGTAACGGTGGATGAAGTCCTCGGTCTTCTCGATGTACTTCTGTTGGGCCTCATACTCGGCCAGGCGTCGCTCCATACGCTCGGCTCGCAACGTCGAATAATGGCTGTAGTTGCCGGAGTAATCCTCCAGGCGACCGAAGGCCAGCTCCCAGACTCTTCTCGCTACCTTGTCCAGGAAGTAGCGATCGTGGGCCACCACTACCAGGCTGCCTTTCCAGTTGGCCAGGTACTCTTCCAGCCATTGGGTGGCTGCCAGGTCCAGGTGATTAGTAGGCTCATCCAGGAGGAGCAAATCAGGCTCGGAGAGGAGAAGCTTGGCCAGCAGGGCTCTCGTCTTCTGGCCGCCGCTGAGGATGCTGAGGGGCTGATGCTGTTCCTCCTCCGGGAAGCCCAAACCGGCCAGAACCATCTTTATCTCGCTCTCGTATCGGTAGCCGCCGGCCAGCTCAAAGGCGTGCAGCGCCTCCCCGTAGCGCTTCAGGGCCGCTTCGCGCTGGGCGGGGTCGGCCATCTGCTGTTCCAGGCGGCGTAGCTCGGCCTGTTGGGCCTGCAGGTCAGTGAAGACGGTCAGCATCTCCTCGTAGAGAGTGCGCTGGCTCGGCAGCTCTGCCTCTTGGGGCAGGTAGCCAATACGCAGTCTCCGCGCCTTGTACACCTGGCCTGCCGTTGGGGTATCCAGGCCGGCTATGATGTGCAACAGCGTCGTCTTGCCTGTGCCATTGGGACCTACCAGCGCGATTTTGTCGCCCCTGGCGATCCGGAGGGAAACATCCCAGAAGACGTCCTGAGCGCCGTAGGATTTAGCTAGCTCATTAGCCGTTACGATAGACATCTTTCGATCGACCTCTTGGACATACGTTCAGGTGCCCGGCACTTTTGGCCGAAACGTCAAATGCAACGCGGTCTGGAAGGCGTATGAGCAGCTCGCTCCAAGCAACATTGGCAAGTGCCGGGCACCTCACTTTTGGCTCCAGTGAGGATAAGGAGAATTATACCACATTCTCGCCGCGTGACCAATTTTACACTAACGAGAAAAGACCTCGGAGGTCTGTGGAGACCTCCGAGGTCTTGTGATTACGTCTTCGCTGCGCCTGCAGCAGCAGTGTCCCCCT
>JBAWAP010000119.1:0-1998 GCA_049589355.1 Anaerolineae bacterium
GTGAACTGCACGGTGGAGTAGCCGGCATGGATGCCGCCGTTGTCGCCGTCACTATCGTGCAGGTCAGTGCCCTGGTCCGGCGGGGCAGGCACCGCACCGGACGGCAGGTCGGGGTCAGTCAGGCTGATGCGCAGCTCGTAGGCAGTGTTGGGTTCGACTGAGTTGCCGCCAGTCATGTTGGTGTCGTTGATGCCGCCACAATAGTAGTTGCCGTTGGCGTCGGTGGTGGCGGTGCCGACCTGGGTGTCAGCAATGCCATCGTCGTTGGTGTCGGCCCACAGTTCCACGTCTACACCGGCGATGTTCGCTTCCTCGGGATCCTGGATGCCGTCGAAGTCGGTGTCGTCCCAGACGCGGTTGCCGATTTCGATGGGGGCAGGGTCACAGAGAGCTTCGAGGTCGCCGAGGCCATTACCTTTGCCGAACGTATCAGGATCGGTGCCGTTGTTGTCGGTGTCATAAATTTGATAGTCTCTGGGCCTTGCCCCAGTAGAAGTATTCATCCAGGCAACCCCGCCAGCCCAGTTCCCGGTGCTGTCCCAGATGGGGTCCATGATGGTGAGGGCGACCTCCCCCTGGCCGGGAAGCACAGCCAGGCCACCCTCCGATGTTTCGTCATGTCTCGCAACTTGACTAAAATAGTCGTTGGGGAAAAACTCTGTCCCGTCTGTGGCTTCGGCAATAATCAGCGTCCATCCACCGCTGCCATCTGGGGTTGCTCTCAGGATGTCACCCACCCCATCAGTACGGTAGCCATTCGTCACGGGATAATAACCATTCGGGTCGGGCTTCTGGTAGCCAAACTGGTCGCCAAAGCGATCGCGCAGGCCAATGAGCATGTTGCCCTGATCGTCAAACTCGATGTCCGAGAACATGGGCTGGGGACATCCCACCTCCCATCCGTTGGTACTTTGATACGTGTAGACAAAGATCGAGGTAGAGTAGTTCGGCTTCCAACAGTTCCACTCGGCGCGGCCATTGGTCGTTGAGTATTGCATGGCATACCCTCGTGTGTAGGTCAGGGGGAATGTCAGAACCAGGTCGAAGGTCTTGGTACTTGGATCAAAGCTGTAGACCAGTGCTTTCAAGGTGTTAGTAACCTGCGTACTCTCGCCACTGCACACCAGGCCCACGTAGACGAGGCCATCGTGCACCTTGGTCGCAAAAGGACGGATATCCACATAGTTTGCGTCGTTCGTGCAGGCCGAGGGGAGGTCAGGCAACGGATACGCGGGATCGGCCAGGGGATACCTGGCGATCTGGTCCCGCGAGGTCGGCGCGACCGGGTTGGTGGGATCCGTCCCGAGAGGGATGCGGTAGAGTTGACGATTGTTGAGATTTACCGTCCAGAGGCTCAACTCGTCTTCAGAGATGTCCATATCTCCAAAGGCGACCTTGCCTACGGCATCCCAGGAATTCCCATCAATGTTAAAGTTGGTGGTTCCGTGGGGATGTGGGTTCGTACCGGCAACATCCGAGCCAAAGAGGGTGTTCAAATCAACAAAGAGGGAAACTCCCATAGTGGAACCGTCACCCGGATTGGGAATCTGGTAGATTGCTCCCGTGCTGTCGGCCGAACCGTAACCAGCGTGCCGTTTCTGGTAAGCCGCCGCAAAGAGAGTATCTGACGAACGTTGATAGGCGAGGCCGTAGGTGGTCCCGATCTGGCTGGCGATGGCCTCGGTGGCAGGATCCGGTGTTCGTCCGCTAACACTGTAATCAAACGATCCAAGGACTTGCTCCGATCCGATATTAGCGTTTTGACGATAGACGCTCGTCACCAGCTTCGGGTCGCTCTGGCAGTACTGCGCGGGGTTGGCGAGACCCACATCCGCACTGCTAGCAGGGCTGGTGGCAAAGGTAACAGTGGTCTCGGAGTCGGTACCACAGGGGCCGGGTTGGAGATAGCTGGGCAGGTCGGTGAACTCGATGCGGTATACCTCGGTCTGTATCAGCCCGGCGAGGGTGTAGTCGCCGTTGGCGTCGGTGGTGTCGCTG
>JBAWAP010000120.1:0-2942 GCA_049589355.1 Anaerolineae bacterium
CCCATTCATTTGCCTCTTTTTACCGCATCAAGTTTCTGAGTAGGAGCGTTTTTTGCGACGAAGCAATCTCCTCCTTGCGGCTTGGGGATTGCTTCGCTTCGCTCGCAATGACAGCCTGAGTAGTCACCTTGGAACATTAAAAGACCCGGAAAGGCATCGCTCGCTATTGACAAGAATCGGGTTATGTGTTATAATAATATGAAGATAAGGAGCGACTGAGATGATTTCGACTGTCACCATCGCAACTATTTCTACTGTTACTACCGTTACTACGGTCACCACCGTTTCTACTATCACTAGCGCGATCGTCTTGACGGCTCCCTTTGCCCTGATAGCCATTGTGGTCCTGCTGGCGCTGTTGATACAGAAGGAGCTGGTTACGGCTGCCACAGGCCCGAGGGCCAAAGCGTTGGGGCGGGTCCTGAACACGGCCGTCGTGCCGCTCTTCATGGCCTTCGTTCCTATCGTGGTGATGAATGTGATCAGGGTATTGCGTTAATCTTTGTTTGACTGATGCGAATACGAGCTGTGCATCCGAAAGGGTGCACAGCTTTTTTGTTTGACATCAGTCTCCAGCAGCATCCCGCCCCACGATGTCGCACACCTGGCCGGCCTCCGCCGTGGTCAGGACCGGGTAAGCGATGCCGGGACCTGCGCGTGCGTAGGTGGGCAACGGCTACGATCGCACTGGGCACCAGTGCCGGCGTAGGTGGCACGGCGATAGGTGATGGGATGGCCGTCGCCATTGGGGTTAGTGTGGGCATAGCTGATGGCGTCGGCGAGGTAGCGGGTGCGAGCTCAGAGGCGGTGGGAGTCACGGCAGAGCCAATGGCAGGAGTGACTGTGGCAGTGACGGCCAATGTGGGGGTGGCAAGAAACGGTAGTAGCGTGCCTGGCACCAATGGTGCTACGGGCGGGTTAAACATGGGTGAGAGCGGCACGACCAGGAAGAGGACGATGTTGGTCAGGCCGTGGGAGAGAGTGACCCCCAGAATGCTGCTCGTCCTCGCTACCACCCAGCCGAAGAAGAGGGCCACGCCGAAGACGAAAAGGACGTCCAGCAGTGACTTATATCCCACGTGGAGCACGGCGAAGAGGACAGCCACGTAAAGAATGCCGTAGCGTCCCAGTGCCTCGGTCGCAGCCTGTTGCATCACCCCACGGAAGATCAGTTCCTCGACGAAGCCTGTGCTGACCAGCAGGATCAGGACCGGAATCCAGAGCTGTTCCCAGGTGAGGGCTTTAGCCAGGGGCCCTGGTCGCAAGATCTGATACTCGATGTATCCGAAGGCCAGGCCGGTGAGGCCCACCAGGAACTGGATGGGGAGCGCCCGCAGGTTGAGGCCGACCCGCGTCCAGGAGAACCCCAGAGTGCGCAGGGCGATGACAGCGGCTACGACGAGGGGCACGCTGATAATGAAGTACCAGTAGAGCAGAGGGAGGCCAGCCAGGGGCAGGGAGAGGCTGAGCAGGCGGATCAGGGGGGCGAAGGTCAAGCTGAGCAGAAGCCCATGGCTGGGGTGCTCCCAGGTCAGGGCAGTGTGGAGAAGGAGGATCACCAACAGAATCCCATACAGAGCCAGCCCCCCCTGGGGCGCGAGGAGGGCGGTGAGCACCTCGGCCACCGACAGGACGCCCAGGTACCCCAGGGCCACCTGGAGCGGTGACAGGGTGACAGGGAGAAGGGGAGAACCGCTGACAGGGAGACCTGGAGACAGGGTGACAAGGAGAGGATCCGCCTTGCTCCTTGTCTCCCCATCCCCTTGTCCCCTTGTCTCAGATGTCTCCTGGTCTCCTGGTCTTGGAAGTTCGGTGGTTGTCATTTCGAAGCCTTCACCTTCAGCCACAACCGCAGGGAGCGATAGGGTTCTTCCCTCCCATCCCGATACAGCAGAAACATCACCTTGACGTCGTCCCCTACCTCGGTGGGCACGAAGATCACCGGTCTCTCGTCGGTCTCCTCGGAGCCGAGCTGCACCGGACCAACCTGCCCCACCAGATGCTCTCCGTTCACCACCTCCACCCGGTACCCGGCCGGCACCCCTTCGCGATTGGTGATGCCCACGGTGACCGTCACCGGCTGGCCGACGATGGCCTCGCGGGGGTAGTTCTCGGCCAGCCCCTCGGGACCCAGGACGTAGAACTCGGTGAACCGCTCGCCGGGCTTGGGCAGGACGACGATGGCCAGGGCCGACAGGAAGGCCGTGGTCAGGGCCAGGGCCAGGACACCGTAGAGGATCCGGCCGGTGCGGTCCTGGGCAGCCCACCAGCCTTTCACGTCCACCTCGACAGTGAGCACGAAGCGCTCCTCGTCCGGTAAATGCGAACGGCGGTACCAGGCCACGGCCGAGCAGGCCAGGATGAAGGTTGCCAGGGAGACGACGATGGGCCACAGGCGGATGCCCCAGGGGAGCTTATCCAGCACCAGGGCAATGGGGGGGATGACGGCGATGCTCAGGCCGAAAGAGAGGGCCAGGCGCTCCGGGCCGTCCAGATCCTCAACCCGGGGGAACAGCGCCGCCTGGAGGGTGTAGCCGGGGACGAAGAGGACGAAGGCCAGCCCCAGGAGCAGGCGCAGCATGGGCAGCGGCGCTGGCAGCCCCTGGACGCCCGCGGCAATGAGGGCGACCAGGATCAGGCCGAGTAAAATGATAGGGATGAATTCGTTCTTGATGGCTCGAGTCACGTTACCTACCTTGACAATGTTAGATTTCATCCCAGGTGTCATTGCGAGGTGCGCTCCCGTTCGCTGCCCGCCACGCTTCGCTCGCGGCGTTGGCTCAGGGCATGGTTTGCGCCAAAGCAATCCCCTAGCATCAGTAGATGGAAAATTATTAGCAGAGGCGGCCCCCACGCCGCCGATTCGCGGGCACGGGAGCCCAATGGCACTAACTCTTTCAGGCTGTACAGGGATGACGGATTCTGAGAATCCATTCGGGTAA
>JBAWAP010000121.1:0-8901 GCA_049589355.1 Anaerolineae bacterium
GGTGGGGGGGAGGAAGGGGGGGCAACGTCGTAGTTGACGGCGATCTCCCGGTCGGTGGCTGGGTTCCAGACCTCGTAATCTAAACCGTTGAGGATACCGAAGAGGCGGTCCTGACGCTGGGCCAGAATGGGGTCCAGTCTCTCTCCATATTCGGGGGTGAGAATCTCCTGGGCATACTTCTCGCTCACAGCGTTGATGACATCGGCGAAGAGGATGCCCCGGGCCATCAGGACGACCACTCGACTCAGTTCATCGTTTTTGGGATGGGGGATGAGGCCGTAATTGGCCAAATTAGCGAACTCCAGAAGCTCAGGGCCGAAGATGCCCTGGTAGGCCAGGTTATGGATGGTGAACACAGTCGCTGTGTCGGCGAAAAAAGGATCGTCCTCGTAAATCGTCTCCAACCAATTAGGGATGATTCCGGTGTGCCAGTCGTTACAGTGGATGACGTCCGGCCGCCAGTCGAGCTTCTTGAGCATCTCCAAGGCAGCTCGGCAGAAGAAGACGAAGCGCTCCCCGTCGTCATCGTACCCATAGACCTCCTCTCGGCCGAAGTATTTGTCGCTGCCAACCAGGTAGGCGGGCGTCCCCTCGACGACGCTCTCGAAGATAGAGGCCGACTCCTGGTTGGAGCCTGCAGGCACGGGCAGTGAGTCAGAAACTTTGGTCAGCCCGAACCTGGCCTCGTCAATCATTCTGTATTTGGGCAAGGCCAGCCTGGCATCGTGGCCCAACCGACGCAGGGCCTTGGGAAGCGATCCGGCCACGTCAGCCATCCCCCCTACCTTGGCGAAGGGCACGGCCTCGGAAGCAACCAGCAGTATCTTCAGTGATTTGTCCATTGTCTCTCTCCGCTGAGATTTCCTTTCGCGTTCAACCAACGTTCCCGCCGTGGCTGAGGTTGTCGCCCTGGGCGCCAGCCGCGGGGACATAACACTTTCTCATCCAAGACCTCTGTGACTGAGAGGCTACTTGAACTGCTGTAGATAAACAACGTTATTGTAGAGTTCATCGGCTGTCAGACTGTCGAGAAGCCGCAATGTCCAGCGCAGCAGTATCCCCATTTGCCGACGGCTGAATTCAGGGGCGATGATGATGCCGGCGTGTTCTTGTTTGCTGACATACCAGCGTTTGGCCATAGGGATAAAATCCGACGCGTCAGAAGTCATGAGAGCCATGCCACACTCGGCGGCATAAACAAGGTGCTCCTCATCTTCCCACCCCAATGCGTTGGCCTCAACACAGCTTTGCGCCACATACCCTCGGCGTCGCAGGGCAGGGGCCAGCAAAGCGGTAATATGCTCATCGGTGTAGATGCGAATGAAGACTTGTCCCGTCTCATTGCCCATGCGAATCGCCCTGCTCTGGGAACTGGACGAAGCCACGCTCGTCAATGGTCAGATCATGTTGCTCAGTCAGGTATTCCATCCGGCTCTCGCGTATCTCGCGCTCGATTTCGTCCTGGTGATCCAGGTAGTAACCGATGGCGTCGTGCACCCAGGAAGGGCGTAAATGAGGGTAACTCTCCAGGATTTCGTCAACGGTGTCGCCGGCTTTGTAGAGTCGAGCGATCAAAGACACAGTGATCCCTGTGCCGCGAATGATGGGCCGTCCTCCTCGCTTTCCAGGAACGCGAGTAATATAGGGATGTTCGGTGGCAGATTCAGTCGCCCGATGGAGTTTCTGCAACCCAGCCCGCAATACCTGGATGACGAATTCCGGATCTGCTTCGGCCAATTCCTCGGCCACCTGTTCTGGCAAATCTAAGGTTAATGTCTTCATGTCGTTCCTCCAGTACTCCAAGACCTCCAAGATTGGCGCTCGATGTCGGTGGTGATCGACTCGTAGGCCCAGACATCCTCTCTCCGCTGAGATTTGCGCTCACATTATACAATAGATCGGTGAGGTTGGGAAGAACGGGATTGCAGCAACAAAAACCCTTCTCGTGAAGAGAAGGGGATCATGTCGTGACAGCTTCAAGCCTGCCAATTCCAACAGTAGGAGCAAGCTAGAAGCAGCTCAAATGGTAATCAATGGCCATATCCCAAGTATTTCGCTCTAGTCGAATAAGCCAAGCCAGTGAAGTCACTAAAATAGCGAAAGCGGTCCTCAACCTCTTCTTCAAGATCAATTTCAGAGGATTCCAAATCTGCGCGAGCTAGCAGGATTACCTTGTGACCGGCACTCCAGAGTTCATTGGCCCAATTCCTCTCGTCATCCGAAAATGCTTCTTTCAGAGTTGCAGCACAGACAACCGAACCAGGAATTGACACAGCCATCTTTTCAAGTTTATCGAAATCATCTTTTGAGAAGCTGCTCGATTTGCACTCGCAGATCGCGATTTCTGGTTCTTCATGAAAACCCATCCTTATGAATGCAAGGTCGATCTCTCCTGAGTTTCCGTCTTGGTCGCTGAATTCAAAGGAATAAATATGCCTTACATCCATGAACCTAAGGCGAAAGAAAAGCGAAGTGCAGACAACTGGAAGACTGCCGTAGCCCACATCCTGGGTTCCGAAGAGACCAGATGCTTTGTAGTGCCATCTTTTTTTGTCTAACACTGGAGTCTGTTGTTTCTCAAAACAGTAGTGGCATACAAAAGTGTCACCACACTGACTAAGATCGTACCAGCCTTTGCGATAACAGTGTTTACACTTAAACACCAAACCCGACCGCAGAACTCTTTTTCCTATCAGTTCATCAACAATAGACGCAGGAGAAATCTTGTCACCCTGGCTGGCTCGTTCTTGTATCAACTGTGATTCCTCAGCAACTATTCTTTCCAGATTGCCTCGAGGAAGGTGGCATCTACCTTCATTAGCCGACAATCTTTGCAGTAGTTCGCGAACCCCTCTGTCCCTCAGCAACATGACACTACCAAAGAATCCTCCTATTGCGCTTTCGATGCTGGCAGCGTATCTCCCCTTTTCGGAATAATCGCTAACTGTTAATCCAAATTCCGACAATACTGCCTTGAAAACTTGAAAACTGTTAGGAAGGCTCATAGAGAAGAAGTCCGAAACAAGCCTACGATCGCGGAAGATAACCAGGTTTTCACGAGCACACAGCTTGAAGTTTCTGAACATCAAGTAAGCTTCGTCACGGAGCATCCTTGATAGGGAATGAAACGGTGGGTAGTTAATCCAAATATCGCTCTCCGAAGGCTCTCGGCCAGATAGCGCAATGCTCCATGAGCGATCGCTGTCATCCTTAAATGGAATAAGAAATTGGGGTAAAGCAAGCTTGAATTCAATGCGGTTATCAGCAAGGTGAACCAAGTCTTCCTGCTCATATGCTACACATATTGGCGATTCTAATGGCGGTGGACCGTGGGACTGTCCCATCTTGGGGGGAAAGGCAACACCAAAGCGAGGAATCCAGGCACGGATTGCCAGAGACGACATATCGGGAATCAAATCTCTAATAGATTCAATAGCCTCTTCGAAACAATCCCGCGACAGTGTAGATGCCTTCTGCAGAAGAGTACGATTCTCCACTTGATCACTAATCGGATAACTCCCTTCCTGAAGGTATTGGCCCATTCGGTTAACAAAGAGTGGAACTTTATCCCAAGGCAAAAACAAGACGCGCTTTCCGAGACTTCGCAAGTTCCAGAATTCTAGCCAATGGCGTACTTCCTCCATCTCACCAATGAAGATAATATGGCTTGAGAAATCCCTCCAGCTAGTAGGGTAATAACAGCGTATCTTGGAAAGCGTAAAGCTCAATGGAGTAATGGGCATATAAGACCCGAGAGATTCTGATGCTTCGTCATCAAGCACGACCCGATTGCATGCCGTCACCTTACAATAGCTCCCTGTGTAATCGTACCCAAAACCGTCAGGGTATGCACCTGCTACGAGCAATGCATATTTCTGCCAATAATCGTCTGCACCTTCGAGAAGGACAAAATCATCCCTACTTGTGTCCTTTGACAAAGCATAATACCTGCCACGCTTTTCCCAAAAATCGGCATATATTGGGCGCATGTCACAACCAAGACGGAAAGAATACACTCCCTCTTCATCTTGTTCAATTAGGCCATTATATCCCTCAAGAGGTTTCAATCGCCTATCATACGTTCTAGCCATTGACACAGGCCATGGCTCACCGGACAGATTTATACCGAAGTCAGCATGGGATGCTCTAAAGGTTGACTCTAATACATCATTGTCCTGTTCAAGTGATACCACGGGATTCAGCATTCCTCCCCAGAGGGCAGTATTAAGTCGAAAGGCGGACTCAACTTGGTCTTCGTCGCTTTCAGAAACCAAGAAGAGGATGCGAATCGGACGTACCTTCTGAGTCAAGCGAAGAGTTTCCATCTGTTTACCCTCTGATATCAAGTCTATGCAAAAAACGGGAATTGTCAACTCGCTGTCAAAACCACAGCCCTGGCTATGGAGAGGAGGCGGGTGTCGGCGGTGTGGGAGCGGGGCAGTGAGTGCAGGCCCTGACCCAGATGATCCGCTAGTCTATCCTCCGGCCATCATAACCATAAGCACCACGTTGTCACCGTCTTGCAGGACCGTGTCAAGCCGGTCGTGGGTCACCCATTCCTTGCCATTGAGCAGCACCTGGACTACCGGGTCCAACTGGCCCTTCTCATCGTATAGTGCCTGCCTGGCCTTCCGGCCATACCGTGCGACCAGATATTCGATCAGGTCGTTGACGGTTTCCCCGGTAAACTCCACCTCTAACTCCTTGCGGCCTATTACCTCCGGCAGCACCGGCAAAAGGATTTTCAGATTCACTTTCATCGGCCCTCTCCCACTTGTGCCACCTGGGTGTGCACTTTTCGGCTTCCTGGAGCCAGCGCTTTCACCTTGTCCCCGAAGTCGTACTGCCGGCACCTGGGGCAGAGCGTCAGGAGCTTCTCGGCGGCTTCCCCCAGCGTCTTCTTCAGGTACTCCACGGTGTGCTGAGGCCAGAGATACGCGCCGCAGTTGCGGCAGAAGGAGCCGTACACCCCGGCTCCCGCTTCGATAGTCAGCCAGCGACTTGCTTCGACGAAATCACGAAAGCGCACGCCCGCCGGGCACAAGTTGGTGCACAGATCGCAAGTCAGGCAGAACCAGAGCCGGGCGTCCTCCATGATCTCGAGGTCCAGTAGCGCCCTCTCGATGACCCCTCGTGGTGAGACCTCATACGAGAAGTCGTCGAAAATCTCCCCCATTGGGCAGACGGCAACGCACTTGCCGCACTCCACGCAAAAGGAGAGCCCGTATTGATTTGCAAGTCGCTCTATGGCATCCGACATCGAAGCGGCGTCTCCTCTAGCGTCGTCGTCAGCGGCGATCTCTGCGCCACGTCCAGCCCAGGCTCATAGTCGAATAGTTCCCTGAGCCTCTCCCGCAACAGCGCGTAGAGCATGGTCATAGGGATATCCATCGGGCAGACTGCCTCACACGCGCCGCAGCCGACGCACTTGTCGGCGATGTGGTAGGCCCGGATGAGGTGGAACGGTAGTTCAGGCGGGATCTGGCCCCGCTCCACCCAGCAAGCCTCCTCCAGCGCGCACTCGTCGCATAAGCAGATCGGACAGGCGTTACGGCAGCCGTAGCACTTGATGCAGCGGGCGAACTCCTGCTGCCAGAAGGCCAGCCGTTCCTCCACGCCCTGCTCCAACAGCCTCTGCACTCGCTCGTCATCCCTCGGCGCGACGCCCTCGACCCTCTCGCCGACGTCAATGCGACGGGGGTAAGGGCGCGCGCACACGCACTGCCGGGCCTGAGCCTCAGAGCAGGCCAGCCCGATGAGCACGAGCTGATCCAGATCCACCTGCTCCAACTTGGCCATTTCGATCAGCGCTCGCTCGTCACAACCCCTCGCGACGACTCCCAGCCTGCCCTCCGGGAATCGGGAGAGAATCGTCCGGCAGACGAGGGCCAGCGGGTAGCGCGGCTCCAGAGCCAGCGCCGTCAGACTGTCTGCCGTGGTGAACAGATGCGGCGCCACATGGCCGTGCTCGCAGCGCAAGCCAAGCACACCGGCGACCTCACCGTCAAGGAGCAACCGGCCTGCTATCTCACGCACTTCCTCAGCCAGGATCTCGTGTGCTTCCATCACTTCTGGCTGAAACCGTAGCGGCCCAACAAATTCCCTAGCCCCCAGTACTCGTCGCCGGTGAAGAGGATGGGCTTCAACTTGCCGTTGTCCACCCGTCCCCGCTCATCCAGTACCTCCTGGCTGATCTGCACGGCCACCACTTGGCCAACGAACAGGTCGTGACTGCCCAGGGGTAGGGTGTGAGCCAGCCGGCATTCCATGTTGATGGGACACTCGGCGATGATCGGTGTCTGTACCGCCGAGCCGGGGGCCGGAGTCAGCCCCCGGGCGGCGAACTTGTCCACCTCCCGGCCGGAGACAAAGCCACAGTACTCCACCTCGTTGAGCAGTCCCTCGCCAGGCACGTTGACCACGAACTCGCCCGTCTCCTGAATCAGCCTGTGGGAGTGGCGGCTTGGTTGCACGCCGATCCCTACCTGGGGCGGGTTGGAGCACAGGATCCCCGTCCAGGCGATGGTGATGATGTTGGCCTGCTCGCCGTGGCCGCAACTAACCAGCACGACCGGCACAGGTCGCAGGGCAACGAACGCTTTCTTTACAACTTTCGACATCTTTTCACCTCGCTACAGTCTATTGGTCATTGTTCATTGATCATTGAATCAGACGGCCCCAACTCTCTCACCCGCTCGACGAACTCCGTCACCAACCTCTGGAACTTGCCCCCCTCCGACGCCGAGACCCAATCTACCAGCAGCCGGTCGGGATTGATGCCCACGTAGCCTAGCATCTCCTTCAGCAGCGCGAACCGCTTTGCGGCCCGGTGGTTCCCGCTGATGTAGTGGCAATCGCCGATGTGACAGCCCAGCACCATCACCCCGTCAATCCCATCTGACAGTGCCTTGATGGCCCACTCTGGCGCCACCCGTGCCGAGCACATCACCCGGATGACGTGGAAGTCCGGAGGCATCTGCAGACGAGAGACACCGGCCAGGTCGGCCCCGGCGTAGGAACACCAGTTGCAGCAAAAAGCAATGATGCGCGGCTGAAAGGCTTGTTCATCCATATCTCGTCTACTCCCTCGCGCAGACCTCGATCATACGGAGCACCTGCTGGTCGGTGAAGCCCCGCTGCTGCATTGCCCCGTTGGGGCAGGCAGCCACACAGCCACCACATCCCTTGCACTGGACCACGTTGACCCAGGCAACTTGGCGACCGTCCTCCTGGATCTGCAGTTCGATGGCATTATAGGGACAGGTGACGACGCAGGTGCCGCAGCCCATGCAGCGGGCAGGGTCGGAAAAGGCAGTGATCGCCTCCGCAGTGACCACCCCCGCTCGCATCGGAATGGCCGCCTTGGAGGAGGCTGCGTAGGCCTGGGAGATGCTCTCGGACACGTCGGCCGGCCAGCGGGCCGTGCCACAGACGTAGACCCCGTCGGTGGCAAACTCCACCGGGCGCAGCTTGACGTGCGCCTCCAGAAAGAAGCCCCACTCCTCCAGCGGCACCTTCAGCAAACGGGAGATTGTTTCGTTGTCCAGGCCGGCAATCAGAGGCGTGCTGAGCACCACCAAGTCAACCGGCAGGCGCAGTTCCCGACCCCGCAGCGCGTCCCAGACCACGACCTCTTCAGCGCGGCCATCGCCGAGCACCTGCGGAGGACGCTCCGGCTCGTAGCGCAGAAAGCGGACGCCAGCCTCCATCGCCTGGCGGTAGTACCGCTCAAACTCCACGCCGTAGGTCAGCAGGTCTCGATGCAGCACGTAGACACGAGCCTCGGGGTTCCGCCGCTTCAACTGGGTAGCGTTCTTGAGCGAGGTCATACAGCAGACGCGCGAGCAGTAAGGTCGCTCGGGGATGCGGGAGCCAACACAGTTGATCATCACGACACTACTTGGTAGATTGGTAGATTGGTAGATTGGTAAATTGGTAGATTGGTAACCAGTTTCCCAATCTCCCAACACCTGCTCCAGTTCCAATTGAGTGAGCACGTTGGGGAACTGGCCATAGCCGTACATGCCGACCGGTTGCCACACGTCGGCGCCGGTTGCCACGATGACCGTCCCCACGTCAAATTCGCGCTCTCCATCCCCTGTGGCGACGGTGACCTGGAAGTTGCCCACATAGCCGCTGACCTCTTGGATTGTAGCCGGCATATACAGGGTGATCCCCTCGTGTCCCTCTACCTCCTGGATGATCGGCTCGATGAGCCCGGCCGCCTCCTCGTCGGTAGGACACAGGCGCTTGATGCGCGGCAGCCGCCCGCCGAGTTGTGCCTCCTTCTCCACCAGGTGCACTCTCAAGCCCTGGCGGGCCAGATTCAGCGCTGCCGTCATCCCGGCGATGCCGCCGCCGATGACCAGTGCGGCGGGGATCACCTCGCTCTCGGCCTCCTCCTGCGGTTCAAGCAGGCAGGCCTTGGCCACTCCCATCCTGATGAGTCGTTTGGCCTTCTCCGTGGCCGCCTCCGCTGCCCGGCTGTGGATCCACGAGCAGTGCTCGCGGATGTTGACAAACTCAAAGAGGTAGCGGTTGAGCCCCGCCTCCTCGCAGGCGTCCTTGAACAACGGCTCGTGGGTCCTGGGGGTGCACGAGGCGACGACCACCCGGTTAAGACGGTGTTCGCGGATGCTCTGCTTGAGGGAGGTCAGCCCCTCTTCGGAGCAACTATACAGACTGTCCTCGGCGTGGGCTACATAGGGCAGCGTGCGCGCGTGCTCGACCACAGCAGGCACGTCCACGACGCCCCCGATATTGGTGCCGCAGTGACAGACAAACACGCCGATGCGAATTCCCTCTCCCTGCATTTGCGGGGATGCTCTTACCAACTCTCGAATCCTCCTGACCAGGCGTGAAACGTCAAACGTGAAACGGGAGGCGAGTTCACGTTTGACG
>JBAWAP010000122.1:0-2358 GCA_049589355.1 Anaerolineae bacterium
TTTCTCACACCAAATTGCCATCCACGTTGACTTGAAACAGGTTGATTCAGTTAGATTTCGGTAACAGAGTCATCAGAAAACGGGTTTCTTCAGCTTTGTCCAAAGTCCAAACCATCAGCGATTTATCTTATAATCTACCACCGTGAACACCGGCTCGGCGTTATGATAAATGGTGACGGTGATGCACTGCATGCCACAACCGTCAAGAGCACAATCGCAGGCAGCCGTGGTAGTAAAAGTGTCGGTGGATGAGTACCAGTAGGAAACGTCAACCCCGATGTGGTACCCCGGTGGCGGGGCTATAGCATATTGAGACGTATAAGAGATCGGGATGGCGCCGGTGATGTAGGCAGAGCTCTTGATAATCTCCAACTGGGTTCGAGCCAGGTTCTCCGCTGCTACCCGTTCCCGAACCGTATTCACGCCAAAGCTCCCCATAGACAGGGCCAAAAGGAAGGCGGTGATGGCGATGGCCGCGATGGCCATCGTGACCAGTATCTCGACCAGGCCGACTCCCCTCTCATCGCCCAGCGGATGGGACCCTTTGAAATCCGATGTGATATGCTCGTAACCCTTCATCTCCGCATAACCCCCAACTCTTGGTGAGATAACAGCGGAACCTGTCAGTGAATTGTCAGCGCTCGCCCCTCTTATCCATATCATTGTAGATCGCCAGCCACGCCACCGCCATGGCAGCGATGACGACGGGAGGGGCCACGAATTTATATGGCACCTCTGGCCAGAAGCGATAGAGGGAGCCCAATATCGCCGTCTCGGTGAGGTAGATGATGATCAATATGATGACCACCCACAGCCCACAGCCGATCTTCCTCCTCATCTTAACTACCGCATCCCGCCCATCAGAGTATACATGGGCATAATCACCGCAACCGCGAGGAAGCCCACCATCCCCCCTACAAAGAGCATCAAAAGGGGCTCCATCATCCCCGTGAGGACCTTGATCTTGCGGTCCGCCTCCTCCTCGTAGAAAACGGCCAGTGTCTCCAGGTTCGAATCCAAGGCACCCGTCTCCTCGCCGACCCTGACCATCTGGGCCAGCAAGCTGGGGAAAATCTTCTCCTGGCTTATGGGCCGGGAGAGACCGTGCCCCTGCATCATCTCCGTGCGCACCCTCCCCAGAGCCTGGCTGAAGATGACGTTCTCCATCGTCTGCACGATCAGGTCCATGATCTCAGCCATAGGCAGCCCCGCCCTCAAGAGGATGGACATGGTATGGCAGAGCCGGGATATATTGCCCTGAACGTTGATAGCACCTACGATCGGGATCTTCAGGAGCAATAGGTCGCGCTGCCGCCGGCCGATGGAGGTGCGCATATACAAGGCGATCAGTATTACCACGAGAAAAGCGCCGAGCATAATATTGGTCCTATAAACCGTGGTGAAGTCGGTGACGGCAATGAGTATCCTGGTGGGCAGGGGCAGTTCTGTATTGAATTCGGCGAAAAGCCCCATCATGGCAGGTAAGGTAGTGGTCAGCATGAGGAATGCCACCCCGACAGCCATGAGCAAGATGAAAGCTGGGTAGACCATAGCCCCCTTCAGCTTGCTGGTCAAGGCCTCCCCTTTTTCCATGTAAGCCGCCACTTGCCTTAGAGCCGCCTCCATGTTCCCCATCCGTTCCCCCAACTCGATCATCCGGCTGTAGATAGAGGGGAAGGCCATAGGATGCTTCTTCATCGCCCCGGAGAGGGTCTCGCCCTCCTGCACATCCTCGATGACCTTTTGAAGGGCCCTCTTCAGAGCCTTACTGCTGACCTGCTCCTCCAGCATCTGGAGGCCGGCCAGGATGCTGATGCCTGACTCAATCAGGGTCGCTAACTGGCGGCTGAAGACGATAAGGTCCCGGGTTTTGACCCCAAAGAAACTAGGCATTAGCTCCGCTAAGGCGTGCCCGGCCCGCATGGGCCTGAGCCTGACGATGATGTAGTCTGATCGCCAGAGCGCCTTCTCTGCCATCGCCTCCGAGGTGACGTTGATCGTACCCTGGACCAGCTCTCCAGTCTTAGTGTAAACGACATACCTGTAGGGCATAACTCCTCGCTTATGGCTTATCGCCCGCTCGCTCTATGGCCGATGGTTTGTACCTCGCGTCCTTGCTCCCAAAACGAGAGCCCATTGTCAGTAGATGGAAAACTCGTTGGAGTGCGGACGCCAGTCCGCCTTGACGAGGCCTGGAGCAGGCTTGCGCCTGCACTCCTCAAATATCGAGTATCAGTAGATGGAAAATTATTAGCAGAGGCGGCCCCCACGCCGCCGATTCGCGGGCACGGGAGCCCAATGGCACTAACTCTTTCAGGCTGTACAGGGATGACGGATTCTGAGAATCCATTCGGGTAA
>JBAWAP010000123.1:0-10636 GCA_049589355.1 Anaerolineae bacterium
GTACTGAGCCTGTCAAAGTATCTCAGTGTGCAGTTTTCTCGCACCAGCCTTCTGCCTTGGCTCATGATGATGACCACACTTCGTCAAGTGCTGATCTGAACAGAGCATTGAATTCGTCAACTGGCGCTATGGGCTTATCATACTCTTGCTCAAATTGCTTGTTTTCAAGTCGCGCCAGCTCGCTCTCGATGAATTCGCTGATTGGCACAATGCGCGGGCCACGATCCAGTTCTTCCCCCCTGCGCTTGGCTTCAATAAGTTTACCGATCTCCTCCTTCAGTTCAGGGATGTCAACTACCTGCTCAACCAGAACCTGAAACTCTGTCGGTGCGACGCCCATGCCTCTTTCAATCCAGTTGATAGCGAGAATCGGGCGCAGGACGTAGAAGTACTTCTTGATCCACACCGTCGGGCCTTTGAGGTAGTCTCGGTAGTTACCCTGGGCCATGTGGAGATAATGGTACAGACAGGCCACAGGTGAAAAGTACTTTGACACCAGCTCACGCATCCTGGCAGCAATCGTGAGCTCTTCCCAATAGACAATCGGTGACCCCAGCCATTCTATCAGGGGCGGGTTGCATTTCCTCAAGAGTTGAAGTGCTTTGCGCAAATCCCAACCACTGATGTCAAGTTTGTCAGCAGGACATTCAATGACATCACACTTTTGCTCCAGGTCAATGGACAAGTACCAATCCCTGGGATGCAGATAGATAAACCTCACGTCGTAATCGCTGTCAACTGATGGAAAGCCCCACGCTCTGCTCCCTGACTCACAGGCATAGAGAACTCGGACTTTCTCCTCGATTTCGATGTCTTTGAGCCGTGCTCGAATCTTCTCTCTCAGCAGATGGCCTCCTTGTGCTCGCGTTGGAGAATGGGTCGCCCACATCGAAGATGAATTTGAACTCGGCGTATACCCGCTGGCTATCGGTCAGCCAATCAGATGCAGCCTGGGCCTTTAGTTTGTTCAGCAAGACCAACATCTTGCTCATCGCTCATCTGAAACTTGACTTTGATGCCAACTGGTAGCACAGCATCACTGGGACGCAGGCTACGGCTGCGGTATCATACTCACCACTACCTGCATCGCGGGGAACTGGAGTTCAACCTCCCGTACCTGAGCTGGTAGTTCGCCTGGAATGGAAAGTATCAGTCGGTTGCCCCGAAGCTCTCCGCCCACCTCAACGCGCTGAATCGCCGCCGCCGCAAAGAAATCCGGCAGGGCTTCAAACAACACGTCGGCTGGCACCTCGGCAGTACCCTGCGTTTCACGTTCTATGAATCGCTCCATCAGTGCCCTGAACTCCGCGTCATTCATCTCGCCGATCAGTTTCTGTGTCACAACCTCAGTCATTCGCTTCCTCCTTGCATCTGTTTACGGCGCACCTTATCTTTCCAGACCTGATAATCGGCCACGACCAACCGCACCGGTCCCACTTGGACCTCTGCGCTTTGGGGCCACACCTTAGCCAGTTCTGCCAGGTGGATGAAAAGCGTCTCACCGTCAATGAGCGCCCAAGCCTCTGGCGTAAGGAAGATTACTAAGGCCCGGGATCCGTGTCCGGTATCCAGGCGCGTGATGTAGAATTGACTGACGAGCAGGCGCTGTGGCCGCTGAAGAAAATAGAGGCTCGTTTTCACATCCCCTGGCTGTCCAAGTACCTTCAAGTCGTAAGGCGAACGGCGAGTCGCACGGTCGCGCAGATCGTGTGCCTCAAACATGATACCTGATTCCTGCAAATCGTGAAAGATCTCCACCTCAAAAGCATAACCCGCGGCAAACGATTCCCACCAATGCAGGATGTAAGCCAACAGCACCTGGCTATCGGGCATGCCTTGTTGTACCAGGCCGACCTTGCGTAGGCTGGTCACGATGAGCGTAGCAAATCTGCGACGCAAGCTCGAATGCTCCTCAGCCGGGTTGGACAGGGCCAGCAGTTCGTCAATATACCGGTCCGTCCACATACGTTCCACGTACACGTCGTAGACTTGTCGGAACGTCAGGCTCTCATCGTCGCGTTGCACCCGGGCCGCATGCAGAATGTTGAGCGCTTCGAATCCAGCCCGACGCTCAGAAGGGGAAGGTTGCCACCAGCCCTTGGCCAGGTAGCGTGTGATGACCTGGCGGTAATGTCGAGCGAACGTTGATGGTAAACGAATAGCGATGTTTATCTGGTCTTCCATTGTTTTCTCACAACTCCCGACTGCCAGACATCTCCATAGTTAGTTTTGTAATTTGACCGTGAAGGGCACCCGCAATTGCACCTCCCGCTCCGCCTGCGGCCGATTGCGCCACAATAACTCCTGCAATCGTTCGGCATCTTGAATGGCGTCTTGAGCACTGAGCAATGGTGCCTTTGGCTCGTGTACACTCTTTTGCTTATCCATACTCACCTATCTCCTTTTGCCGCCAGGTAAACTTGCTCGATAAATGCCTCGTTATAGTACGTCCCTTGCTGCTGACAGATCTCCAGTCGCCTCTTCAGTTCCTCTGCGGTCAACAATCCCTCTCGCACAGCCACCAACAACACGCCAGCAAAGCCAGCCAGAGTCAGTCCTGACTCCTCTGCCACCGCTCTGGCAGCCAGCTCATCCAGCAGAAGCACATCGTTGGCAAACTCAGGGCGCGCCGCCAACACCATCGCTTGTGCTTCACCCAGGTGGTTATCCGGCACAGGATCTCGCGATAACGGATGAAATGCTATTACCACAAACCTTCTCGCTCCACAGTCAGTTGGCTGCGGTTAAATTAGGAAGCGCCGCCAGCGTCGCCGTGGATGGTAGCCCGCCTCAATGATAACACCAAGTATAGTATACCAGATTTCGGCTCGATTGGCAATAGGCGTAAAACGCAAAGAGCCGTCCCGTTTCCCAGGATGGCTCTTGCTTGTAGAAATATTGGCAATACCGTAACGTCCTCAGGCTTCGCGAAGCCAGCCGTTGGCTGGTTTGGGCGAACGAGTGAGTCACAGACACCATGGTTAGGCGAAGTTCTGTTATGAACCTGTTACGTCTGAGGACTGTTTACCGGGGGCGCCGTCCACCACCTTCACGGCTTTCGGAGCGAGGGCGAGCCTCATTAACGTTAAGCGTTTCGCCTTTCAACTCCGTGCCGTTCAGGCCGGTGATCGCGGCCTGGGCTTCAGCTTTGGTGGGCATCTCCACGAATCCGAACCCTCTCGATACGCCGCTGAATTTGTCCGTGATGATTTTGGCGGATGTGACCTCCCCGAAGGTTTCGAAGGCCTGTTGCAACTCTCCTTCGGTGAGCTCGTGTGGCAAATTGCCTACGTAGATATTCATTCTGACTCCTCCTTTATTTTTCTTACTGCGGTGCTGTTCTTGAATATATCATACCACATTACTATAGTTTTGTCAAAACGTCAAAATCCTGTATGCCTGAGCAGTTACGTTTTGTCAATAATTTCACGGAGCAAAAAGCCACCTGCGCGGTTGACGCAGGTGGCTTTCCTCTTTTTCACTTCAGTCGGTGCAGAATTAACACATAACCCTGTCTGCCGATGGCCTCCTCGTGCTCGGCGTTGGAGAATGGGTCGCCCACATCGAAGAGGAATTTGAACTCGGCGTATACCCGCTGGCAGATGTGAGGGTCAGGACGAGGGATTTGATGGCGGATTTGGCTTGTCGGCTCATCTATCAAATTGAATCATCAACTCGCGGCCATCTTCGAGCAGAATAAGGTTGTCCTCAACAGTGAGCGGGCTTTCCGGCGGAACGGTCACAGTGGGTTTTGGCGCGTCCAGTTGCACGGTTACAATTAGGGGCTTGGCTTCGCCGGCCAGGCTGGCCCAGATACCAAAGAATACGTCGGACGGCAAATCTCCACGCCAGGTTTCTCCCCAGGCCAGGTGTGCAGCGATGGCCTCTTCCCACTCGTGATCAGAGATTGCATCAATGGTCTCTTCAAACATGATCTCCCCCCTCTTACCTGATTGGCAAAGGTCATCTTTTCTCCATCTGAAACCGGGGACCAGGGTGAGCCGCTTGGCGGCTCATCGGGCAGTGCATAGACCCCATAGCATAATGGCTTATAGCATCCCTACCCTTCGCTATAAGCCATCAGCCACAAACTATCTGCCATCCGCCAATTGGTGGAGCCGGAGGGACTCGAACCCTCGACCTTCTCAATGCCATTGAGACGCGATCCCAACTTCGCCACTTTCGGTAGGGTCTTCGCCGATGGTGAGCCTTCGATGGCGTGGAGGTCAGGGTCTTTCAGCTTCTCGCGCAGCCGCTCCAGGTACTCGGTCCGCTCGGCGTCGCGAGCGACTTGCCCAGGAGTGAGTTGATCGGGTAGGAGCTCGCGTTGGTGAGTCGCCATCAGCCTGCCTCCTCAAGAGCCCTTTCTAGCAGGTCGGTCACACCCAGCTCAACAGACATTCGGCGCAGATAATCCCGGTCGAGCCGGTCGCCCTGCACTCTGAGCACACCCAACACGTCGCGCCATTGGCGGTCGGAGACCTCACTGCCCATGCGGTACCACTCCAGCTTGGAAAGAATGACGTCCTCGGCACTGGTGACGTAAGCGCGGCGTTCGGGGTCCTCACTCAACAGGTGCAACTGGCGGCGGGCCAACTGGGAGCGGTCAAAAGGGCGCGGCCTGGCCACGAAAACGTCCACCTTGAACATCGTGTCCAGATGGATCAAGTTAAAGGAACCACGGCGGCGCACCGCGTCGCGCATCATCTCCACGTCGGCGTAAAAGGCATCGCCCAACGCCTGGGCCAGCGGCTCGACGTGCTCCAGGCGCAAGTCGGCCACCAGGTCGGCATCCATCGTGGCGCGCATCACGCCGTGCAGCGCGCTGGCAAACGAGCCACCAATGGCATAGGGCACGCCGAGAGCATCCAGAGCATCAACTACAGCCAACGTCACCGCGATTTGCTCTGTCAACATTCGTCTTGCTCCGGCAATGGGCCATAGACGCGGTCGGCCAGCTCGGGGCCTAGCAGCAAGTCGGCCAGACGACGCCGACGTTGGGCAGGAGTATCGTCGGGGTGGCGTTGGCGCAGCCCGGCCATGGCCAACGTTCGCACTGTCTGGCCCATCTCGGCCATCAATGCCATCTTGCGCCAGGGACGCATCTGCCGCAACTGTTCGATCTGCATGTTTTCGATATCAGGTGAAGTATCCACAGAAAATAGAGTCACTATTATGCCTCGTGAACATAGTACCCGGCTCGTATTAGGTGATAACGCACTGAAGTGCGCACTACGAACTCGTGGGCTTGTTATTCTGCCGCCCTGCGTTCAGCCTCCTGGCAGGCGGCTGCCTTCACCGCCGCCCAAAGTTCGGCCACGTCTTCACTAAGCATTCTGGCCTGGGCATCTACATAAGTCTCGTCAAGCTTGACGCTCAGTGCCGAATCGGCACCCAGGTAGTGGAAAACCATCATCTCGTAGATGTCCGTCTCGTGTTTCCGCGACCGTCCCTCGTCCCAGGCCATCAGTTTGCCGACAATCACATCCTCGGGGCGAGCGCACCAAATCTCGCGAGGTTCCACGCCTGGTATCTCAACCGCTTGCCGCACCCGGCGCCCGAATGCCTTACGGTAGCGTGATGCCATCGTCAATGGGACCAAATCGGCCTTCTCTCCGCGAGTAGTGTCTATGATGTTGAACATAATACCCTTACGGATGGAATCGCGCATCTGAACCGGGTCAGCGTAGTAGCGTGGGGGTGGATAGACAGCGGCTAAAGCGTCGCTATGTTCCTCGTCCAAGTCTACGACAATGTCTATATCGTAGGTGGTGCGGGTGACACCGTACACGACGCCAGCGAACGCCCCGATGACCATGTAGGGCGCGCCAATGGCCTCCAGCGTCTGCAAGATGTCCAGGAAGAGACTAAGGTCCGGGGGATGTTCGTTCCGCACGCGCTAACTCCTCCAATGTTTTCAGGTTGAGCTCTCGAGGTGAGAGATCGGGATACTGCCGACGCAAGCGGCCGCGGATCAACCCCACCGCCAGCTCGCGTGCATCGAGCATCACTCGGATGCGCCCACCGGGGGAAAGGCGGCCCAGCAGCCGCATCTGTTCCAGATCTACCGGATCGAAGCGATAAGCGTTCATAATCGCACCACCTACTGCTCCAGCGTCAAGCGTGTGTTGCGCGAGTCGTGGCCACGCATCGCCCGGCGCACGAACTCAGCGAAGCGCCACTGCAGCTCCTCGACGATGCAGGGCAGGCCGCCCTCTTTCAAGGCCTCCAGCAAATCATCCACTGGGTGCACAAGGAGAAGGCAAGTATGATTGGCTAAGCATAGTATAGCAGATTTCGCCTCCTTTGGCAATAGCAAAAAGCCACCTGCGCGGTGAACGCAGGTGGCTTTGCCCTCAGAAAGGTGGAGCCGGAGGGACTCGAACCCTCGATCTTCTCAATGCCATTGAGACGCGATCCCAGCTTCGCCACGGCCCCATCAGTGGAGCTGAGGGGATTCGAACCCCTGACCTCATCAGTGCGATTGACGCGCTCTCCCAGCTGAGCTACAGCCCCGACTGCTGCGTATAGTATAGGGCAATGTCACAAAGTTGTCAAGCTGAGCAACGCACCCAGTAACTGTTCACCGGTGAAGCCCCCTGAGTTCCCCCAAGCTCCTCTGAGTTCCCCTGCCTCATAGGAACTCCTTACGGCGATAGACGAACTGGCCATCGAGGATGGTGGCCTCCACCTCTGTCTCCAGGATGGCCATGGGGGGAATGGCGAAGATGTCCTGGGATAGCACCACCAGGTCAGCCAGCTTGCCCGGAGTGATGGAACCCTTCTCCCGCTCCTCGCCTGAGGCATAGGCCGCACCTACAGTGTAGGCCCGCACGGCGTCTTCCACGGTGATGCGCTCTCCAGGATGCCAGCCCTCTGGCCCAGGAGAGCCATCGGCCCGCCGTCGAGTTGCCGCCGCATGGATGCCCACCAGCGGATCGAGGGTCTCGACCGGGCAGTCGGAGCCAAAGGCCAGGATAGTGCCCGCATCCAAGAGGCTTCGCCAGGCGTAAGCTCCCCGCGCCCTCTCCTCCCCCCAATGGCGCTTCACCATCTCCATGTCCGAAGTAGCGTGAATGGGCTGCATCGAGGCGATGATGCCCAGCTTCGCCAGGCGGGGGATGTCGGTGGGATGCAGCAGTTGAACGTGCTCAATGCGATGCCGCAAGTCCATTCCCTCGCCGGACCGGCGACTATCTTCCAGAACGTCCAGGACGTCGCGATTGGCCCGGTCGCCGATGGCGTGGATGGCGACACTGAGGCCTGCCCTGCTCGCTCTCCTCACCAGTTCTCGCATCTCCTCCTTGGATGTCACCGTGATGCCCAGATTGAGCGGCTCATCCTCGTAGGGCGCCAGCATGGCCGCCGTGCGAGAGCCCAGGGCCCCATCGGCGAAGATTTTGACACTACCCACCCGCAACTTCTCGCTGCCGAAGACCGTCCTGAGGCCGAGCCCAATGGCAGCGTCCAGATTCTTCACCGGGACATGCATGAGCACTCGCAGGCCCAGCTTGCCCTTCTTCGACAACTCCTGGAAGGCGACGAAAGCCAGCTCACCCTCACAATCGTGGATGCCCGTTAGCCCAGCCCGATGGGCAGTGGCCATAGCCACTTTGAGCGCGGCCTGGATGGCCTCCAGGCTCGGCTTTTCGATGACTCTTTCAACCAGATCCTCGGCGTTTTCCTTGAGGATGCCGGTGGGTTCCCCCGTCCCAGGCTGGCGCTCGATCTCCCCGCCGGCTGGGCTGTGAGTCGCGGCGGTGATGCCCGCCCTGGTCAGGGCCAGGGAGTTCACCCAGAGGGAGTGACCGTCTTTGCTATCGAGGGCCACCGGGTTATGAGGGGCCACAGAA
Source organism: Anaerolineae bacterium (assembly GCA_049589355.1). Taxonomy (GTDB): domain Bacteria; phylum Chloroflexota; class Anaerolineae; order VGOG01; family VGOG01; genus JBAWAP01. The sequence continues at coordinate 7,854 of JBAWAP010000123.1, forward strand.
TCCAGATCCTCTTTGGTGGGAAAGCTTGGATCCTTCCAAAGGTTGCGATCCCAGCCCCCGCCCAGCAGCCACTCCCCTGGGTTGGCGGTCTGCGCTCGCTCCGCCACTCGTCGTATGGTTTCGGCCTTGGATTCGACTCCTGACAGGTCAACGCGCGTCAGGCGCAGGGCGTATCCAACGAAGTGAATGTGGCAGTCGGTGAGCCCAGGCAAGACCGTTCTTCCCTTAAGGTCTATAGCCTCCCCGCCGGGGGCCGAGAGCCGTTTGATCTGGGCATCATCGCCCACGGCGGCGATCCTATTCCCGATGATAGCTACTGCCTGGGCTCGAGGACTGGCTCGATCCATAGTGTAGATTCTCCCATTATGGAGAACTGAGTTTGCTTGCATGTCTCCCTTACTCCTGTGTTAGGCGAAGGTCTCCCGACCGCGCTCTTCCCAGAGCCGGTGGTCTGATAAAGCGACACTACAACATGAATGGTGACTACTCAGGCTGTCATTGCGAGCGAAGCGAAGCAATTCCCAAGCCGCAAGGAGGAGATTGCTTCGTCGCAAAAAACGCTCCTCGCAATGACACGGGCTGAGCAGTTACCATGAATGATGTAGATTGTGCAGTGAACGGTCTTTTCGATGGCACGAAGTGGCCCAATCTACAGCTTTCCAAGCTGTAGTGTCGCAATATAAACCACCCTCCCTTCCCATTCTTACGCTCAATGGCGTTCAGTATAGCACGAGTGGCAAAGTTTGGCAAAGATGGATAAACCCTGTATAATCGAGTAACGAGGCAACGAGTGACAAAGCAACGAGGAATGAGGTGAGAGAAACCAGGTTTTTTGTTCAAGAGTACCTATCGAAGCATCGAGAATTTGCCCAATCGTGTAGGTTTTGGCTGCAGGGAGTTCAAAAACCTGGTTTCTGGCTGCTTCTAAGCAGCAAAAAGGCAACTAAGGTGGCTTTAGCCATCGCTCTGCTCCTCGTCCTGGTAAGGCCGACCAAGCCCGTTGTCCCCCTGGGTCCACAGCAAGAAGTGGTGACCATTAACCCCAAGATGGGCGTCCACACCCGCCTCACCGACGAGGTGGAGGAGTGGAAGATCAAGCAGACGCTCTCGATGGTGCGGCAGATGGGCGCTCCCTGGATCGTGGAGTACTTCCCCTGGGCCTACTACGAGGGCAAAAAGGGGCATTTCGACTGGAGCCACCCCGACGTGGTGGTGGATCATGCCCTAGCTCAGGGCCTGACGGTGGTCGCCCGGCTGGGCTTCGTCCCCGAGTGGGCCCGGCCTGAGGACACCATCACGTCGTACCTAGATCGGGAGCACTATGACGACTTCGGCGATTTCGTCCACGCCTTCGTGACCCACTTCCAGGGCCGCGTCAGGCACGTCATCATCTGGAACGAGCCCAATCTCAGCCTGGAGTGGGGGTATCGGCCCGTGGACCCCGCAGGCTACACCGAGCTTCTCAAAGTGGCTTATGCCCGAGCCAAGGAGGCCGACCCCCAGGTCCAGGTCCTGGCCGGGGCCCTGGCTCCGACGCTGGCTCCCGAGGGTGATCCAGAGGGCCTGAACGACCTGGCCTACCTCCAGCGGATGTATGAAGCCGGAGCCAAGGATTACTTCGACATCCTGGCCATCCACGCCTACGGTTGGACCTTCCCCCCTGATGACCCGCCAACTCCAGACAAGGTAAACTTCGCCCGAGCCGAGCTCCTCCGCCAGGTGATGGTCGCCAATGGCGATGGCGACAAAAAGTGTTTGATCACCGAGGGTGGCTGGAACGATCATCCTCGCTGGACCAAGGCCGTGCGTCCCTATCAGCGCATCGAGTACAGCATCCGGGCCTACGAGAAGGCCCTGGAGTGGGACTGGTGCGAGGCCGTCTGCCTGTGGGCCTTTCGCTACCCCTGGCCAGCCAAGGGCTACCGGGACTACTTCACCTTTGTGACCGTGGATTTTCTCCCCAAGCCTATCTACCTCGAAGTGCAGAGATATGCGCGGGGGGAGGGGGAATGAAGAAACGTAACTGTTCACCCCCTCCCCCTCGCAGGGGGAGGGTTAGGGTGGGGGTGGGAGCTTGTAGACCAGAACGAGTCGAATTCACAGGGAATCTTGTCTGTTTGTGGGGATCCACCCTCCCCCTGCCCCTCCCTGAGAGGGAGGAGTGAATGCTTACAAGGAAACTAAGGGTAAGCAAGCCTGCTTTCCTGGCCATCCTGGCCCTGGCAGCCATCGCTCTGGCAGCCTGGTTCGTGCTGGCGCGGTTGGGTAGAGAGGGGGACGAAACCTGGGCGCGGATCCAGCGAGAAGGACTGATACGGGTGGGGATGGACGCCAGTTGGCCGCCCTTTGAGTACATTGACGAGCCAACGGGCCAGATCGTCGGCCTCGATGTTGACCTGGCGCGAGCCATCGGTCAGCGCCTGGGCGTCCAGGTAGAGTTAGTCAACGTGGGCTTCGACAGCCTCTACGATGCCCTCTACGTGGGCAGGTTCGATGCCATCATTTCGGCCCTGCCCTACGACCCCCTGCTGTACGGGGATGTGGCCTATTCCATCTCCTACTTCAACGCCGGGCAGGTGCTGGTCGTAAGGTCCGATGAAAGAGGGATCAGCGAAGCAAAAGGCTTATCTGGGATGAGGCTAGGTGTAGAGCTGGGCTCAGAAGGCGATGTCGTGGGCAGACAGTTGCAGAAGAAAACCGAGGGCTTGAGCCTGCAGACTTACGTGGCTCCCCAGGACGTGTTGCGGGCCTTGAAAGAGGGTGAGGTAGAGGCAGCCATAGTG
>JBAWAP010000124.1:0-8585 GCA_049589355.1 Anaerolineae bacterium
AGACGACGTCTATCCGAATTCTGAAAATCGGGATCCGAACGCAGAGATTCTACCGGATGCACTCTAGACAGGATCTTTGGGAGACGCTCGACCGAGGCCTGAAAGAGTTCATCGGGCACTTCCCAACACACATCTATATCGCTGTATTGATCTGCTCGCCCCTCTGCCAGCGATCCCCGCAATTGCGCAGTTGATCCCGGCATAGCACTTTCAAGAGAGGTCAGGATTCGTCGCGCCAACGACGCTCTGATTTTGGGGTCAAGATTCATCTCTTACCATCAACTACGAGCCCGCTGTGTCAGAATCATCGTGCGACTCGAGATCCTTAGCACACCGGAACCCCACATTGAAATCCACCCAGCCTGGCGGAAGCGCATTCCTGAAGTATACCCGGTTACAAGACGCACCTGAGTGCCAACCACCCCCTCGGATTACCCGGAACCTGCCAAACTCGGGCCCCTGGGGATTTGCCGAAGGACTCGACGAGTAGTAGTCTGGATGGTAGAAATCCCGGACCCACTCGACAACGTTTCCCTGCATATCATAAAGGCCAAGGCCGTTTGCAAGGTAGCTGCCCACCGCGACTGGGCCGCCCTTGCCTGACTGATTGTAGTTCCCGTCGGACGGATGGAGTGTGTCACCGTTGGGGTAGTTCATCCCCGCCAGTCCCCCCCTCGCTGCGCACTCCCATTCGGCTTCGGTCGGGAGTCGCTTGCCACACCACTCCGCATACACGGCAGCATCGTACCAACTCACTGTAATCACTGGATGGTTCGGGTAGTCTGGGCCACACCGGAAACCATCCATACTCCAGAAGTCTGGTAGACGGTGTCCCGTTGCTTCGCAGAACCTCAGATACTGCGCGTTAGTCACCTCATACCTATCGAGATAGAAAGAGTCAAGGTATACCTTGTGAACGGGGCTATGATCTCCCTCTGAATCCGAGCCCATAAGGAACTCACCGTCAGGTATCAAAACGAGTTCCTCAATCGAACTATCCGAAGTAACGTTGGCCATTGTCAATTCCCTCTTTTCCTGTTGTCTTCAAAGGGCCTTCGCTCCAGTTGGTCGAATAACGATAAAGCTCACCTACCGGGCGGCCAAATCTCGCTAATCATCAAAAGGCTCTCTCCTCGAAGGTATCCGTTCAGCTTCACGCTCGTACGTATCTGCCAATTCACGGAGTGTGGTAGCTAGACGGTGATATCCGGCATTCTCGACAGCTTCGGCTTGCTTGCGATACTTGGCTGCAAGTTCTCTCTCTGGCTTCCCTGTAGGATCTACCCAGTGCACTCCGCGTGAGTTGTACAACTCGTTGCAAAATCCGATGCGCATGTCTTGAGCATCTTTCTCATTGAGAACCGCTGCCGCAGAGTGATGGATCCACAGTCCATCCGGATCCACAGGCACATGGATGAGCATATGGCCCACCATGGTCATTGCAACTTCCAAGTGTCCTGTTTCGGTACACTCCTTTTTCACAGCGTCAAGCCATGCATTGAGGGCACTGCTGTCGTATGATCCATCTTCGCGTAGACCAGGTGGAATACACCACTCGCTCAGCAGGCGATAGGCGTTAGTTGCAATGTTCTCTCTTTCCTCGGTCACCTCCTCAGCCAGATGCTCTTCCTTCTTCTTGGAGCGAAATACGAGGCGAATCAACTCGCAAAAAAATTTCGGGTCGTCGGCCAACCGCCGCCAGAGCAACTTCGGCGAGGCGTCATGGTGCTCATCCAAAAGTGGTAGGTACGCCCACTCCACCCGAAAGAGATCATCGGGACTTGTATCCGGGTCTTTCTGTAGAGCTTTGATAATCTCAACGATTTGATAAACATCCATTGAGTGAGGGCTTTTTGATGACTTAAGCGCCTCTAGCAAGGCTCGTATTGCCTGTTGCTTGTCGAATGGCTGATTGTCGCGAAGCATCCTGTAAAGGCATCGGATCGCTGCGAATGGTCTTCCATGTTCAATAAGTCGATCAACTGCAAATTCGAGACCTCCGTCGGCTTGGAAGGGATTCGCACTGGTCTTACTCCAATAAGCCGATTGATCTTCGCCAAGAAGGGATTTCGCGCGCTCCCATGTTTCCGGTGTGAATGGCAAGAAAGAAAGGAACTGCCCTGTCTGTGTTGGCGTCCACTGGGAGGTCTCAAGGCTGTAAACCCATTCCCAGCCCCAACTGCGAAACCTTCCCCATACGAATCCGCCTGCGAATTGTGCAAGTGCCTTCTGTTCGGACTCGAGCAAGGCTGGCAAAATCATACCCTCTGCATCTGGGCTCTCTATGGCCCCGAACGCAATGCCAACACGCCAAGGTGATTCGACGGCCTTGGCAAAAGCAATCACCGCCTCTGTTCCTCCACTGGCAGCAACTTCCGCTACAGCTCTTTGACGGCGTGCCTCCAGTCCCTTCATTTGTACTTCGTAATTGCCCTTCTCTTCATAGAGCTCAAAGTCACGCTCACTGAAAATTCGTTGATGTCGGAAGAACGGTTCATCCGGTGCCAGTCGATCGGCGAGAGCAGCGATTTTCTCGATCTGTTCAGGCTTCATTGCCCATCCAGCGTCCGCAAACTGCCGATGTTTCGTAACCAGATTGACGAGCTGGTTCCAGATATGCAATCTGTCGGCTTCTGGCATGGCCAATACAGCATCAGACCCGAGGTGATCCAGAAGCTGTTCATGCGCAGGTTGAGGCAGATTCTCCAGGTGGTCGATAAGTTCGGCAAGCTTCGAGACATCTTTTTTGGCCTCGCTGACCGCTAACTCTGCATAAGCAGATACCTGCTCCCAGTACTCGCGATGTGTTGCGCCCTCACGCCAGTCGTCAGGAATCGTCGCTCGCCACGCTGGTCTGCGCGTTCTGGACGAAACCGAGTGATGTTGAGGAAGCAGACTTACGATCAGCTTCCACCCGATGTCCGGAAGTTCGGTAAGCAATGTTCTTACTGTAGTCACTCTTCTGTGAATTGGCGCACATGTCTGCGGCAGCCACGGAAGAAAAATCGTGGTTAGGGAGTTCGCTGGACGATTACCCCACTGGCCGCCTGGATCACGCGCATCGAGCTCCCCAAGGCAAATGACAACGCGGCTGAGGAGATCCGCATCCCATGCCAGCGTCTCCAAAGCCCAAAGTAAGCCGCTCATGTAGGTGCGACCAACCACACCGCTGCTCTCTTGGGCGAAAAGCTCATCGAACGGGCATGGATCACTTTGAAGCGCCGTTTCGACCGCGTTGAGGAATTCTCCCGGTGCTGCCTCAGCCAACAGAGGGAGCAAATCGTTCAGACTGGCCCATAGCACCCAGCCGGCGTCAGCCAGAATCTCGCGAACCGCCAGAACGGCTGTTGCCTCTGCTTTGCCAATAGAACAAGATGTAAGCGCTTTAGGATGGCTCCCAAGCAGCGCCAATGTTTCCGCTAACCCGTTACGCAATATCCGGGAATGCGACAAACCCTTTCTATGAATACTTGCTGCATATCGTTCTTCTGGTGGAAGTTCAAATTGAGGGTCCTTTTCCTGCAAGGCGAACACCACCACAGCCTTCAGCCGGTCCAGGTGCTCGTCAAAGAGTCTTGGCCCTAGCGCATACCACCCCTCATAACGAGGAATGAACTTCCAGTTGCCGTCTCGCTGAATGAGGGGAGTGGTCGGGCGGAGCGCGATTTCACGTATCTTTCCGATCCACTCCCCATATGCGTTTCCCACCAATTCCTCGACAACTGCACAGTCTGAATCGAATTTATCACTCCAAGAACCGAGAACCATCGCAATGGTCAGTTCGGCTGCCTCGGCCCTCTCAGCCCATTCCGGCATTAATGAAAGATTTTGAATACACCGAAGCAATGATCCCAGATTCCCACCACTCTTTCGCGCCAGCGTTCGCGCACGTTCCTCACCGTACCCGGCTTCTTCGAGTGCCTCTTGGACTTGATGGCTGTGTGGCATCGGAAGCGGGACGCTCGCTGGGTCAGGGATGCCGCCGTGAGGGCCACCAAAGATGACGGCATGCCCCGCTCTGCGTGCCTTCTGGATGAGCTTGGTACCTGCATCTCCACTCAGGTCGAGTGCAACATCAGCGACTAAGATAAGATTTCTATACTGAGAGCAGATCCTATTCCAGGCATCTATAGTGGAAACAATAAGACATCGCCCGGCAGCCTCGACGCGGCTTTCATCGTCAAGCGAGGCCAAGTATGCCGACACAAAGTCGACCACCTGATCAGGAAAATGAGTGGTCAACTTGATCTGAATACTTACGGCGTCAAGAACTTCCTTGAGCTTTGCGATGGCTTCGGTGCGATCTGCCAAGAAAAGGTCTGGTGTCAGAGGAGGTGGTTCTCCAATTGTTTTGACCACGTTCCAACGCTGTTCAGGTGTCTCGATCTGCTCTGCTGACACGCGACTTACAATTTGGGCGAGCCACAGTTCCACGGGCGGGAAGTGGTGAACCCAATCAATCAGCTTCGTCCCGTCAATGATTCGAACATCTTTCCATTCATCTCTCTTGCGGCGATCTTCAAGCCAGGAGGCTTGTGCGCCTTCCTCCCATGTGTGTTCCCAGTCCCTCCGACCAGAAAGTGGTGTTACGAATACAAAGGTGGTTTCGCGTCGAACACCTTCAGGTACCGCATCAGTGAGACTGTTGTAATCAGAGGTGGCTTTATCACCGGCTTTCAGTCCCGTACCTATCTCCCAATACGAGCGGCCTTCAGGGACAAACGGTTCAAAGGAAAGGGCGACATCCAAGTCTCCATCTGGCCCATGTTGGCCGATACTGTTGCCCAAGGGGAAACAACGCTCTCGTGGCTTTGGGCACGATGCTGCAACGAGACGCCAGACAAGCTCAACAATCACTTCCTGTGCGTCTCGCGCATTAGCACGTACCCATTCGTCTAGTTGATTTTCGGTAACTAACATGATAATCCCTTCTAGGACCTGTCTTCTATTCCTCGCCAATCAAGAGAGGCGATGCCAATGATAATCGATGGTCTTCCGCAACGTGCGTAACGGCTCGCGGTTCACCCACCGCGCGGGTGCGGAAAAGAACTCCTGCCACGAAACGAACTACAATGCGCATGTAACCGCCAATGTGCGGCACGATAGCCCGGTCGGATACAACCCATTGCTAGCCGCTGCCCGCCTTCTCTTCCAAGACTCTTGCACAAGTGTCCGCGAGCCACAGATCATCTCGGGTGAGTTGGAGCAGGTTGAACTGCACCGTCTGAATAATCGCCTCCATGGTGGTCTTTCTTGCCTTCGCTACCCCCTTGATGACATCCCTTATCAACAGCGGCATTCCAGGGCCGCCTATGAACCCTTGTGGCCCACCAGGATTGTCCGTCTCTGTGAGCAGTTGCTCCGATGGTATCTCTCGTGCAATGGTCTGAATGTGCTCGGAGTAAAGCACCTCGGCTCCTACCGTGAAGTACGCTCCTCTGGCCACTAATTTCCTGAAGACGTCCAGAGGTCCTGAGTACCAGTGCACGATTGCCCGTGGAATATCGTAGCGGTCGAGCAATTCTAAGAACGCTTGTTCCGCTCCCTTGGTATGCAGGTTGATTATCTTCCCTTGCTCCCTGGCTGCGGCTAGGAAGAACTCGAATACTTTCTTCTGGGCTGGATACTCCGAAGCGTCCTCGATGAAGTAGTAGTCGAGCCCGATTTCACCAAGCATCGGGCTCTGTTCGATGGCCTCACTTAGGTCTTCAAGACGATCAGCATACTGGGCAGCATTCCAAGGATGCACACCAAAGATAGGCAGCACCAGGTCGCACCTTTCACCTATTGCCAGGTTGCGTTTATATGACGGAAGGTCCATTGAATTGCTGATGGTGAAGATCCTGTGTTGAATGATCTCTGCCAAGGCAGACTCCAATGCACCTTCACCCACGAGATCATACCTATCTACGTGCGAATGAGCGTCAATCAGCATTTTCCTCTCCAAACCTGACCTAATGTTTGTCAGCGTCTTTCAGTACAATAAAGGCATCGAACGGGGCGCGGTTCACCCATCGCGTCACTAAGCAACTCGCCCCTCTGGTTCCCTTCCTCAAGGGCTAACATTTCGACGCTGCAAGGTTCACTTTATGTTACGGGCTGCTGGTTTGCACCTCCTTCGCGGAGGGATACAGCGCTTCAGCACCATCGGTCACCCGATAGCACTGGCTGCCTGCTACGTGCCCGCTGGCGGTTACCACGACCGGACTCCCACCGGCTAGCCGTTGACAGCTTCAGGACACACCACGCGCTGTTATGCGGCCCACTGCCTACAAAACTACCACCAAGTGCGGAAAATGTAACGGGGTACTGCAACAGCAACCCATTGCCCAGCCATTGTTGTGCATGCTTCAATGATAAACCACCGTCTTTCCCTGAACTGAATAGTGGATGTTTCTTATGTCCGAAAGAATCGACAAAACTCTGCAGAAAAAGTTCGGCTCGTCCACTGGGTCGTCGAAGTACCTAAGAATCTCTGCTATGGTTTTGGCCTTTTCGAAATATGGTCCAAAACCTTCGGCGAAGAAGTTCACGTATACTGTTGAGTCTATCTTGGAATCAGAACGTCCAAGCATGATGTGCCATGCGTCCATTATTACATTGGCTTTCCGATCTTTGTTGGAGTAGCATGAGGGATAAGTCTGCTTCTGTTGATCCATCTGTTCGAGCAAGTAGCTTGTAGGCGAGAATCCCGCTTCTATCATCTTCGGAAAGAAGAAAGAGTGCTGCAAGATAGAGTGACATTTCCCGACAATCATTGGAGGATTGTGATACTTCCGCTTGAGTTCTGCCAAGAAGTACCCCGTTGCCTGAAGGAAATGATAGCCCGATACGCCTTTCATCAACAGATGGTACAGCTCGTGACAAAAGCAATCTTCGGTCAAGATTGTTCCATGCTTGAGGATGATGGTGGGAATGCCGTTTTCGACTCGCGAGATCATCGTTTCGTTTGCGCCGATGTCGACTTCGCCGAATCTGACTACCACCTCGGCTCGGAACAGGTCACGCACTTTGCGGTAAGTCGTCTGGGTGAATTCACTATACGCGTGAAAATCTAACATTGTTGACTTGTGCATAAAAATTACTATGTGGAAGTTTTTCCGCGTAGTTGCCTATATTGTGGAAACCTCCGTTCCTGCAGTCCCCTACTCCCCTCCAAAAACTCTCTCCACGGCCCGTGGATGCCATCTTCCGTCACGCCGCAGGGCAGTGCTGTCACTCCTCCACCTGGAGAGTAGGAGTTGATGTGCCGCCAAGGGGCTCATCGCACCTACATGGACACACAGTTGTCTAAAGGTTCGTTAATCTGCGAACCTTACCTGCTCATCCCCCACGCTTTGGGTGAACGAATCGCAGTGCGTGGTTTCGAGCGAACGGATCGTAGAACGACTTGTTGGGCGCGACTCTCCCCTACTCAATCCAAACCTTTAACCTGTCGCTGTGCTCCATGAGCCTCTGTGCAATTCGGTTTCCCACGAACTCAAAGTAGTTGCCCCCTTCCTGACCGCTGAAATACTCGTGGCTCTGGATAAACCGTCCACGAGCAATGCTGACGTGAAGTAGGGGAAGCAGATTTGTCACATTCCAATCAAATTGATCAACCCGCTGCCTAAACTCATGTCCCAATCTTCTTGCTCTCCAGTAACTATGACTTCGCTTTGGCTCTTCACCAAGCGCACGTCTGGCAAACTCAAATGCAAAAGCCCCAAAGCTGAAGAGTATTTTGGGCTGGCATCCACGAACTACCTTTTGAAACCCCTGTAACTCTCTCTCAACGATAGTTTCCCACTCGATACTGCTTGAGCGTGGCTTTCCTGCCGGGTCTTCAATTGCGTTCCTAATATAGATTGATGACGTATCAACTCGACTCCGGCTTTCTCTAAACACTCTATCCTGAATTACTTCCAGCACAGGAGTCCAGATGCTGTGACGAGCGGGATGGCGAGGGTCAAAGGGCGTTTCGAGAACAGTTTGCCAGCTTTTGGGATTGGAATCTCCCAGCAACCAAATCTCAGAATTTCTATCTCCGACCTCTTTTTTCATGGTAACTTCCAATCTGCGCTGGGCAAGCCGCGCCTAACTGCTATATGTGGAAACGTCCGTTCCCGCAGCCCCCTACTCCCCCTCCAAAAACTCCCTCCACGGCCCGTGGATGCCCTCCTCCGTCACGCCGTAGGGCAGGGCTGTCACTCCTCCACCTGGTTTGGGCGAACGAAACGCAATGCGTGGTTTCGAGCGAACGGATCGCAGAGCAACTTGTTGGGCGGCCCTTTCACCGGCAAGCTAGCTCGCTCAGCACAACACACCGCCACTGTACCGCAGTTGGTACACAACTTCATCTCCGCGTGCGATGGTCTCAATTCCAGAAAAGCGATAGACATCGCCCTCGGCCTGGTTCACATAGCTGTAAATCCCGCGGCGAAATGTGCTCGGACCTCGATACGGCCGCTCTGGGGGTACTTCGCGGAGCGCGGCTTGCAGAACTCCCCCTATCTCATTGGCCTCGGTCTGATCGCTCACACTCGTCGTGAAGCCCCCAGCATAGCACATCGCCCAAATGGGCGATAAACCGGCGTAGACCGTCT
>JBAWAP010000125.1:0-17161 GCA_049589355.1 Anaerolineae bacterium
TCCATGGCGCATCGCGCCATCCGTAGGGGGCAGAAACTTGGGCGAGGTTCGTAGTAACAGCTTTAGCTGTCGTTTGGCAGCAAAGGCGACTAAAGTCGCCACTACGAACCAAGTTTCTGAGTAGCGACCGTAGGGAGCGAAGCAATCCCCTCCGTCACGGGCTGGGGATTGCTTCGTCGCTTCGCTTCTCGCAATGACAAAAGCGGTTCATTTTAGCGCCGCCAATTTGGTAAATCCTTTCTGTTTTCCCCCCAAAAAGTGTAGAACGCACCGGTGGATACGTGGCCCGTGGACGCCAATGCGACCGCCTAAAGCGCCACCATCGGTACCGACAACCACAGCCACTTACCGTCGAGGCAACAGCCGTAGTTCGTTGCACGGCGGACTCCCCCTGCCATCTTTTGTCCTTGATCCCGCTATGTAGTATAATTTGGTCAGAGAATCGTGCAGAAGGAGGTCTCTCATGCTCGAACGTGCCCGCGACTTGTACCCCCAACTCGTCGAATGGCGTCGTCAGATCCACATGCACCCCGAACTTGGATTCCAGGAGGAAAAGACCGCCGCGCTGGTGGCCGAGACCCTCACGCGACTGGGACTGCACGTGCAGACCAAGGTGGGAATCACCGGCGTGGTGGGCATCCTGGGGGAGGGGCGGCCCACGGTGGCTTTGCGGGCGGATATGGACGCGTTACCCATCCAGGAGGCCAATGACGTGCCCTATGCCTCGCAAACACCGGGCGTTATGCACGCTTGCGGCCACGATTTCCACGTGGCCATGCTGCTGGGCGTGGCAACACTCTTGAGCGAGACCCCGCCTCCCCGTGGGCAGGTATGCTTCCTTTTTCAGCCCTTGGAGGAAGGGATTGATGTCGAGGGCAAGAGCGGCGCAATGCGCATGGTGGACGATGGCGCATTGGAGGGAGTGGATGCCATATTCGGGCTGCACGTGTATGCCGATATGCCCAGCGGCACCATCGGGATCATCCCCGGTCCGGCGATGGCCGCCTCCGATGCTTTTCGGTTGACGGTGCGCGGGCGTGGCGGACATGGCGCCTACCCCCACAAGAGCGTGGACCCCATCGTCCTCGCCGCCCAGGTGATCAATGCCATCCAGACCGTGGTCGCACGGCGCATCCCACCAATCGAGGCGGGCGTGATCACCGTCGGCTCCATCCACGCCGGCACCAGAGGCAACATCATCCCCGAAGAAGCCGCCATGACCGGCACCATTCGCAGCTTCAAGCCCCCCATCCGCGAGCAACTCTTTGCCGAATTGGAGCGGGCAGCGCAGGTGGCACGGACGCTGGGTGGTGATTTCGAACTCCGGATCGAGCCTTGCTACCCGGTTACGGTCAACGATCCTCAGATGGCCGCCCTGGTGCGTGAAATCGCCACTACGGTAGTCGGTGCCGACAAAGTGTCTCAACCTCAGCCCGAGATGGGCGCGGAGGATTTTGGCGTGTACCTGAAGCACGTGCCGGGCTGCTACTTCCGGCTAGGGGCAGCTATCCCCGGCGAGGACACGCCCCGACTACACCATAACCCCCGTTTCGATGCCCACGAGGAGGTTCTGCCGCTGGGCGTCACCATGCTGGCGACGGTGGCCCAGTACTACCTGGAGCGGGCACCGGTGGCCGGGGAGGGGTAACGAGGCTCTCCCTCGTTACTTCGTACTCATTGACTCAGGATGGAAGAGTGAGCCATGCAAGCAGAGATCATCTCCATTGGAACAGAATTGTTGCTGGGTGCCATCGTGGACACCAACGCGGCCTACATCTCCCGGCGGCTGGCCGAGATTGGCATTGACCTGTATCATCGCCTGACGGTGGGGGACAACGAGGGGCGCATCGCCCGCTGCATCGAAGAGGCTCTGGAAAGGGCGGACGTGGTGATCTGCACCGGCGGGCTGGGCCCCACGGTGGACGACGTCACCCGGCAGGCCGTAGCGCGGGCCACGGGCCGGGAGCTGGTGCTGGACGAGGAGATGCTGGGCTGGATCGAGGAGCGCTTTCGTGGCTGGGGCCATCCCATGAGCGAGAACAACCGTCGCCAAGCGTTCAAGCCCGAGGGCGCTGTCGCTATCGAGAATCCGGTGGGCACGGCGCCCATCTTCGTCGTCCAGGACGAGCGGGGCGACGTGATCGTGCTGCCCGGCGTGCCCCACGAGATGGAGTATCTGATGGAGCACGAGGTGATTCCCTACCTTAAGGGCAAGCTGGGCCACCAGGAGGTGATCAAGACCAAAGTGCTGCGCACGGTGGGTATTGGAGAGTCGCAGGTGGACGCGCGCATCGGGGATCTGATGGAGAGCGCCAATCCCACCGTGGGGCTGGCTGCCCATCCGGGCCAGACCGACGTGCGTATCGTGGCCAAAGCGGCCAGCGAGGAGGAAGCGGACCGGCTTATCGCGGAGATGGAGAGGCGGGTGCGTGAGCGGCTGGGGGAGGTGATTTACGGCGTGGGGGAGGAAACAGTTGCGGAGGTGGTGACCAGGATGCTCGCCGAGCGGGAGTTGACGCTGGGCACCGTGGAGTGTGGGGTAGATGGCATCGTCAGCCGTCACATCTTTGACACGCCGGATGGCCCCGCTGTGCTGGGAAACTGCCTGATCGTTGACGAAGTGGAGGAGGCCATTGGTCTCTTGGGTTTGTCTCGATCTCAGTTCAGGAAGGAAGGCGATTTCTCGACCAAGGCAGCCCAGGCAGCGGCGCGGGAGGGACGCGCCTTTCTGGGGGTGGACCTCTGCCTGGCGGTATGGGTGCGAGCGCCAATCGCCGACGATCCAGCAGAGCGGCAGCCTATGCACATCGCCCTCGATACTGGAAAGGAGGTAATCGTCCGGACCTTCCAGTACGGGGGGCACAGCGAGCGAGCTACGGGCTGGCTGGTGAACCGGGCATTGGATATGGTGCGGCGGGCGCTGATGTAGCAGATGCTTCGATGACACCTTGGGTTTAGCGTGAGATTGCCAAGTTTGTTGCGATACGGTATAATTCAGGCGAGAGTGAGCCGCCGGGCGGGTGGGTGAACCGCCTATAGTCAACATGGGGAAGAGCAGGTGGCGGTGAAGAGCATGGATGTATTGGATGAGACGTAGAATGGAGTGATAGAGGAGTGAAGGGCTATGACCAATTCGACTCCCATCGCCGTTATACAGTTGACCGAGGAATTGCTTGGGGAGCTCAGGAAGCGCATTGTAGATACTTTTGCTCCGGAACGAGTGATCCTCTTCGGTTCTTACGCAGAAAGACGAGCCACAGCCGATAGCGACCTCGACCTGCTAGTCGTCACTGAGCGGCCCTTGAGCCGTAAGGAACGGCTCGAACAGACGCGGGGTCTGTTTCGAGATACGCCGCTACCCATTCAAGTGATCACCATTTCGCGACAGGAGTTTGAGGAGACCCGGGACGTGATCGGCGGCATCGCCTATCCTGCTGCGAAATACGGAAAGGTCATCTATGAGAAGTCGTGAAGCGGTGATCCGAGACTTCGTACACGAGTGGCTCAGCAAGGCGGAAGCAGACCTTACCGCTGCCGAGGTCCTCGCAGCGGCTGAGACACACGACTATTTCACCTGTGCTTTCCACTGCCAGCAGGCTGCCGAGAAGTTCCTCAAGGCGTACCTGGTCTGCCATCAGATCGAGTTTCGCAAAACACACGACCTGGATCAGTTCTTGGGGTTGGCGAGTCAGTCAGAGCCTGCGTTGCAGGAGGAGTTGGATTCTTGTGGTTGGCTGTCCCCCTTTGGTGTGGAGTTCCGATATCCCGGAGACCAGCCGGAAGTAGACTGGACCACGGCGCAGAACGCACTGACCGAGGCAAAGCAGGTTAGACAGGTGGTCATGGAACATCTGGCGTCGTATCTGGGTGGTGAAGTATGAGCAGGCTCACATTTCAACAATGCCTCAGGGCCAACTTTACCACCCAGCGTCCCGAACCTGACGACCCAACCTTGCGCTACGGCGGCGCTGGCCGCAGCGAAGAGGTAAACTGGTACTCAGGAAGCTGCTGATCAATGTACCAACCCAAGCTCTTAGACATCCCAGCGGATCCTATCCCTTACAACATCTACCACGACGAAAGCGGCACCTACAAACAAGGGCGCTGGTTTATAGTGGGTTTACTCTTTGTTTCGGAGCGTAAAGAAGCAGAGGTAGTAACAATTCTGCGTAATGCCCGCGACGGCTATGACGGCGAAATCCATTTCAGCGACCTGCCTAAAAGTTGGGGAGGGGAGTGGAATAAGAAAGCCGTTGTCGCTCGGAACTGGCTATCGCTCTACCAACACCACTTGGCTGACACATGCTATTTTACAGCTTTGGCAGTGGACACGCGCTCACCGGCCTATGAGCATCGGCGCTTCTCTGAGCGCTTCCACGCCTACAATCGTTTTAGCGCTATGGCTTTGCTCTCTGGCGTGGCCTGGCACTTATCTAAGCACGAGAAAGTGATTATCCAAATCTACTCCGATGACAAATGTCGTCGTGGACAAGGCAGATTGGATCTTAGGGCTGACAACTTTGCTGAATATGTACCCTGGCGATTGATTAAGGATGTCGAGGAACGACGAGCTCACCAACCAGACAAGTATCCAGAAATCATATCACAAGATCCTGTCATCTGCATAAGTTCCAATGCTGTGTATGAGCCGCCTGGTTTTCGTAACAAGTGCGAATTGATACAGTTGACAGATGTACTGCTGGGCAGCGTAGCTCAGGCTATCCGAGCCAGCTCCACTTGGCCTACGAAGCGCGACCTAGCAGCGATGGTGGCGGATTGGATAAAGGATACTTGCAAGGAACCATGGAAGCAGCAATACAGACTCCATCGCAAGTTCAACGTCTGGTACTTTCCAGATAGAAAAGGTGGAGCCTACAACGATGGTCCATTGGCAATTGTGCCTCGGTGCCAGATGAGTTTGGAGCAAGGAACCTGGCAGGATGGAAACCAACCTCAAACTAAGGCTCGCTTGGCACTGTCCAACCTGTCCTACGCCACTAAACCACCCTCACCGCCCAGCCCCCAGAATGTGAACAGGGCTTAGAGTATGGGAGTGTAGTCTATGGTTTCTAAATTCTCGATTCCTCCAGAAGAACTTGGATCGCTACGAACGGCCCGGCAGAAGCGCATTCAAGCCTTGAAAGAGCGTGCTGCAAAAATTCAACTTTCACGTCTCCCGCCAGGCCAAGCTTATAAGGCAATAGCAATCTCGGTGGACGCAAGTAATGTCCCCATTGAGTTGGATGTGTTCGATGGAATGCTCGTTAGATGTGCGGATTCCGATGGTGGAGAGCATTTCCAACGCATCGTGCTCACGGATGCGCCTGAGCAGAATATCGAGTTGCTTTTTGATACGTTCTTCGAATCAACACCTGTACTCCAGTCGCTTTTAAAAGCAATGCAAGCGATTAGTTGGCGCGATTTTATGCCAGCATTTGGTCGAATGAGTCCTGATCGCTTTATCAGCGAGATGCTTGAATGGGGCACCTTGGTCAAACTGGCTTCAGAATCAACTAGAACCATATTGCTAAAAGACGGTTTACTCCGCACAAAGTTCATCAAACCTCAGCCTGACTGCTTGGAAAATCTGAGGGCGTTCTTGGCTAGGAATTGTGAGCAAAATAGCAACTTCATTGCGGGAATAGCCAAGACGAGCAAAGTCTTCGAACATTCCAAGTTGCTTCTCACCTTCGTGAATGGATATTCATCACGTCAAGCTTTCTATCTCCAGGTTCCCCAAGATTTGCTCGAAGAATCCTATGGGTGGAGATACATTGCGGAAGATGTCAAATGGGGAGAGCTATTTTTTGTCCGGTTGATGCCACACCCGCACGCGAGAGTCATGACAATCGAAGTGCCAACTTTCCTAGAAGACAAACTCGATGATGTCTTGAGAATTCTAGCCGCTCTTCCGCTTAGAAGCTTGCCGGATCGCTTCCGAGGTCTTCCAGATCCGCTTGCACGAGCACATGAAAACGCTACTTTACGCCTCAGTGTAGGCACAGCTATCGCAAGGGAGGTAATGCGAAATGAGTAGATTTCAAGGACAGCATATCGGCTATATCGTCGGGACAGAAAAGGATTTCCACACGGTGGTATATCGGCTTCCTCATGGAGAGTTGGAAAAAGCGCCTCGGATCGGAGACTTGGCTCGAATTGAGGATCGAGACACAAACCGACAATGGCTTGCAAGAGTAGAAGGTGAAACGCATGTCTCGATTGACCTTAGGGAGAACGAGATACGAGATGCTATCGCACGTGGCCAGTATCTTGAGACCGAGCTTGATGAGCACGAGAAGGCAATGTATCTCGGTCACGACTTCACCATTCGAGTTTTGGGTGAGTTAACCAAAGAAAACCCTCCCGAGTTCCGCCCCATTGTGCGTAACCTGCCTGCCCGAGGTTCCAGACTGTATCACCTCGAACCCAAGAGTCTGAAACAATTGGTGACGCTGGATGACGAAGGGCCAGTAGTTGGGTACTATGCCATAGGTGATGAGGTGCATGACCGATCACCTGATGATTTGCCTATACGGTTTGATGTGAAGCGGTTCATATCCCGTAAGACCGCTATCTTTGGAGTCACTGGGTTTGGCAAGTCAAATTTGATGAAAGTTATCCTCGCTTACCTTGCTGTCCTCACCAGTGAAGAGCCTACAGTGGGTAAATTGGTATTTGACTTAGAAGGAGAATACGCCTTTAGTACGGAACAGGGAATAGGTTTAGCTGACATCCCTGCCGTTAGCGAAAACTTAGTGGTGTTCACGAACTCAGCGAGAGCTCGGGATAAAGAATACTTGAATGTATACGCAGGTCCGGCAAAGCTTAATCTGCAGGATATCCACCCCGCTAGAGCTGTCTCTATCCTATTTCCGGAATGGAGACAAAAGAGCGTCTATGTCGATTTGCTTAGAAGCACTACAATGGAAAGGTGGCAAGAAGCTATAGAACTCGTTGCTGAAAAGAAAAGAGCAACGCCGATCGAGGAGTTGGCAGAGAAGTTAGGCTTAGATGCCGAAAAGGATGAACCCTCTCTGGATGCAATGGTACGGGCGTTAGATCCTCTAATTAGGCGAGTGCATGAGCCAGCTTCAACGCTGATGATTGAAGTATACCAGGCCCTCCAACTTGGGGCCACGGTTATCGTTGATCTATCACAGATGCGCCTTGCCAGTGCTTTCAACACGATGTCTTTGATCGTGGACGATCTGTTTGAGGGGAACCAAGAAGCCTTTGTCGGTGGAGCAAAGGTCCCTGAGATAGTCGTGTTTATTGAGGAAGCACAA
The DNA here is from genome assembly GCA_049589355.1 of Anaerolineae bacterium. Taxonomy (GTDB): domain Bacteria; phylum Chloroflexota; class Anaerolineae; order VGOG01; family VGOG01; genus JBAWAP01. Next base: position 7,287 of record JBAWAP010000125.1, read on the forward strand.
AATCTGCTTTCACAAAAGCAGGTCAATGAGGATACTCCTATAGTTCGCTTGGCAAAGGAAGGACGAAAATATAACTTAGGACTGACATACGTCACGCAACAGCCTGGAGCTATTGCAGAGGAGATATTAAGTCAAACTAACAACTTCTTTGTTATGCATCTTCTTTCTAAGGGCGATATCAAAGCACTTACTGATGTCAATCCACATTACGGAGGTGTTATAAGAGATTTTATCCAGACCGAGAGCCTGCTAGGACACGCCTATCTTTACTCTTCGGTTCCGAATATGCCGATTCAATCCTACGTTTTCGGTGCCAAAGCCGTTGAGTTCGATAAGATTGGTGATCATTTACAAAAACCTAAGGGCTACAGAGCTTATTATCAAAGAAGGTTAGAATACATAGAAGCCATAGCCGAAAAGCTGGAGCCGCTTGTGACCGCTCCCCCGGATGAGTCGGATGAGGAATATGATTACTTCAAGTGGTGGGAGATAGCGAAAAAGGTTGGGCAGCAATTGCCTGAGGACTGGCCTGTATATATTCCAACCATGGCAGGCTTTCTTGCTGATTCGTGGACGAAAGCAGCTCTGGAGAAGTTAGAGCTCCCGTTTGAGAAGCAAAAAAGATATGACAACACAAAAGGGAAAGAGTATTGGTATCTTGCCTTCCCCAAACCTAAGAAGAAGCAAGTCATCCATGATGAAGCGGATGTAGATGTAGATGAAGTTCCTTTCTAACTCGATGTAGAAAGAAGCTTTGTCCAGGGATATTTTTCCACTTGCTTGCTCGTACCATTTTATAGGTTGACAGACATAGAAAATGAATCCTTTGGCATTGAAAGCAGCTTTTCGGTCGCTGGTTCACCAAGACATGGAACTGGCGCAATATGCCACTTCGGACGAGGGGGCACAGCGGGAGTTCTTGCTTCGACGTAAGGAGGAATACCTAAAGGGGCACAAGCAAGAATGGTTAGATAAAAAGCGATCTTTTCTCCAAAGCTACATAAGGAACCCTGCCCCTCCGAATACCGCTGATGTACAACTTGAGTTAAGGATCTGTAAGGAGCAATGGGAACACGATTTATGGCGCGCAGCTAAGCTTCAATTCTGGTCAATGCCTCCCAACGAATATGTAGGACGGCGTAAACGTATTCTGGTATTCGACCGTGGCAAGCTACTCGGGATTATTGGCGTAGCTTCTTGTCTGTGGGGCCTCAGTGATAGAGATAAATGGATCGGCTGGACCACGGACAACAAGTACAATCGAATCAACCATGTGTTGGATGCTTACGTGTTAGGAGCAGTGCCCCCTTACAATGGAATTTTCAGAGGTTCAAAACTTGTGTCCATGCTTCTAGCCTCAGACTGGTTCAGGGGATTTTGGGGCAACCATTATAGAGATATACCAGTGCTAATAGTTACTACTACTCTCTTTGGTCATAGCGCCGTTTTGCACAACACCAGGCTTGGTAATCGTAGGCTATGGGATCATATAGGACAAACTAAGGGCATGGGGACTATGCATTTTTCTAAAGAGACTGTTGATATAGCCAAAGCTTTGCTGGATGCATACGGTATTAGAGTGAAGAATCGGTTTGGAGATGGCCCTAATTGGAAACTACGGCTTATGCGCACTGCTTTCGAAGAGGCTGGGTTAGAAGCTAATGAAAACTTAACTCATGGATATACAAGGTGGATCTATGCCCTAGAATTAGGGGAAAATGCACGTGAGTTTCTTAGAGAAGAAACCGATGATTTTCTCCCCTTTCACTGTTCTGTTGAGCAGATTCTGGAAGATTGGAGGAGAAATCAATGTCATTGCTGACCTGGGTCGTCCATACTCTTGCCATCTGGCCCCGCGTTAAGGTGGGCCTGGGCGTAGCGAGGATGAGCTGCACCCAGAGTTTGAGCAGCGGTTGCGCCGCTCACTGGCCTACATGGCAGCAGGCTGCAAGACACTTTCGCTGGAAGAGCTCACCACTCCCCTAGAAACAGGGGCAGGGAAAAGCGAGAATGGGAGTAGTGAAGATGGAAAATCCTTTGGTTGTCTTCGTCAGTTCGATGATCGGCGAGTTCAAGGAGGAAAGGCGCACTGTCAAGGAGGCCATTGAAGCCATTCCCTTAACCCGCCCCTGGGTCTTCGAGTACACCCCTGCCTCTTCCGATATATTAGACGAGTCCTACCTGCGCTGGGTACGTGAGTGCGACATATTCATCTTACTTCTGGCCCACAACCTCTCAAGCGCCGTGCGTAAGGAGTGGCAGACCGCCTTGGCCCACGCAAAACCCCGGTTTGTCTTTCTCAAAGATGTGGAGCGTACCCCCATGGCTCAGGCTTTTGTAGATCAGGTTGACGTCAAGTGGGCAAAATTCAGTGATGAGGAAGAACTACGCCAGCGGGTGCGGGAAGCCATAATAGATGAACTGGTTAAGGGCTATCGGCGCTACCGGCTAAAGGTGACAGATGTGGTCAGCGAAGAGGAACAACCGCACCCTGTCTCCGAGGAGGAACTGGCTAAGCTGATCCAGGACAAAGAAGTAGCGAGTATTCTGAGTGAGCTTATCCGTAGCCAGAAGCTTGTCTCCGTATACATTGACGCTCGTAGCGGTGGGGTGTTCTTCGGCGGCCCGGCCTATGTTGGCGGTGACGTCGTTGGGCGAGACCAAATTAAGACGACCCACGAGGTCCACTTCCATGGCCCCGTTACCGGTCCTGTCCACGCCGGTAGTGGGGACATTCGTATTGATACGAGGCGATCCGCCCCCGATGTTGCTTCTCTGGCTGAGTTATTCGCCACACTTAAGCAGGAAGTAACGGCTCAGGCACCGTCGAGCATGAAGACTAAAGCTTTGCAGAAGGTTAAGTCGCTGGAGGAAGCAGTGACCGAGGATGAGCCTGACCTGGGGACGATGGAATCGGCGCTGAATTGGTTCAAGAAAAATCTGCCACAATTGGCTGAGACTGTCGCCAGCGTAATCGTCCATCCCATTGTAGGCAAGGTAATCGAGGCAGCAGGGGAGCTAATAGCCACCGAGTTCAAGCGGCGGTTTGGGGACTTCGGTCAGTACTAAGTCTGGCTGGGTAGCCGACTGAAGTCACATTAGCCATTCTGGAGGAGTCCGACCATGATGTCGTCCGATATGCTTGGCGATGCAACCAACCAGCCTGTGAAGCCCTCTGAACAGGCTCAGCCGCCTGAAGGTGAAGTAGCCAGCGAGGAGGAGCAGCCGCGCTCTGTCTCCGAGGAGGAACTGGCTGAGTTGATCCGGGGTAAAGAGGTGGCTAGCACTTTGGGTGAGCTTATCCGCAGCCAGAAGCTTGTTGCCGCGTACATTGACGCCCGCAGCGGTGGGGTGTTCTTTGGCGGCCCGGCGTACGTCGCTCGCGACGTTGTCGGGCGGGACCAGAAGAAGGGCAGTGTGGTTAACTATACCAGAACTACCTTTGTCGTCGGCAGCGTTTCGAGTAAAGACCTGGCTAAGGTGCGCGCGGTCTACATCGCTACCGATAGTTATCAGCGTGCCCGTCAGATTCTCCAAGATCAACACGTGCTCATCCTGTGGGGACAGCCTCGGTGGGGCAAATGGACCACAGCCCTACGCCTTGCCTTGGAATTCCACGGCGATAATGTTTTCGAAATCAGCCCCGATGTGGACCCGGAAGGTTTGCCCAAGTCGTTCAGCTTTGAGGCGCAACGTGGCTATGTCATTGATACGCTGGCGCCCGAAAAGGCAGAGAAGCTCAATGTCTCCCTTGTCAGGCGCTTGAGCGAGATGCTGCGGAAAGGACAAAGCCATCTAGTCATTTCGGCGGATAGTCGTGTGTCCTTGCCCAAGGATACCCTCTCTAGCTTCCTGGTTTCATGGGAGCAAGTGCCGGAACCAAGAGCACTTCTCGACCGACACCTGGCTTGCTATCTAACCGACCCGGCCCTCCTCGCCAAAGCCCAAGGACTATCCCAAACAGATGAGGTCCAGAGCTTGCTGACCAGTCACCTCTTGCCAGGTGAGGTGGACCAATTGGCGGAGCTGTTATCCGCAGCGGCGCGAGGCGAGCTCACCTTGGAGGAGGCACTAGCGCGCTTCGAGGCGCACACCGAGACTCAGGTCCAGGAATGGTTTGACCAGCACGAGAATCTGGGGCAACGCACCTTTATGATAGCTCTGGCGGTATTTAGCGGGGCTAAGGATCAAGTCGTCTTCGAAGCCGATGAGCACTTGCAACAGCTTATCAGGCCGCCGGTGGTGACTGAGGGGGAGTTCGTTTTCGAGGAACTTGATCTCAAAGAAGTGCGTGCCCACCTGGCTCAGGGACACGAAGACACTGAGTATGGGAGAAGTCGAGTGAACACCATTGTGCTAAACAATCCGACGTTCCAGTCAGCCGTCTTGAGCCATGTATGGGATAAGTATAAGTACTCTAGGCTAAGTAGCCTCCTCTTAGATTGGTTACGGTCTTACGGCGTGCATAGCAACTTTGATGTGCGGGCACGAGCAGCAGCGGCCGTGGGTGAATTGGCCAAGTATGATTTCGGACTTGCGCGTGAACGAGTGTTGCTCCCCTGGGCCAAAAGCCAAGATGGGCGTGCCCGGGCTGCCGCTGGTCTTGCTCTAGGTATCCCAGCCTGGGATGGGGAGTATGCCCCGCAGGTGCTGAGACTTTTACACCATTGGGCTACCCTCAAGAAGAATTGGCGGTTGCAGTGGACAGCCGCAGCAGCTTATGGTAGCATCGTGGGACTGCGTTTTCCTGATGCGGCACTGCGGGATCTCTATGTCATCGCTGAAACCGAGGATGGGCGTCTATACGGTGTAATCAGCCGCAGCGTCGCCAACTTATTCGAAGCTGGCCGCTCTGCGCCAGACTACTATGGCAAGGTATTGGATAGCCTATTGAGCTGGACGGTGGCTAAGTCCAAGCTGGTCAGGCTTACAGGCCTTCTTATCTTCCTAGAGTTAGCCACTAACTCCAGAGTCGGGCCAGTCTCGGACGATGGCCCCAATACCTGGCCCACGTTGCTATGGCTAGCTCAGGAGGATGAAGGCTATCGGGAAATAGTGACCACGCTACTTCGTCGGGCATTGGCTGTCAAACCAAGTCGCAAGGCGGCGTTGGATGTACTTCGTCGTTGGCTATTACAGGCAGATGAAGATACTTATTTGCAATCCTCTGTAGAGCGCATCGTCGTGACCTTGGCTCTCCAAGGTAAGCAGCGTGAGCGCCTGATCTTCTACCTAGATAAGTGGGCATGTCACCCGAAAGAACCTAGTCGTTCTGCAAAGCACATTCTAATGGCTCTTCTGTAAAACGAATTCGCAAAGCGTGAAAAGGAGGTTTGAAAGTGACTGAGCAATCGCCCGATCCTATTTTCGTCAAAGAATCTGTCCCTCGCTTGGGGCTATTCAAGCGACGCCCAAGTCCAGAGCCCGATGTGGCGCTGGTACTCTACCGGGAAGGACACCCGCTCATCACCCTTTGGCCTGGCGACAGACTGACCGCTGGCGAGACTGTCTTTGGGAAATACCAGACGGTCTACAAGGTAGATGTCAGCGACCGCTCTTTCAGTTTTCAGTGTGCGCTTCCGTGTGAGGGCGATGCCTTTGAATTCCAGGCCGATGTGCATGTCATCTATGCGGTAAGCAATCCAGCCGCAATCGTTGAACACAAAAGCAAAATCGTCGATGGGCGCGGAGTGCTCGAACCGCTGATCATGCAGACCCTTCGAACTACCAGCCGGCAATTCCGGGTGGAGCAGAGCGCGCAGGCAGAGATAGCATTGATGCGGACCATCGAGGGCAAGGATTATGATGTGGGGCTGAAGGTCAAACATCTCGTTGTCAAACTTCAACCAGATAAAGATGCCCGCGAACATATCCGGCAACTCGAGGAAATCAAGCGTCGCACGGAGCGAGAAAAAGCCGACATCAAACGCTCGAAACAAGTTGAAGCAGCCCAGGCTGCATTGGAGGAGGAGCGCCGGGAATTCGAGAGGGTTAAAGAGGAATGGAAACTCGAGCAGAAGCAAAGGCAGATGCGATTCTATAGCACGGTCATCAAGCAGTTGCCTGTACTCCAATTGGCGAACAAACCTGACGATGTGCCAGCAGTGGTCAAGATGTTGCGAGAGCAACAACAAGCTGAGTTTGAGCGCCAACTGGCACTGTTGAGGACTTTGGTAGAAGAAGATATTCTCGAAGCATATCAATTGGAAGAGGCTGCTAAGCACGTGCTGCGCCTGATGGAGGGCGAGCAGTCCACAAACTCCACGCCCAAGAGCGCGGAAGAGGACTCTGACTGAAATTTGCATCACTCTTTAACACTCTGACCGGGGGGATCATGATCCCTGAGTCCGTGCAAAACGTCATAGAAACTGTCTGGCAGGTCTTACTGGCCATCCCAATGACCTGGCGTGCGGGGGCGATCATCGGAGGGATCATTGTCGGAGCTTACCTGCTGCTGTATGCGGAATTCCGCCTCACAACACGGCTGCGGCAGATAGGTTGGAAGCCAATGCCGGGCACTCACCTGGTTGGAGATTTTGTCAAGTGGGTAGTCAGGCTTTCGCGCTGGGCTCTGGTTTTGTGGCTTATCGGTGTCGTGTTGTGGTATGCCTGGCTATTCGCCTCCCAAACCCCTTTGGAATCCTATCTGGACCAAGAAGGAGAATGGTGGAGTGCCGTTAAGGAATTCATACGTACGGGGGAGTGGATGGTGCCATCTTCGACAGATAAGCTACCCCATACAATAGTGCCCACTCTCACTATCTCTCCTACGCCAATACCTTCTCGAACTCCTACCCGACATCCATCTACCACCAGTAAATCTGAGGTATATCATGTGGTAGAAGCAGGTGACTCACTGAGCGAAATTGCCCAAAGATATCAGGTGACAGTTCAGGATCTCATCGAGGCAAACAAAGATGCTTATCCATCCCTTGTAACTGATCCACGCACCATCAGGGTTGGTTGGCGCCTGCGGATACCACAACGTTGATCGATCATGCGTCCGGACGCAAGCGCGACACCCTAACCGAACCATTTATGACCACGACATGGGGTTGGAGACAGAGACCTTGCAGGAACTGGAAGAATCATCGGTAATGGTGGGATGAGGTCATGACCCACTATGATTTACACGCGGGGGTAGCACTATGTCGCAAAAGATAGCCAACCATAATTAGAACCGAAGCTCAAACTGGAATTCGTGGAGGAGAATCGGGAGGCAAGGAGAAATGGAGACTAAACGTGTCACCTTACACTTCCAATCAATGTCTATGAAGAAGTATTGGGAGCAAAAGGAGAAGAGATCCCCAGTATAGCCGATTTCGTCAGGACGGCTGTGGTGGAGAAGCTTGCCAGGATGCGCTGGCGGCGCAACCTGGAAGATTTGCGGCGGGAGATCAGGGAAGCTGGCGGCCTCAAACTGAGAGGCAGCAAGGAGGAGGTCATTGAGCGCCTCAGAGAGACTCGGCGCGAGATTTTTGAGACCGAGTACGCTCATCTGTATAGATAGCAATCAATTCATCTCTCTTGGAGGCACACCAACCATCACCCGTCTGTGATGAGGTCCGGTTGAGGGAACCGGAGTGAGAGAAAGCACATGACCGCTTGTGAAGAGCTACCCAACTTAACCGAATCTGACATCACCCGCTACTGCACCGACCAGAGCTTCGAGCGGGGCGAGGATTATTATTACCGCAGGGCTGTCTTGCGGCCCATCCGCCAGGGGTGTACGCTGCGGGCGGAGTGCGAGGGCTCCCAGTACGAGCCCTACCTGGTCACAGTGGAGCTGGACGAGCAGGGGATTAAAAGCGCCTATTGCTCCTGCCCCTACGACTGGGGCGGCTATTGCAAGCACGTCGTGGCCCTGCTCCTCACCTGGGTGCGCGACCCGGAGGAGTTCACCGTCATCCCCGAAACCGACGAGTTGCTGGCGGGGAAGAGCAGGGAGGAGCTTATCGAGATTATCGAGGCCATGCTTGAACGGGATCCCAGCCTGCTCACCCTCCTGGAGATGCCCTCCGCCGCCTCCGCCCCACGCCAAACAATTGGGAGGTTTCCATGATCACTGTGGGTATCTTAACCATCAGCGATAGCAGCTATCGCGGGGAGCGGGAGGATTTGAGCGGGCCCCTCATCCACGAGATGGTCGTGGAGCGCCTGGGAGCTGAAGTGGAGCTGGAGGCGGTAGTGCCCGACGAATTCGACATAATCAAGGGAACGCTAATGGTGTGGGCCGACGAGGTGGGCCTTGACCTGATCCTCACCACCGGAGGGACGGGCTTCGGGCCGCGGGACGTTACGCCTGAGGCCACCAGGGCGGTGATCGAGCGGGAAGCGCCGGGATTGGCTGAAGCCATGCGGGCCAAGGGCCTTGAGGTCACGCCCCATGCCATTCTCTCCCGCGCTGTAGCCGGGATCCGGGGCCATACCCTTATCGTTAACCTGCCAGGCAGCCCCAAGGCGGTGCGGGAGGATCTGGAGGTCGTTTTGCCTGCCCTCCCGCATGGGATCGAGCTGCTCAAGGGGGGCAAGGGGGGACACGAGTACCGAAGTGCCAAGGTGCCCGGCACTTCGGCGAGTGCCGGGCACCTGAACCGAAAAGACCAACACACCCCACATTGAAAGCGTGGGGTGTTGCTTTTCACGGCCAGCCTTGCGAAGGGTTGTCCTGTGGCAGCGAACCTTCGCAAGGCTTAGGTGTATCTCACGACCTCGAAGCGGTAGAGCTCTGTCGGTTCGCCGGGCCTGATGCCGGCCTTGCGGCGGGCGATGTCCACCTGGTACTCCACCGTGTCCACCCCCTCCAGGTCCGGCAGGAGGAGTCCCTTTCGCCAGTCCCTGGCGCTTTTGACGATGACGCCGTAGCGCTTGGGATCCAGTTCCTCCATGCTCTCCACCCGCTCGGACTCGCCGAGGACGTCCACTTTGATGTCCAGGTCGGCCAGTTCCTCCGGCGTGATCGGCGGGAAGCGGGGGTCACGGGTGGCGGAGGAGATAGCATTCTGGATCACCTCCTGGGCCACGTTAGCTTGGGTCGGCTCGATGGTGCCGATGCAGCCCCGCAGCATCCCGTATTTATGGATGGAGACGAAGGTGCCGGCCCGTCCTTTCATCTCTGGAGTCAACTCTTTCGGAGCCTCGATGACATGCTCCTCGCGGATGTAGTTTTCGATGGTTTTTCTCGCCAGTTGAACAAGAGGATGTATATCGGTCATCTAGTTAGCCTCCCTCTGTGGAGCAAGCTGAACTACCACAGTCCTATTGCTCTATCCAGAACTTCTGGATGCGGTGGTTGAGTGTATCCGCCACGTAGACGTTGCCCTTGGCATCCACAGCCACGCCGTAAGGCGAGTCGAACTGCCCATAGCCGTTGCCTAAGCTTCCCCACCTGGTGATGAAGTTGCCGTTGGAATCGAAGACCTGGATGCGATGGTTGCCTGAATCCGCTACGTAGACGTTGCCCTTGGCGTCCACAGCTACGCCGTAGGGACCGGAGAATTCCCCATCGCCGCTGCCACCGCTTCCCCACTTGGCAATGTAGTTGCCGTTGGAATCGAAGACCTGGATACGATTGTTGCCTGAATCCGCCACGTAGACGTTGTCCTTGGGGCCCACAGCCACGCCGCAAGGCCCGTCAAACTGCCCATCGCTGCTGCCCTCGATTCCCCACTTGGCGATGAAGTTGCCACTGGAATCGAAGACCTGGATGCGATCGTTGCCCGAATCTGCCACGTAGACGTTGCCCTTGGCATCCGCAGCCACTCCCCAAGGCCTGTTAAACTCCCCATCGCGGCTGCCCCAGCTTCCCCACTTGGCAATGAAGTTGCTGTGAGAATCGAAGACCTGGATACGATTGTTGCCTGAATCCACCACGT
>JBAWAP010000126.1:0-15504 GCA_049589355.1 Anaerolineae bacterium
GGCTTGGGTTTTGGCTTCGATGCCGTTCTACCCATGGTGAGTCCCTCCGGGCAAAGAATAGGTTGACAGCACCCCTTTATACCCGGAAGACCCATTTTAGTCCAGGCGGGCTGCTCTCCTGGTCTGAAAGTTCAAAATCAGCTTAAGTTGACACTAATGAAAGAGTAGAGACCAAGGCCGCTCTTGCCAAGGGCGGCTTTTTATTTGCCTCCTTATGCAGCCGATGGTATAATTAAACTCAACTGGAAGAGCGTGGAGAAGCGGAAATGGATCAGGTTGGGTTGAACGCCAAGATGGCTGAGGTCAGGGCCCTGTGCGATGCCAAGGGATTCTCGACCGAGCCCAGCCGCATTTGGGAGATGTTGGCGCTGATTCACAGCGAAATCTCCGAGGCCAGCGACTGCTACAAAAAGGGCCTGCCCCTGGAGGCTGTGGGCGAGGAACTGATTGATGCCATCATCCGCATCCTGCACCTTCTCTCAGCTCTTGGCCTGGATGCTGAGAAGCTCTACCAGGAGAAGATGGCCCAGAATTGGGAAAGGCCGTACAGGTATGGCACCGTTAGGGGAGGTTAAGCCAATATCCAATAGCTTAGATATTGGATATTAGCTGATTGGCTGGTCATGAGACGGGAACGCCTTTACCGGACTGAGGCTATAGTGTTGAAAAGAAGTGACTTCGGCGAGGCCGATCGCTTGTTGACCCTTTATACGCCCAAACTGGGCAAGATCAGGGCCATCGCCAAAGGGGTGCGCAAGCCCACCAGCCGCAAGAGCGGACACGTGGAGCTATTCACCCACAGTCAATTCCTCATCGCCAAGGGACGAAGCCTGGACATCGTGACCCAGGCCGAGACCGTCCACGCCTTCCGACCCCTGCGAGAGGACCTTTTGCGCACCACTTACGCTTACTATGCTGCTGAACTTTTGGATCTCTTTGTGGAAGAAGGGATTGAGAACTGCCCTCTCTTTGACCTGCTGTTGACCATGTTGGGTTGGCTGGGCGACGCTTCCGATCTGGATCTGACAACCCGTTTCTTCGAGTTGCGCCTTTTATTTTTGCTGGGCTATCGCCCTCAGCTCTTCCAGTGTGTTGCCTGTCGCCATCAAATCGAACCGGTGTCCAATTTCTTCAGCCCCGCCGATGGTGGTATCCTCTGTGCTCGCTGTGGCGAGAACCATCGGGGAGCACAGGAGATAACTCTGAATGCTCTGAAGGTGTTGCGTTTCCTGCAGACCAGGGATTACGGCACTTGCTGCCGTCTTCGCCTCAGTCGCCCGCTGCATAGAGAGCTAGAAACGATGATGTACCATTACATAACCTACATCCTGGAGCGGAATTTGAAGTCGGTGAAATTTCTCAACACCCTGCGCCGGCAACGGATAGAAACAGACGTTTAGCGTCCGAAGGTATGTGGGCGATGAGGAGGTATGCAAATGCCGATTTACACAACTGATGAGGTGAGCATCGAAGAGTTCACCGAGATGGTGCGCCGTCACCCGGTTAGGCTTGAGCCATTACCCGCTCGCTTCTGGGAGGACGAACGCTGGCTGTTCGAACACGTGACTGAGCTGGCACGTCAATATCCAGAACAGTGGGTAGCCATCTACCGGAAACGAGTGGTGGGTGTGGGCCGAAGCCGCAGGGAAGTACGGCAGGCTGCTGCCGAGAAGTTGGGAGATGTGGGGCCTTTGATAGTCTACCGTCTGGAGAGCAAACCCTATGTCTATGCGACTCGCCCTGCGTATTGATGAGCACTCTGATCTGGAACTAGTGAGGAAACGGGAACGATTATGGAAAAACCGCTGACCTTTCAAGAAGCGATCTTACGCCTGAATCAGTTCTGGGCTGACCAGGGTTGCCTCATCTGGCAGCCTTACAATGTCCAGGTTGGTGCAGGTACGATGAACCCAGCCACAGTCCTGCGAGTGCTGGGGCCGGAGCCTTGGAACGTAGCCTACGTCGAGCCTTCGGTTCGCCCCGCCGATGGACGCTATGGCGAGAACCCCAACCGCTGGCAGCAGTGGTATCAATACCAGGTTATCCTCAAGCCGGATCCAGGCAACCCTCAGGAGATCTACCTGGACAGCCTGGAGGCCCTGGGCATCAACCGTCGCGAGCACGACATCCGCTTTGTGGGGGACAACTGGGAAGCGCCAGCCCTGGGAGCCTGGGGCCTGGGTTGGGAGGTTTGGCTCGACGGGCAGGAGATCACCCAGTTCACGTATTTCCAACAGGCTGGAGGCTTTTCCCTTGACCCTGTCTCAGTGGAGATTACCTACGGTTTGGAACGCATCATGCTGCCATTGCAGGGGGTGCGAGGTTTCACCGAAATCGAGTGGCTCAACAGCCTCACCTACGGCGACGTCTTTCTTCAAAGCGAGATTGAACACTGTATCTACAACTTTGAGCAGGCTGACGTAGAGAGATTGACGCAGCTTTACAATCTGTTCGAGGCCGAGGCGGAGAATGCTCTGGGGAGGGGTTTGGTCATCCCTGCTCACGATTATGTCCTTAAGTGCTCCCATACCTTCAACGTGCTGGACGCCCGTGGCGCTATCGGGGTCACTGAACGGGCCAGGTACTTTGCCAGGATGCGGGAGCTGGCCCGCCGCGTGGTTGAGGCGTATGTGAAGCAGCGACAGGAAATGGGGTTTCCGTTGCTGGCAAGGGAGCAAGGGAGCAAGGGAGCAAGGGAGCAGGGGAGCAAGGGGACAGAGCCCCTGCGACTCTGCGACCCTGCGACCTTGCTCCTTGAGATCGGGACCGAGGAGTTGCCAGCGAGCGATCTTTCCTCTGCTGTTGTCCAACTGGAGGAACTCACGCCCAAGCTGTTAGCCGAGGCGCGATTGGAGCACGGCCGGATTCAGGTTATGGGCACGCCCCGGCGCCTCGTCGTCTACGTCGAGAACCTGGCTGCTAGACAGCGCGACGAGGAAAGGTTGGTTAAAGGGCCGCCGGCGAAGGTGGCCTTCGACGAAAAGGGGCGCCCCACTCAAGCGGCTCAAGGCTTTGCTAAGGGCCAAGGAGTGGCTGTTGAGAGCCTGGAGGTTCGCGAATTGGATAGTGGCCAGTACGTTGTCGCTGTCAGGGTGGAGAAGGGGCAACCAGCGGCTGAAGTGCTGACGACCCTTCTGCCCAACCTGATCGCCAGCCTGCGCTTTCCCCTCTCCATGCGCTGGAACGCCACTAACGTGGCCTTCTCTCGCCCCATCCGCTGGATCGTGGCCCTCCTGGGCGATCACGTCATCCCCTTCGAGTACGCGGGCGTAAGGAGTGGCCGCACCTCGCGAGGACTCAGGCCTCTGCGCGCGCCTGAGATCGTGATCCAGAGGGCTGAGGACTACTTCGCCCTCATGGATGCCAATGACATCGTGGTTGACGGGGAAAAGCGGCGCCAGATGATCCGCGAGCAGGTGGATAAGCTGGCCACCGAGGTGGGCGGTCGGATCCCCGATGATCCGGCTCTCTTGGACGAGGTGACCAATCTGGTCGAGTACCCCACAGCCCTCCTAGGTGCCTTCGACCCGGAATACCTGAAACTCCCCCAAGATGTGCTCATCACCGTGATGAAGAAGCACCAACGGTATTTTCCGATAGTTGGTAAATTGGTAAATTGGGAAACTGGTAAATTGGGAACCAATCTACCAATCTACCAATCTACCAATCTACTTCCCTACTTCATCGCCGTGCGCAACGGAGATGACGAGCACCTGGACATCGTGCGGCACGGCAACGAGGAGGTGCTTCGGGCCCGCTTCGCCGACGCCGATTTCTTCTACAAGGCGGACACGGGCAGGGTGCTGGAGGAATTCCTGCCTCGTCTGGATACCTTGACCTTCCAGGAAAAACTGGGCTCGATGCTGGATAAGGTGAGACGGCTAGAACGGCTCGTCCCGCGCCTGGGCGAGATGGTGGGGCTCTCGGACCAGGAAATGGCCGCGGCCCAGCGGGCGGCCCATCTTTGCAAGGCCGACTTGGTCACCCAAATGGTGATCGAGTTCACATCGTTACAGGGGGCGATGGGGCGGGAGTACGCCTTGCTCTCCGGTGAGGACCCTGCCGTCGCCCAGGCCATTTTCGAGCACTATCTGCCCCACTTTGTCGGTGATCAGATCCCCGAAACCTTGCCGGGCATGGTCGTGGGGCTGGCCGACCGGCTGGACAGCTTAGCAGGCCTTTTCTCAGTCGGCCTGAAACCCACTGGCTCAGCCGACCCCTATGGCCTGAGGCGAGCGGCCTTGGGCATCGTCCAGGTGCTGATCGAGCGAACACTCTCTTTTGATTTGAGGGAAGGGCTGCGGAAGGCAGCGGAGCTTCTTCCAGTGCCAGTTAGTGAGGCGAAGCTGGCCGAGGTGCTGGCTTTCATCGGGCAGCGGCTGCGGGGTTTGCTCTTGGAAGCGGGTTTCCGGTACGATTTGGTAGATGCGGTCTTAGCAGAACGAGGCGATAACCCCTACCTCGCTTACCAGACCGTGGCCGAGTTCGCCCCCTGGGTCGAGCGAGATGATTGGATGGAGATCCTGTGGGCCTACAGCCGCAGCGTGCGCATCGTGCGTGAATTCGAGACCACCTTCCCACTGGATCCGGCTAAGCTCGTTGAGCCAGCCACTCAACGCCTCTATGAAGCTTACCTGGTCTGCCGCGACCAGGTGGGTCCTGAGAGCAACGTCAACACGCTGCTTACCGGCTTCAAGCCGATGGTGGAGCCCATTAACACCTTCTTCGACGACGTGCTGGTAATGACCGAGGACAAGGGGCTTCGAGAGAACCGCCTGGCCCTCTTACAGCGCATCGCCGCCTTAACGAAGGGAATCGTGGATTTGACCAGGGTGGAGGGATTTTAAACCTTGCCAAGATCGGCTGATGGCGATATAATTCAGGTAAGGATGATGATGTTCCGCTTCACCATTGATGTGGCCTCCTCCACCCTGGGCAAGGAGGAGGCTGAGACATGGATCAGGGACAAGGCAATCAGATTGAACTCATATTAAAACTTAGGAGGTTGAATCAGCATGACGAAGAAGTGGGTCTATCTTTTTGAGGAAGTCGAGGAAGCAGAACGGTACGTGTTTGGCGATTGGGAACGCGTCCGTGCGCTACTTGGTGGCAAAGGTGCCAACCTGGCAGAGATGGCGCGGATCGGTGTCCCTGTTCCGCCTGGCTTCACCATCACCACTGAAGCCTGCATTTCCTACCTGAACCAAGGCGAGAAGTTCCCGGAAGGGATGTGGGAGCAGGAGCTGGAGGCACTGAAGTCAGTCGAGGCCAAGACAGGTAAGAAATTCGGTGATCCAGAGAACCCGTTGCTAGTTTCCTGTCGCTCGGGCGCCAAGTTCTCCATGCCAGGCATGATGGATACCGTGCTGAACATAGGTCTCAACGACGAGACGGCCAAAGGGATGATCGAACTGACTGGCAACCCTCGTTTCGTTTATGACTCCTACCGCCGACTGGTGCAGATGTTCGGCTCGGTGGTGATGGGCGTGCCCGACGAACCGTTCGAGGAGGTTATCACGAGGTATCGTGAGAAGCGTGGGGTCGAAAGCGACGCTGACCTGATAGCCGAGGACTGGCAAGCTATCACCCAGGAATTCAAGGGCATCGTCAAGGAGGAGACGGGGCGCGACTTCCCCACCAATCCCTACGAACAACTCCGCCTGGCCAATGAGGCTGTGTTCAAGTCCTGGAACGGCCGGCGGGCGGTGGACTACCGCAATGCCGCGGGTATTCCCCACGATCTGGGTACCGCGGTCAATATCCAGACCGTGGTCTTCGGCAACATGGGGTGGGATTCTGGGACCGGCGTGGCCACCACCCGCAACGTCTCCACCGGGGAGAAGGAGATCGAAGGTGACTATTTGCTAAACGCCCAGGGCGAGGACGTGGTGGCCGGCATCCGTCTGACCAAGCGTATCCAGCACCTCAATGAGGAGATGCCCCATGCCTACGCTGAATTCGCCGACATCTGCCACAAGCTGGAGGAGCATTACCGCGAGGTGCAGGACGTGGAGTTCACCATCGAGCGGAACAAGCTGTGGATGCTCCAGACCCGGGATAGCAAGCGGACGGCCCAGGCTGCGGTCAGGATCGCCGTGGATATGGCTGAAGAGGGGGTAATTACTCGCCAGGAGGCAGTGATGCGGGTCACGCCAGAGCAGGTGGATTTCTTCCTGCACCCGCAATTCGACCCCAAAGCCAAGAAGACGGCTATCGAGGCCGGCGACATGGTGGCCACGGGCTTGAATGTCTCGCCCGGTGCGGCGGTGGGTATGGTGGCCTTCGACGCCGACCTGGCTCAGAAGTGGGGCAAGGAAGAGGGCAAGCGAGTGATTATGGTTCGGCCGGAGACCAAGCCAGACGACGTGCATGGCATGTTGGCCGCGCAGGGCATCCTCACCAGCCGGGGGGGACGGACCAGCCACGCGGCGCTGGTGGCCCGTCAGTTTGGCAAACCGGCCGTGGTCGGCTGCGCCGCGCTGGACATTGACCTTGAGCAGCGGCTGATGCGGGTGAACGGTCGGGTTATCAAAGAGGGTGAATATGTCTCCATTGACGGCACTGAGGGCCAGGTCTTTGTTGGCCAGCTCGAGACCCTGGTGCCGGACATCAAAGACCCCTATCTGCTCAAGCTCCTCTCCTGGGCCGACGAGCTCCGACGGCTGGGCGTGTGGGCCAACGCCGACTATCCGCGCGATGCGCAGCGGGCACGGGACTATGGCGCCGAAGGCATCGGTCTGTGCCGCACAGAGCACATGTTCTTCGAGGAGGAACGCCTGCCCATCGTGCAGCAGATGATCCTGTCTAAAACGCTCGAAGAGCGGCGGGAAGCGCTGGACAAACTGTTGCCCTTCCAGCGGTCGGACTTCGAGGGCCTGTTCCGGGTGATGGATGGGCTGCC
This sequence comes from Anaerolineae bacterium, assembly GCA_049589355.1. Taxonomy (GTDB): domain Bacteria; phylum Chloroflexota; class Anaerolineae; order VGOG01; family VGOG01; genus JBAWAP01. Next base: position 6,902 of record JBAWAP010000126.1, read on the forward strand.
GGTTATCATCCGCCTGATTGACCCGCCACTGCACGAGTTCCTGCCCGGCCACGAGAAACTCCTGGTCGAGGTCACGGAGTTGCGCCTCAGAGGGGACAATCCGGAGCTGCTGGCCGAGAAGGAGAAGATGTTGGCTGCGGTGGAGTCCATGCGTGAGGCCAACCCCATGCTGGGCCTGCGTGGGGTTCGCCTGGGCATCCACATGCCAGAGGTGACCTCCATGCAGGTGCGAGCCATCTTCGAGGCTGCCTGCAAGGTGGTCAAGGAGGGGGTGGACGTCCATCCGGAGGTCATGATCCCCGTGACCAGCCACGTCAATGAACTCAGGGTTCAACAGACGGAACTGGAGCGGGTCGCCAAGGAGGTCATGGCCGAGCAAGGGATCGAGATTGACTACAAGTTCGGCACCATGATCGAGATCCCCCGTGCAGCCCTGACCGCCGACGAGATTGCCGAGGTCGCTCAATTCTTCTCTTTCGGCACCAACGACCTGACCCAGACCGTCTTTGGCATCTCGCGCGATGACGCCGAAACCGGGTTCCTTCTCGAATACCAGCAGAAGCGCATCCTTCCCAACAACCCCTTCGCCACCATTGACGTTGACGGCGTGGGCAAGCTGATGGAGATGTGCGTGAAGCTGGGCCGCCAGACCCGCCCCGATCTGGAGATAGGCATCTGCGGCGAGCATGGCGGCGACCCCAGTTCCGTCGAATTCTGCCACAAGATCGGTCTGAACTATGTGAGTTGCTCGCCCTTCCGCGTGCCCATCGCACGGCTGGCTGCTGCTCAGGCTGTCCTGAAGGAAAGGGTTGGCAAACAAGTGACGGATTAGCGGATTGTGGACCACGGAATGGGGTATAGGAGTCCCCCCTCCGAACATGGCCGAGAAAGACAGAAGGTCATTTTCGATCTCTGAGGCAACCTCCATCGCGCTAATCACGGCCATAGGGGCAGCTCTGCGGCTCTTCAGGCTCAACTCGGCGCCCCCCGGCCTCCACTTCGACGAGGCGGTCTACGGGCTGATGGCCTTGGACATCTACCATGGCCACTTCCCCGTTTTCTTCCCCGCCTACACCGGCCGGGAACCCCTCTACATGTATTTCATGGCCGCCGTTTTCCGCCTGGTGGGGGTCGGGGCCCTGGGCATCCGTTTGACCTCGGCCTTGATCGGCATCGCCACCATCCCCCTTGCCTTCCTGCTCCTCCGCGAGATGTTCTCCCGCCGGATAGGGATCATCGCCGCCGCTCTCACCGCCCTCTCCTACTGGCACCTCACCGTCAGCCGCAACGGCTATCCCAACATCCTCATCCCTCCCTTGGAATGCCTGGCCCTATATTTCCTGTGGCGGGGATACCGAGATGGCCGCAAGGAGCTCATGGCCCTGGGCGGCGCCTTCGTGGGCGGGATATTTATTGTACACCTACCTGGCTGCCCGCCTCTTCCCCGTGACCGTGGCTGCCTTTTTCCTCTATATCTTCCTGGTGGACAGGCGGTGTTTCCTCTCCCATCTGAGCGGCCTCCTGCTGGCGGCTCTCGTCGCTCTTTTGGTCTTCGCTCCCCTGGGCGCCCATTTCGTAGCCCAACCTCACGACTTCTGGGAGCGAGCCGATCAGGTGCTGGCCTCCCGCCACGTGGCCCGAGGGGAGTTGCCCCGCCTGATCGCCGATAACGTCGTCCGAACTTGGGGCGGGTTTTTCGTGTGGGGCGACCCCCGCTGGCATTACAACCTGCCCGGCAAGCCCATCTTCGACCCCATCCTGGCCCTTTTCTTCGCCCTGGGCCTTTTGATCGCCCTCCGGAACTGGCGAAGGCCCGAATACGCCCTTTTGCCCATCTGGGTGATGGGAATGTGCCTGCCGGCCGTGTTCACCATCGAGCCCAAACCCCAAGGCCAGCGTATGTTCGGGGTCATCCCGGCCATTTTCGGCCTGGTGGCGCTGGGCATGGAGGCCTGCCTCAATATGCTGACCAGAAAGGTGGGGGCCAAGTTGCGTCCAATCCCCTCCATCGCCCTGATAGCGCTCCTGGCCTTCGAGGGCCTGAGTACGGAAACACCTACTTCAACAACTGGGCTCGCCAGCGGGATACCTTCTACACCTACCAAAGTGATTACATCCTCCTGGCCAAACGGACGAAGGAGGAGCTGGACGCCGGCCACACCGTGGTCATCCAATCCAGCCATTACAAACACCCCACCGCCGTCTTCACCGAGCCCCGCACCCTGGAAGCCATCTGGACCGTCGGGGGGAAGAGCTTGGTCATCCCTAACCGGCCCACCAGCGATGTCTTCTACCTTTGGCCGGCCGTGGATAACCCCCTGGATGAGTCCATCGAGTTGATGCTGAACCGGATAGCCGAGCCAGCCGGACGCATCCCAGACCCCCAAGGGGGCACGGCTGTGTTCATCTACCGCCTGCGTTCGGAGGCTCTGGCCCAGGAGGTGGAGGGAGAGGCCCTGCCCTCGCTCAACGGCGAGGTGGAGGTGCTTGACTATGCGCTCCCGGACTCGCTTCGGCGCGACCAACCCCTGCGGGCCCTGGTGCGCTGGCGGGTGGCCAAGCCCGTGGCCGGGGAGCGCACCCTGGTGTTGCACTTGGTGGATGAGAATGGCGTTCTCTGGAGCCAAGGCGTGGAGATGGGATACCTTTCGGAGCAGTGGCGGACGGGGGACGCGGTCCATCAGCTGTTTGAGGTGCCCCTTCCACCCGGCATCCCGGCGGGGCATTATCAGGCCAGGCTCGTCCTGGCCCGTGAAGGGAGTGACCCCCTGCCGGTGATCCGGGAAGGGCAACTGGCTGGCATCTTCCTGCCCCTGGGCGAGGTGGCGCTGGAGCCTGATGGGCGTTTCATCCAGCCCATCGCGGGAGGGCACCCCTTCGGCCAGGCATTACAGGCCATCGCCCACAGCAAAGTAAAGGCTGTAGCGGTGCCCGGAGGGAAGTTGCAGCTCTCGGTCACCTGGCAGGCCAAGGCGAAGATGGAGGGGGACTACGCCGCCGTCATCGAGTTGGCCGATGAAGAGGGCGACGTCCGAGGGCGCTACGAAATGCCTTTGGCTTACCAATATCCCACCTCGGAGTGGCAGCCGGGCGAGGTGGTGCAGGCCTCCTACTCCCTGCTACTTCGCTCGCTCCCCCCCGACTCCTACCGTATCCGCCTGAGGGTGGCGGGCCTGTCGGGGGAGCTGGCCATGGGCCAGGTACGGGTGGAGGGCGGCGAGCGGGTCTTCGCCGTGCCGACCATCGAGCATCCCCTGGTGGCCTACCTGGGCCGCGAGATCGAGCTACTGGGCTACGACCTGGCGGCCGGGGAATACAAGGCCGGGGAGGCGATACCTCTGCGGCTGTACTGGCGGGCCAAGGCCCCGGTGGTGGGGGATTACAAGGTCTTCGTGCACCTGGTGGGGGAGGGGGAGCAGATCTGGGGTCAACAGGACAGTGTCCCGGCGGGCTGGCGGCGACCCACCACCGGCTGGGAGGCGGGGGAGGTCGTCGTGGACGAGCACAGCCTGCCCATCCAGCCCGAGGCCCCGGCGGGCTGCTACGCCATCTTTGTCGGGATGTACGATCCGGCCACGATGCAGCGGCTGCCTTTGGAGGATGAGGCTGGCCATCGCCTGCCCGATGACCGCTTGCCCTTGACCACGGTGGCCGTCACCCGCTGAGCCGCGTGCGCAAGTCCGTCAAAAAGCCGACACCTCGGGGTTCCCAGCGGTCGAGCTAGACTTCCAGAAAGGCATAGATTTGCTTTAGCATGTTGTTTGTGATAAAATACCAATTGTCGGCCCCATATCCTGGAAGTTCAAGTTCCTGAAAGCTGAGGTTAATCCGATGGGCAGAAGATATAAGAATCCCCCCATTATCGAGGCGCTGTGCGAGTTTCGGTTTGAGCCTAGCTTGCCTTGGGATCTTGCCATTCCTGGCCTGGTCTACGAAAGGGTGCGGGATGATTTTCCCAAGAGGCGACAAGTCAGGGCATTTGAGACCAGTGTCTCAGCCAGCCCTGAGGGCGTAGAGCAGCAGGCCAGAACGACTGATCGCATGCAGTTCTTACGTGAGGACGAAAGGGCTCTAATTCAAGTTGGGCCGGATCTGTTGGCTGTCAATCATTTGAAGCCATATCCCACATGGCAAGAGTTTCTGCCTTTGATCCAGACAAGCTTTAGTGCCTACTGCGAAGCTGCGAATCCCAAAGGTATCCGCCGTATTGGGTTGCGATATATCAACCGCATTGAGGTCCCTGGGCCAAGTATTGAAATGGAGGACCACTTCTTGTTCTACCCCTTTGTCGGGCCAAATCTACCCCAGGAACATGGGCCATTCATTGTAGGGATACAAATCCCGTATGAGGGGACAAGGGATGTCTTGAGGCTCCAGTTAACAAATGCCACCACTGAGACGCCTGACATTGTCCCTGTGATGCTTGACCTCGACTATTTTCTTACTAAACCGGGGGAAGTGTCCCTGGCTGCTATTTCTGAGTGGCTTGAAATCGCGCATGGTCACGTTGAAGAGGTCTTTGAAGCCTGCATTACAGATCGCCTGAGGCAGATGTTTGAGGAGGTGAAGGAATAGATGCCGTACCTTGCAAATGTTCAACAATCTGTGGTGCCGGGCCTTCAAAGGGCACCGTTTCTCCTGCCTGAGAGAGCAGGATGGCTGCGGTGGCATAAGGACGAGGCAGGGCAGGTAGTTAAAGCGTTCCCTTCAGCTTCTTCAGCAGCCTTGCAAGAACTCCTGGAACCGATCCAAACCTGGCAGCAAGCAGGTGCCTCCACCGTTTATATCCCTAGGATCGAGATCAGATTGCTTGAGCGACTCTACATCTTTAGAGAGGCGAAAGAGGTATCCCGATTCCTTGAAGACAATCCGTTTCTTGTCCTGTTATTATTAGAGGCCTACGGCCAGATTGATAGATACTTCGGGCCATATCCACGGGTCTTTCTTGAGGTTGTGACTGATCCAGAAGCACCGGACGATCATGAGTTATTTGCTCTCATCTACATGAGCCTCACGCCGGATGAGGCGCTGGATAGATTGGATCGCTTCGATAGGGACTGGTGGCTGGATGCCGCTCAAACAGCCCAAGGGAAGCTTTGCATTGACGTAGAATTCCTATGAGTTTTGACTGGTCTGAGTATCTTGGTTTGGCACAGGAACTCGCTGGGCAAGCTGTGAGCCCTGCAAGCCAGGAAGCCAAGTTGCGTGCTGCCATAAGTCGGGCGTACTATGCGGCTTTCTGCAAAGCACGGAATCATTTGCGTGATCATGAGGGGCATGTAATCCCTCCTGGGGGCGAAGCCCACGCATATGTTCGCGATCAATTCAAGAACAACCCTGACCGATTGCGTAGTCAGATAGGCCATAACTTGGACCGTCTGCGAAGACACCGGAACATGGTGGACTATGATGACTCTGTCACCGGACTTCTGCCGATGACCTCCAGAGACCTGAGACTGGCTCAGAGAGTGCTCTCTTCATTAACCATCCTCTGAAAGATCACGGCACGGATTTCGCTCGACCACAAAATCAAATCCACCGTCGCCGCCTGGTGGGAGAAGGGCTACGAACGGGCAAGTTGGGAAGGAGCACATCATGAGCACGATAGAAGTTAGATTGCCGGAGCCGCTGGCGAAGCGTCTACAGCAGGAGGCCTTACCGCCCGACGAGGTTATCATTGAAGCCCTGGAGGAGTGGCTACAGAAAAGGCAGGAAGAACAGGGGAAGCGAGCGCGGCAAGTTCTCTTGGACAGAGGGTTGATAATGTCCCCGGAGGAGCAACAGGTATTTGCTAATGCCATTAGAACCCGACTATCCCTTGACCGAGAGCCTCCAAGCTTGGAGGAAGTAGAGAGAGCTTTAGCCAACTTGGACCCCCCCCTCTCTGAGGAGATCATCGTCGGTCGAGGGGAAAGATGAGATATTTTCTTGATACCAGCGCTGTGGCTAAGCGCTACGCCCCTGAGAGGGGTAGCCGATGGATCAAGGGCCTTATTGAGAATCCCGAAAATTCGGTGACGATTGTTCAAATCTGCATCGTGGAAGTTGCTGCTGCTTTGGCCAGAAAAGTGCGCACCGGGGAAATAAGCCGGAATGATTGCGAGAAAGCCTTAACTCGTTTCCTGGCCGATGTGGATAAAAGAGATTATGAGATTGCAAGAATCGATGAAGAGGTGGTTAGTTTTGCCGTAGATTTAACCCAGTGTCATCCTTTGCGCGGCTACGATGCGGTGCACTTGGCGACTGCCCTTGTCCTAAACCGAGTTCTGGTTGAAGATGAGCTCCCGTCTCTCATCTTCGTCGCCGCTGATGATGTGCTCTGCGAAGCTGCCGGGAAAGAGAAGCTAGCAGTGGAGAATCCTAACCAGCACTGAGTGCTTGAAAGGTCGTCGGTATGAGCGTGGTTGACGAGATCAAGGAGAGGTTGGATATAGTCGAAGTGGTCTCCAGCTACGTCGCCCTGAAGAAGGCAGGGCGGAACTACAAGGGTATCTGCCCCTTCCACGCTGAGAAGACGCCCTCCTTCATCGTCTTCCCAGACACCCAGAGCTGGCATTGCTTCGGGGCCTGCGGCACGGGAGGCGATGTCTTCACCTTCGTTATGCGGCAGGAGAACCAGGATTTCGCCGGGGCCCTGAGCCTCTTGGCCCAGCGAGCAGGGGTGAGCCTGAAGCCCCGAACTGAGGCCGATCTAGCCGAGGACACACTTAAGAAGCGACTGCACGAAATCAACGAGACGGCCGCCGAGTACTTTCACAACCTGCTCTTAAATTCCACCGAGGGCGAGACGGTGCGCAGCTATCTTGCCCAGCGTGAGATCAATCGGGAGACCATCAACAGATTCCAATTGGGTTACGCTCTCGACGATTGGCAGGCCTTGGGCGATTATCTGCAGGAGAGGGGATACAGACGAGAGGACATCCTGGCGGCGGGGCTGATCATCGAACGGGAGGACGGCAGCGGCCACTACGACCGCTTCCGGGGACGGCTGATCATTCCCATCCGCGACGAGCGAGGCAGGGTTGTAGGCTTTGGGGCGAGGGCGCTGGATGATTCCACTCCAAAGTACATTAACTCACCTCAGACCCATGTCTTCGATAAGAGCACCATCCTCTTCGGCCTGGACTTGGCCAAAGGGGCCATCCGGCGAGAGGGATTGGCCATCATTGTCGAGGGCTACATGGACGTGCTGATGGCACACCAGCACGAGATAGCCAACGTGGTGGCTTCCATGGGCACGGCTCTGACGGAGGCCCAGCTCAAGCTACTGGCAAGATTCAGCAAGCGTTTTGCCCTGGCCCTGGACGCTGACGCCGCCGGCTATCAGGCCACCCTGCGCAGCATGGCCCTGGCCCAGGAGACCCTGGCCGAACGAGTGGTGCCTGTGCCCACCCCTGGCGGCTTGATCAAATATGAGAGCCATCTGGACATAGACATCCGCATCATCACCCTACCTCAGGGACAGGATCCCGACAAGGTGATCAGGGAGAGCCCTGCTCTGTGGACCGAGCTGGTTGAGAACGCCCTGCCGATAGTGGAGTACTATTTCAAGGTTGTCACTTCGGATCTGGACCTGGATTCGCCCAAGGGCAAGGCGGAAGCTGTGCGCAGGCTTATGCCTATCATCCAGGAGATTGGTAATGCCGTCGAAAGGACCCACTATATCCAGAAGCTGGCTCGTTTGGTTCGGATGGACGAGAGGACACTCCTGCGTCAGGCTGGGATGAAGGGCAAGAAGGCCAAAAGACACGAGGTAGAGAGGGAAGAGCTACCAGACAGAGAGGAGTTCATCTTTGGGCTGGAAGAATACTGCCTCTCTGCTTTACTCAAAAGGCCACACTTACTTCATAGTTTGGATGAGGTGCTGCGGGGTGTGGGGGCAGACGGGCTGAATGTTGATGATTTTGTCCAAGCTGAGAACCGGGAGATATTCGCCTCCTGGCTAGAGAGTATGGGTCTGAAGGAAGGCTCGGATCTAGAGGGCCTTCAGGAAGAGCTTGACCCGATGCTGCATCTTCGCTTCGACTTTTTGTTGGAAGGGCCAAGGGGTGCCCCTCCCCTTGATGAAGACAAGGCAGAAAAGGCCCTGATTGAGGGGGCCCTGCGTCTGCGTCAGCGGAAGCTTCAGAGGTTGGTTGAGGAGTTGCGTTTCCTCCAGGCAGACGCCGAAGAGCCAGGGGGGGGTACAGTTGAGGAATATGGCCAGATGGTGGACCTATATCTTAGTGCCCTAAGGGGCATTTATCAGGCCTTGGCTGCCCGTTCATTGGTCGGACGACGTGAAGCTGCCCTCAAAGGAGTCCCCGGTCTCGTAACTTGAACTGTGTAGGTGAGAAGAGCAATGGCTGAGCCTCTTGAGGAAAAGCCAAGTGTGAAGAGACTGCTCTCGAAAGGTACTGAGCAGAAATACCTAACCCCGGAGGACATCCTAGAGGTCTTCCCCGAGGCCGAATCGGATGTGGAGGAGCTCGATGCTCTTTATCGTCATCTGCTTGACCTGGGCATCGAAGTCGTGGAACCTGGTGAGTCAGACGAGGAAGAGATGGCCGAGTTGGCCGAGGAGCCGGCCTATTCAGAACTGGAGGAGCTAGAAGGTGAAGCTG
>JBAWAP010000127.1:0-6294 GCA_049589355.1 Anaerolineae bacterium
GCGCAGGGTGGCTTCATCGAAGACGTAGAGAGGGGTGCCGAACTGCCGAGCCAGGGCGTCGGCCCGGCAGCCTCCTATCCAGAGGTAGCCGTTGGAGTCAATGTGAGTGGTGATAGGGAAGAGGTCAATGAGAGTCAGAATACTCCTCCCCTTCCAGCGTGTATCCGGCTGGCTCTTCTCGCAATACGGGGGTGGCGGCAGCAGGTTGTGATGCTGATTCCACGGCTGAGCTTCGCATCTGAGATGGTTGCCAGCGAACCGGCGGCCCCTCAGGAAAAAGCCGTTTCATCACCAGCTCCCCGTGCATGTAGTTCTTGCAGAACCAAAGCCGTAGAGTTTCTTCGTCTTCCCCTTCTCGTTCTTTCACTTCCAACCAATACCCCGTGCCAGCATAGACACCCAGCCCCTGCTCCAGGTTATCCAGTCCCACATTCAGGGCTTTGATCCGCTGCGACAGGTAACGAACCAAAGGATCCAACCAAGCCAGGAAAAAGTAGCGGAACCTAAACGTATCTTTACATTCACCTTCGCCCCAATCTACTATGCAGCCGACCACACAGGGTTTCGCTCCCGGATATGGAGGAAAAACGAATTCCCGATAGCGAACTTTCATTTCTGCCTCCTCCAGATCCCTTTTTGTGATCCGCCACCTCTGGATCACTTGCTGATCGAAGTCGCTGAGTCTGAACATTGGAGGTTATCAATGCATTATGCATTATAACTTTATGAAGTCACAATGTCAAGTCGAATTCTGCCCCGCGTTTCTAGTAAGATGTCCGTGGGTTCAGCAGGGTGTTCAGTCCATCTCCCAGCAGGTTCCAACCGATGCCAAAGAACACCAGCGCCAGGGTGGCAGGCAGAAAGACCCACCAGTAGGTCAACGGGTTCCCACCCATCCCGATGACGTAGTCACGACCCGTTACCAATAGGACGCCCCACTCGGTGCTCCCGCCTAGGCCAACGAAAGTGAAAGCGGATTCCAGGATCACCATGCCACCAACGTCTCTGGCGGCCAGCACGATGGCCGGCGAGAGAGCATTGGGGAGCAGGTGTCGCAGAATGATGCGAACGTTCCGCGCCCCCACTGCCCTGGCGGCCTGCACGTACTCCGTCTGTTTCAACTGGATAATGTTGGCATTGATCAGCCGGGCATAGGGCATCCAGGAGAACAGGATGAGGGTCAGCATCACAGGATGCAGTTTCAGGTTGAACAACACCTTCAGAAGCGGCGTTGGCTCGGCGAAGGGAGAGGCCGGCATCATGACCTGCCCTAACAGCCAAACGCCTGCGATGGCCGGAAAAGTGAGAAAGGCATCGGTGATGCGCATGACCAGGCCATTGACAGCCCCTCCATAGTAACCGCTGATAGCACCAATCAGAACCCCAAGGCAGGCCGTAGTCAGGGTGACGATCAGGCCGAAACGCAGCGCCGAACGTGTGCCCCAGACGAGCGTGTGATAGACGTCCATTTGTCCCGGTACGGTGCCCAAGGGAGCCTCTGCGCTGGGCGGGTGCGGGATTGTATCATAAGACTTGCCGACTATTTTGAAGGGGCTGGGATTGTCGGCATCATCCGGCGGGGCCAACTGAGGCGCGAGGATGGCGACCAAGATGTAGAATCCCACGATGGTACAAGCAAATAGATTCTGCCGCCGGGAAAGGAAGCGCCGCAGATTCCTCACGATTTACTGCCCCCTTCCCGGAGCCGTGGGTCAACGATGGCCTGGATGATGTCAAGGAGGATCATCACCGATAGAACGGACAGGACACTGTACACGGCAAAACCCGCCGCCAATGCTACATCTGGCTGCCACATGCTATAAGTGATCAGTTTCGAGACGCCGGGCCAGCCAAACACCACCTCGACGACGTAAACTCCGGTGATCAGCGAGGCCGCCGAGAGGGCGCTGCTGGTCAGGCCAGGGACCGCCGCGTTGCGCAAGACGTGTCCCCAGAGTATTCGCCGTGGGGACAGGCCACGCGCATGGGCGGCCACGATGTAGTCTTTGTCCAATTCCTCGATCACCGACGTGCGCGTCACTCGACCCAGCGTCGCCCAGTGAAGGAGGCTCAGGGTAACGACCGGCAGCGCCAGGTGGCGTATAGCATCGAGGCTGATGTCGGGCCGCCCATTGAGCAGGCCATCAATCGTCAGCAAACCAGTGATGGTCTTGAACGATGACGACCGGACCGCCAAGCTCTCGACCGTGCTGAGATATCCAGGGAGGAACCAGTGCAGACCCACGTAAAAGAGGGATAGAAGGACCAAGCCGAGAATGAACGGTGGAACTGACATGCCGATGAAGGCGACCAGACGGAATACCTGGTCGGCGATGCGGGTTCGCCTCCATCCCGCAACGGCACCGCTAACCAATCCCAGCGGGATGAATAGCAACAGGGAGTACAAGGTCAACTCGACTGTCGCAGGCATCCGCATCAGTAAGACGTCCAGAACGTCGCTGCGCAGGATGGGGCTCCAGCCCCACTCTCCCCGGATCAAGCGCGAGGCCCAGCGGAAATACTGGATGGGATACGGATCATTCAACCCGTGTTCTCTGATGATCGTTTCAATGGTACGTTGCTCAAGTTCCGGAGGCATGAACGCGCGTGTGCGCCTGCCCATGTACAACCTGGCTCGGGATTCGATGGGGGCCAGCATGACGACGCCGTAAATAATGGCCGTAATCACAAGAAGCGTGGCGAGCACCGACAACAGGCGGCGAAGGAGGAACTTGAGCATAGGTGGCAGGGGGTAGCGCATAGCAGGACAATTCAAAACCGTAACTGCTCAGCCCTGGCAGATTTGGACGCTTTTGGTGTCACCCTGAGCGAAGCGAAGGGTCTCGTTCTTCGCACAAACGAGATTCTTCGCTTCGCTCAGAATGACAGGCTGAGCAGTTACCCAAAACCTTAGGGGGATGGCGGACGAGCGCTCCGCGGTTGGGTTCGCCGTTTTCACCTCCCGGCAACGCTCTAACCTTACCGAACTGATGCCGTTGAAGAGACACTCCACAGCGTAATCACTGCCAGGTGATTCGGCGCGCATCAAAACGTAGCTGCCCCACTGCGCCAGGCGAGTAAGGCGGGGTGAACCAGCGAAATTCTCGCCCCGCGCCAGGAGCCAGGCGCGTTGCTCGTCATTTACCTCGACCGTACACCTTGGGCAATCCTCCGGCGTTTTGCCGGCCGTGAGGAGGGCCGGGAAGCCCAGGCGGTACGGCGGGCTGGCATCGTAGCAGAAGGAGAGCTGGTCGGCTACCACCCGGCAGTTAATCCAGGCACCGTTGTCAAAATGGGCCACGACAAAGATGGTGTCGGCCACTCCCAGGTCAACACTGCCAATGGTCAGGGAGTAACTGGCGCTCATCTGGTCACGGACGCCAGAAATAGCATTGTAATTGACGGCTCGCTCCAGGCTTAATTCAAATAGGTCGCCAGGGTAGGTGCGGCCGGTATGGATGGCTTCGTGGACCAACTGTGGCGCCACGCGCAGGGGGCTCACCAGAGTATTGGCGATGAGGCCGACGCCAAACACTAACGGCAAGGGGAGAACAAGCAAGAACCAGGCACGGCCGCTCATACGACCATTGGCGTCGATCTCTGACCCCACGTTCTCCAGACGATAATTCTGGACTAGGCCCAAGATGGTCAGCAAGAGCACGATGAAGAAACCGGCCATCACCATGCCCACCTGAGCAGGGGGGCTAAAGGGGTAAATGGGCAACCCCCAAGAACGACGGTCGGCCAGCCACACGGTCAGGCTACAGCCTTCATAGGGCAGGTGGCCGATCGCCAGGGTCATCAGACCCGCCACCAGAAGCCAAATCAGGCCACCCGCGAAGGCGCTACCAGGCCACGCCGCCAGCCAGCCGCCCAGGCCGCCCAACAGCAGTAACGCCAGACAGCCGAGGAGGAGACTCGGGTAGAGCAGCCGCACGTGAGAGGTGCTCAACAAAATGGCGTCGGGAGCCCAGGCTCCCAACGCCAGCGCCAGGCCAATGAGCAAGCCATTACGTAGACCCAGCCTCAAAGAGAGGCGCCGTGTCTGAACGTCGTGATCGGGAGGCAGCATGTGTCACCCCCGGGTGCCACGCATTCTCGGATCCAGGATGTCCCGCAAGGCATCACCGATCAGGTTCCAGCCCAGGCCAAAGACGATCAGAGACAGGCCGGGGAAAACGATAATGTACCAATGGGTATCCAGGCTCATGATCCAGTCTCGGGCAAAGCTGATGATCTGGCCCCAGTCCGCGTAGCCAATCTGTGTGCCCACCCCCAGGAAGCTCAGGGCGGAAAAAGTGACGACCGCATCGCCCAAACTAAAAGAGGCCAACACCAGAATGGGGTAGATGGTATTGGGCAGGATGTGGCGGATGATCAGGCGGGCATCCTTGGCCCCGACGATATGGGCGGCCATTACATAGTCGCGCTCCTTGGCCGATAGGATTTCGCCCCGGATCACCCGGGCGTAGCGCGTCCAGCCGAAGATGATCAGCGCGATCGTGGGCGGCCAGATACTCCGGCCAAACTTGGGCACCAGGATGGCGGACAAGGTAAGCGCCGCCAACAGGAAGGGGAAAGCCATGAAAATCTCGGTGATGCGCATCAACAGGTCATCCAGCCAACTACCGTAAAAGGCGGCCAGCGAACCTATGATCAAGCCAATAGCCACCGTGGTAAACGTGATCACGACCCCTGCAAAAAGGGCCGTGCGAGTACCCCAGACGACACCGTAGTAGATATCAAACTGGCCGCTGGCAGTGCCCATCAAATGGACCCACTCATCCTTGCCCGTGACTGCCTTGTACCAGAAGGGGATTGGCGGCGCTCCACGCGCCCAGACCGTGCCGGGCGGCTGGGGTTCGGGACCAAACCCGTCGCGAGGGATGAGGTAGGGATTAGCAGCCACCCTCAGCGGGGGCGCCAGCACAGGCGCGAAGGCGGCGGCCAGAATAAAGGACGTGACGATGAGCAGGCCGGCCACCGACAGGATGTTGGTGAACAGCCCACGCAAAATGCGATACCACTCTGGCCCTATCAGCCGTTCGAGCCCATGGAGTTCGCGCAACCTCCAGGCGGCCTGTTCTTCGGGTCTGAAAAGTGCTTCTCGGGAGACTTTCTGCGCAGTAACTGTTTCTGCCATTACTCAGCACCTCATTTGTGTTCAGAAACCCGGTTTTTCTCAAAAACCGGGTTTCTTTAACCCAGGCGGACACGCGGGTCCAGGAAGGCGTACATCACGTCTATCAACAGGTTTGCTACGATAAACAGCACCGAGCTAAGCAACACAAAACCCAGTACGGTCAATACGTCCAGAGTCTGGGCCGCCTCCGCCACCGCCCTTCCCACGCCAGGATAATTAAAGATGGTTTCGGTGATGACCGCCCCGTTCACCAGATTCACGACCGTTATCCCGCCGACGGTGACCACAGGAATGAGCGCGTTGGGCAAAGCGTGGCGGTTGATCACCGTCCTTTCGGCCAAGCCCTTGGCCCGGGCGGTGGTCATGTAATCTTGCCGCAGGGCTTCGAGCATAGAAGAGCGCGTCAGCCGCAGCAGCATCGCCCACTGGATGTAGCATAAGGTAACAATAGGCAATATCAGGTGGCGCAGGGCATCCCAAAAGATGTCCAGCCGCAGGTTGAGCAGGGCATCAATGGTGTTCAACTGGCTATAGCGGTGGAATTCAGGAGACATGATCACCTGGGTGGCCCAGTCCGAGAGACGCCCCGGCGGAAACAAATGCAGCTTGGCATAAAAGATCATCAGCACCAGTAAGGCAAAGACGAAGGTGGGAAATGACCAGCCGACGATGCTGAACACGCGCGCCACCTGGTCAATAAGCTTGTTGTGATTTATCGCCGCGATGATCCCCAGCCAGATACCGACACCGATGATGGGCAGCACGCTCCACAGCGCCAACTCCAGCGACGCTGGCAGGCGATGCAGAATATGATCTATGACTGGCTGGCGGCCGGTGCGAGAAAAACCCAGGTCACCTCGCAGCACGCCGCCTACCTTCCCCCCTGTCTCAGGATCGGTGCGGCCCACCAGCCAGCGCCAGTATTGCACGTGGAAAGGATCGTCCAGCCCATAGCGCCGGATGATGCCCTCAAGTGCCCCCTCGGTGTGAGGGAAGTCCCGCACGTATAGAGCCGACCGCTCTACCGGGGAGAGCACCATCGTCATGGCGAAGATAAACACAGTCACGCCAAACACGGTGATGGGCAATTGCAGCAAGCGGCGAATGATATAAGCTGTCATAATTCATACCTCCACCCCTCCCTCCCAGGG